>CAZJKZ010000072.1:0-13335 GCA_964546885.1 uncultured Bacteroides sp.
CTTCTGTCTTAAAATTCAGCGTCCGATATTATAATTTATTTTCACAATTAATTATGATAAATGAGGATATTTTACTAATTTTGCTTGTCCTTTCCAGGTACATGTAACACACTAACCTGAAAGACAAATATGACTCGATAAAACTGATATTTATGGGAAGATATTCAAGCTACGGAATTGCCACGTTTTATGCACTACCTCTTGATGATCTATGTAGCTCGCTAAAGTACCGTGTGAAGAAAGAATCAATAGCAGATTTTTGCATCAATGCCTTACGCACCTTATATCCGGAGGATATTTATGAAATTTCTCAGACGGATACACATTTGGTGATCTCTCTGAGAAATGATGTTGACGGTTCAGACATTTATCGGTTGCTGAAGGATTTTGCTGCAATTATCCCAAATAAAAATCAGCTGACTCCTGGAATCGTGGAGGAGATTGGTGGCCTCATTAAGGACAAGCCACTCAAAGAAGTAATGGAGCTGGCAGAAAGAAAAGAATATGAGGGATTCCAAGCATTTAAGTTGCCCGAATATTTGTATTGGAGTCCAGTACCGGTAGGTGATAGGATGGTATATAGTGCTACAATGGTAAGAGGCATAATGATAGGCTATTCCTATAGTAAAATAATTACAGAAGACGACACCGAACCCTTCCAATTCCTAACTATGCTTCTGCGCTATCGTTTGAAAGAGAATCCTCTTTCTCCGGCCCTATTGGCGTATCTAAGTGTATGACTAGGGTTAACCGGGAGGTGACTGGGAGGTGGGTCGACCTCGGCCCACCAGCACCCGGATGGCGAAACCCTCGTTGATGCGCTGCGCGCAAAGTATCGGAGTGCTTTGCACTCAGTATTGTGCGCTTTGCGCAAGTATCGGCGAGCGGGGCTCGCAGTATTAAGTATTATTTTTATTATGCCACTATGTGTCCTACACTCGGTCCACCGGCATCTGGATGGCGAAAACCTCAGTTGCTTCGGAAGGCCGAGGGCGACCTTCTTCCTAGTCAACACCCAGTCAAGGCTCTTTTGTGTCTTATGTGCTATCATATAACAAATTTGTTATATAGCTTCAAGCTAATGCGGAACGCTTTATAGGAACTTCTGTCTTCGATATCATGTCCGGTACCTACAGCACCGTGCCTCAGTGTGCTCCCAAGCCGTGGGTCGCAAGGACCCACGGCTAACAAAATGGCTGTCCCTCCGGGACGCTTCCTCCCAGTCCACCAGTCTCAGTCAACCAATCCCAGTTAGCCCATGACTGTGACTTTAACTACTTGGAGGTGTTTGGAATCAGAATTACATCCTTGCTGAAAGCCTCATAGTTGATATCAGGAAGAATAATACCCCTTAAATGGCTGCTATCTGCGGTCTGTAAAGCCACTATACCAGTAGCCACAAGCCACACCGTTCTACAAATTTCCGTGAGTTTCTCACGATTATTATTCAAGTCGAGCCCATTTTGCAAATCTTTTGACCAGTCGGCTATAGCCATCCCCACGAGAAAGCCGCTTTTAAACACTTGCGTTGTCTGCTGCATAATCGACAAGTCAATCTGGAATCCCACATAATCCGAATCCACGGAATAGCGCAGACGCGATGTAATGTTGAACGACAGAAGCTTTAAATCCAACTTCTCAATAGCCTCCTTATTGAGTTCATAAGGGCCTTGGCTGATGTTTACAATGGTAATAGTCATCTTAAGCAATTTCTATAGGTTGGTTATTATTAATTCTGTTAAGAAATATTTCGAGCCAAACGTCATCATCGCACAATTCCGGATCGAACTTATTCATTTGCTTCATTCGTTCTGTCGGGTCAAAGTTGTTGAAGCTGCCGCTTTCAAAGGAAATCTTGCCGTCGGTTATAGATGCCCGACGATATATTTTTTGGCTTAGAATATTCAACAGACCAGTCTCATCGTTCATATAGGATTCAACTTCAATTGGCGACACATCGGCTACTAAATAAGTGTTGGAGGCATCGTTGGACAGTCTTACAAAAATATACAGCTGATGCTTCTCCTTGTCAACGTACAACATGGAGAATGGTCGTCCTAATGCCTGGAGAGTGCCGACATATACTATATTTTTGTCAGTCTTCATTGGAGGGATAGTCAATGGTTTTATAGTTGTATTCTTTATCTCTCAGATCTTCCAAATTAACGTCCTCATATAGATAAAAGTTCGCATGGCCATGTTCGTCGAAAGGAGTGATTAGACCGGCTTCACAAGTGATTGTATACCTACATATGTAGACGCCTCTTTCCTCAACAAAAGATTCAAGATCGCTCTTCGACGCCCCTTTCTTTTTAAGGAATTCATAGGTATATATGAAATTTTGACGGGCAGACTCCTCGGAATCGTTGCAGGAAAGCCCCCATTCGCCCATAATTTTATCGCGTTTTCTTGGCGGCAAGGCTTTTACTTCTTCAGAGGATAATTTTTGCTTTATTGCATTAGCGCCATATTTTCTGCGAGGACGAGGCGACTCACCGTAGTCATCCACTGGCACATGATTTTGTGTGCGATAGACCGTAAGCTCCTCGCCCGGCTTGAGATCTATACAAGTCGGTGCAAGATACTCCAAAAATGGATCAAGAATCTCATGATCCTTCAGTTTTAGAGTCTTAAGGGGTTGGTTATTATCAATATTCACGGTGCAAAGTTAATAAAAAAAGCGAAATTAACCTAATTAATTTGCATCTCCTGCTTATAGACTGGCTGACTGTCAGGCGGGCATTTCTAGGACGGAGGAGAGGATGGCTACGGCGGTCTCTACTGTGGGTACATCGGCGATGGAGAAACTATTGCGGCCGTTGCGCTCACGGATGGCCACGCGTTTGGGATTCTGCTGCAGATAGCTTAGCAGCCTGCCGAACATTGGCGACTGATAATATGCCTTGTTGCTCTCATCTACGAAATAGAGATACATGCGGCCTTGCTTGATGGCTATCTTCTCTATGCCCAGGCGGTGGCCTAAACGACGCAGACGCGGCACTCGCAGCAGTTCAGAGGCCTGGTGTGGTATTTTGCCGAAACGATCCTCCAAACGCCCCTTAAAGGCTTGCAGATCCGTCTCACGCTCTATGTTGTCGAGCTCGCGGTAGAGATTGATTCGCTCGCTCTCCATTGGCACATAATCGAAGGGAAAAAGCAGCTCCAAATCGGTCTCAATCACGCAGTCGGTGACGAAGTCAGTCTCGCCGCGCGGCGTAGAGCCGTCATCAGCAGTCAGCACATCGGCAAACTCCTCATTGCGCAATTCGGTCACGGCTTCGCGCAGGATAGTCTGATAAGCCTCATAGCCGAGGTCGGCGATGAATCCGCTCTGCTCCGCTCCTAATAGATTTCCGGCTCCGCGAATATCGAGATCCTGCATGGCTATATGAATGCCGCTGCCCAGCTCAGAAAAACTCTCTATGGCCTGCAGACGACGGCGCGCCACGGGTGTGAGCGGACGTCCGGGCGGCACAAGCAGATAGCAGAAGGCCTTGCGGTTGCTTCGACCCACACGCCCGCGCAACTGGTGCAGCTCGCTAAGACCGAAATTCTGGGCGTTGTTGACCAGGATGGTGTTGACGTTGGGCATATCCACTCCGCTCTCCACAATAGTGGTGGAGAGGAGGATATCGTACTCATGCGCTGCAAAATCCACTATGATATTCTCAAGCTTCTCGGGGGGCATCTGTCCGTGAGCCACGGCTATGCGAGCGTCGGGCACGAGGCGGCGTATCATAGCCTCAAGATCATAAAGGCCCTCGATACGATGGTTGATGAAGAACACCTGGCCGTTGCGCGACAGCTCGAAATTAAGAGCTTCCTTCACTATATCGTCGTTGAGCGTGTTGACCGATGTGAGTATAGGGTAGCGATTGAGAGGCGGAGTGTTGATGGCCGAAAGATCGCGCGCGCCCATAAGCGAGAACTGCAGAGTGCGCGGTATAGGGGTTGCCGACATGGTGAGCGTGTCAACATTCACCTTCATCTGCTTCAGCTTCTCCTTCACCGCCACGCCGAATTTCTGCTCCTCGTCCACGACAAGAAGCCCTAAGTCTTTAAACTTCACATTTTTGCCTATCAGCTTATGCGTGCCGATTATTATGTCAATTTTGCCTTCGGCAAGGTCGGCAAGAATCTGTTTGGTCTGTTTAGCCGTGCGTGCACGCGATATATAGTCGACACGCACCGGAAAATCCTTGAGACGCTCCGAGAACGTGCGGAAATGCTGATAAGCAAGCACAGTAGTAGGCACCAGCACGGCGGTCTGTTTGTTGTCGGTGGCAGCCTTGAATGCAGCGCGTATCGCCACCTCTGTCTTTCCGAAGCCCACGTCGCCGCACACAAGGCGATCCATTGGCCGCGGACTCTCCATGTCGGCCTTCACGTCTTTTGTGGCAGTGAGCTGGTCGGGAGTGTCTTCATATATAAACGACGCTTCCAGTTCCTGCTGCAGATACGAGTCAGGAGAGAATGCAAACCCCTGCTCCTCTTTGCGCGCCGCATAGAGCTTTATCAGGTCGCGGGCTATATCTTTCAGACGCGATTTGGTGCGCTGCTTCATCCTATCCCAGGCGCCGCTGCCGAGTTTGCTTACTTTAGGAGGAACTCCCTCCTTGCCCCGGTACTTCGACAACTTGTGCAGAGCGTGAATAGGCACAAACACAAGGTCGTCGTTCTGATATATCAGCTTCACCATCTCCTGGGTGCGACCGCCTATATCCGTGCGCAGCAGACCGCCGAATTTGCCTATTCCGTGATCGATATGCACTATGTAGTCGCCCACCTCAATGGAGGTAAGCTCTTTTATCGACATAGCGAGTTTGCCGCTGCGCGAACGCTCGCTTTTGAGCGAATACTTGTGGAAGCGGTCGAAAATCTGATGGTCGGTGAATACGCAAGTCTTCGTGCCGTGGTCCACGTAGCCTTCATGCAGAGTGCCGTCCACCGGAGTGAAAGATATATTGTCGCCGCGGTCCTCGAAAATAGCCTTCAATCGGTCGAACTGCTTAGGGCTATCGCTTAGAATAAACAATGTGTAGCCGTCGGCGAGAAGCTGCTTGAAGGATTCGCTTATGAGGTCGAAATTCTTGTGGTAGATGCCTTGAGGAGTGCAGCTGAAATCGATGTCCGACTTGTTGTCGGCCTTGTCAGGGCATGCGGCAGCTGAGAATAGGAGCTGACGGAAATCCTCGATGCGGCGGCAGAAGTCATCAGCGTCGACCACTCGCTGCATAGCCGAGGAGTCGCCCTCGTCGGCTATCATAGCACTCTCAGAGAACTCCTCCGCTCCTATAGCCCGGATACGCTCTAATGTGTAGCGCATATCGCGCGCGGCGATAAGAGTGTCGGCGGGAATGAATTCGAGTAGCGACTGCCCTTTAGCCACGTTGGCCACATTTGAGGTGATGTCCACGCCTTGCAGTTTCTGCTCTGAGAGCTGAGTCTCCACATTGAATGTGCGTATTGAGTCGACCTCGTCGCCGAAGAAATCAATGCGCAAAGGCAATTCCGACGAATAACCGTAGATATCGAGAATGGAGCCGCGCACGGCGAAATGCCCCGGCTCGTACACATAGTCCTGCTCGGTAAAACCGTTGTCGCGCAGCCATTTTTGAATCTCCGACAAGTCGAGAGTGTCGCCTTTTTTTATTGAGAGAGTATGCTGCTTTAGGTTATCGCGCGTAGCCACCATCTCCGCCAACGCCTCCGGATACGTGACTACAGCCTGCAGAGACCTGTCGGTGTACCAGCGGTTGAGGGTCTCGGTGCGCAGTATTTGGTTGGGGGCGTCCTCTTGTCCGTACTTTATATCTCGCTTGTATCCCGACGGAAACATGGCCACAGCTGCTTCGCCGAGCATCCTCGACATATCGTGGTAGATATATCCTGCGTCGTCGAGCGAGTCGGCTATCACGACCATCGGCGATTTGCGTTTAGGCAGCGACGATAGCAGCACAGCCACCGACGATCCGGCCAAGCCAAACACCCTGGCACGCTTTCCGCGCAGCAGGGCTTGCATAGCCTTGGCGCGCGATTGCGTGAGAAATCGCTGTCCTATATCTTTGAGTTGGCCGTCCATTTATTTTTGTTTGGCAGACGGAGCCAGCAGCTCCTGATATCGTTTTGGGTCAGAGAGCACGGCTGCTGCAGCGGCTGTATCAGGGTCATCACGCAGCGAGCGGCGTATCATAGTGGCGTCGTCGAAGTAGCGGCTGGAAATCTCCTGGTCGAGGAGCTGGCGTATCTCCTTGGCATTGAAGTCCAGATCGTGGTTGAGGTCATGTTTCAGCATACCAGCGAGTCGGTCGAACTGAGCTGCCACTGAGTCGGTCATATATCCCTCCTGCTGAGCGGTCTCTCGCAACAGGCTAAGACCGGATTCACACAGACGGTCATATTTAAATTTAGCGGGATCTATAAAGGCTTTGAAATCGTCGAATATAGAGTCGGTGACTTCGAATGTCTCGGCATCCGGAGCATTTGAACCCTGGCGTGCGGCGTAGCGGTTGGCATAGTCATAGGTCCACATATCGGCATATATATTATATGTCAGTCGGTTGAGATCCGGGAGATCAACCTTCACGTCGGGAGTGATGCCTCCGCCGTCGCGCACCTCGCGACCGGCAAGAGTGTGAAACACATTGGTAAGGCTGTCGGGAATACGTGCGACAGTGCCGTCAGGATTTCTGTGCGAATAGTCGATGGCCTGAATAAGGCGTCCGGATGGGATATAGTAGCGTGCCACAGTCACCTTCAGTGTGCCGTTGTAAGGGATAGGACGACTTGACTGCACGAGTCCCTTACCGAATGAGCGGTTGCCCACTATCACGGCGCGGTCGAGATCCTGCATGGAGCCTGAAAGAATTTCGGATGCCGATGCCGTGTTGCCGTTGATAAGGAAAGCAAGCGGTATTTTTGTGTCAAGCGGAGCCTGTGTTGTCTTGTATATTTTTTCGTTGTCCTTGCCGCGGTATTTAGTGCGGAGCACCTCCGTTCCCTTTGGCAGGAAATATCCGGCTATCTGCACGGCGCTCTCCAGCAATCCGCCGCCATTGTCGCGCAGGTCGATTACGAGCGACTTCATTGCAGGATCTTTCTTAAGATTAAGAAAAGCGTTCTTCACATCGGCTGCGCTACGATCGTTGAAGGTGGTGAGTTTGATGTATCCCACTTCATCGTTGAGCATACCGTAGTAAGGCACGGGGTTGGTGCGTATGGTGCCGCGAGTTATTTCCACATCAACAATGGAGTCGGTCACGTAAGGACGCTTCACCTTAAGGCGTACTTTCGTTCCGGCCTGTCCGCGCAGCAGTTTTGTAGCTTCAGTTGAGGTGAATCCGTCGGGTAAGGTGAAGTCGTCGATGGCTATGATTACGTCGCCGTGCTTTATGCCTGCCTTGCGCGCGGGAGAGTCAAAGTTGGGCTGCGACAGCTCCACATGTCCGTTGCGCTGTATTATCATCGATCCTATGCCGCTAAACTCGCCCGAAGCCATTGAAGTAAAATCTTCTTGCTCGTCGACAGAGTAGTACTCCGTATAAGGGTCGATCTGCCCGAGCATAGCATCTATCGCGTTGCGTATCGACTTTTGGGCGTTAATAGAGTCGACATAATTCATTTGCAGCTCCTTGTATATTGCATTGAATATGTTTAGGTTTTGAGAGATCTCTGTCTTGTTGCTGCTTGTCTTTGCAGGCGCCATGAGCGCGCATAGCATCACGGCAGCCATAAATATGTTTATTCTACGCATCATAAAATCGGTGTAAGTACGGTGAAAAAAAATATTGTCAGATTTATAAACAAAAGAAACAGTAAATAATTTGTAAAGTTAGCACTTTTTTTTGACATTATATATATAATATTTGTTTAGCAAACAAAAAATAACTACATCCGTACTATTCTCACGTTCTATGGTATGCTATATGTGAATTTTGACAAAATGTGTAACAAATTGCGATTGTATAACTTTTGTATAATTTTACAAATGATTTAAGTTATTGTATATTAATCATATAACTATAAAATCAAATTATAATTTGTTACTTAACTTTTCTTAACAAATTAGATTTTGATTCGGATGAAAGGTGTAATAACTTTGTAACATCAAACAAAAACAAAGACAAATTCATTACCTTTTAACACCTGCAAATATGACAACTTCAACTTTCCAAGCCAACATACTTAAGCTCCAAGATAACCTTTTCAACTTCGCAATGATGCTTACATCCAACCGCGAAAACGCTTTCGACCTTGTGCAGGACACCACTCTTAAGGTGCTCGACAACGAGGACAAGTACACAGAAGGCACAAATTTCAAGGGATGGGTTTTTACCATCATGCGCAACATTTTCATCAACAACTACCGCCGCGCCAGCCGCGCAGCCACAATTGTTGACACCACCGACAACCTCTACCACCTCAACCTCTCGCAGGACTCAGGCTTCGAGGCTCCCGAGCACTCTATTACAATCACCGAAGTAAGCGAGGCATTGAGCAAATTCGAGGACGACCTGCGCGTGCCGTTCACAATGCACATCAAAGGTTACAAGTATCAGGAGATAGCTGACAAGATGGGTATGCCTATCGGCACAGTGAAGAGCCGCATCTTCTTTGCTCGCAAGCGTCTTCAGCAGCGTTTCGCCGACTATCAATGATTTTGAGCTTGTCAATATATTGCAGGTAAATTTAGGTAAACAAAGATTTTTTAGGTAAAGATATTTTTCAACTATTTATAATTATATTTTTTGGGAATTATGAGAAAGCCGCGCCTGTGATTAGGCGCGGCTTTTCGCATTTAGACTAAATATTTGCAGGCGGTGTCATCTTAGCTGATTGTTGCGCATGCCGCTGTTGTTGCGCCGTGCGTTGCTGTAAGGATCATTGAATCCGCCGAATGAGTTGCCAAACATATCATCTTCGTCTTCCTCAGGCATATCCGTGGGTGCCTTTTCTCCTTTCTTGAGTTTAGGCTTGTTCTTCTTTATTTCATAAGGCTTCTGGAGGTCGAGAGGCGTCTCATATATATTCCAGTCAAGGGCGATATCCCAATTCTCCTTTAGATTTATTTTCTTTGGGAAATAATACACCTCTTCGGGCTGTATAGAGTCGGTTAAATTGCCGGTATCCCATACGCCGTTGTTGTTCTTATCGATGAAAAGACGCGCATAGTTAACACCCGGAGCCAAGAAGTCGAGACGCGCCACACCGTTGACCACAGGTGCCGTCCTCACCACTTTGTCCTGCTTGTCTACAAGCTCCACCACGGCTGTTGAGTCCACGCCCGTAATGTTCAGGATAAGGTTGGAATATTTCTCCTTTTCTTTCACCGTGAACTCATGTGTCAACTTATTGCTCCACTCTCCGTAGAGACCGCCGACAGCCGCCGAGTCGATTGATAGTTTGTATTTGCTGCCCGGTGTCCAGTTGCTATAAATCTTTCTTCTCATCAGAGGGTTAAGGCTGTCCACCTCGTAGCGATAATCGGTCACGGGCAGCCATAGTGTGTCCTCTTGAACCTCAAGATGTAAGGCCGATATGTCGAATGTGTCGATCGGCTGGTCCGACGATATGGACAAAGGAGCGTATATCTCATGAGAAGAGCTTGACTCAACCTTCAGCTTCATATACACGGGAGGTGGAGGCAGAGTGTCGGCCTCCTCGCTCTTTTTCTTCTTTTTCTCTTTTACCTTAGGATCTTTGAAAAAGAATCGCAGCGTATCCGTCTTCCACGACAGCATATCGTTGGTGTCGGTGGCTTGATATTTCACTGACAGGTATAGCGAGTCAATGGCAAGCACTGTGGTGTCGGCAATCCAGTATTCGAGGGTGTCGAGAGTGGCGTTTTTGTGCAGTACGGCGAAATCGTCCACCTTCATTCCCTCATATTTGCCCCGCGCTATCGTTATCTCCGGCAATGTGTCGGCCTTGGTGGACATATTGATATTGAAATGTCGTCGCTCGGGACGCGAGTAATCTTTGAGATATTGAGCCGTGTAGCCTTCGTTGAACCATGTTAGAAGCACGTCATTGGGAAGATAAGCCACGCCTTCGCGCACCACCAGAGAATCTTGATTGGACGACGAGCGCAGGGTGTCGGTGACTGTTATACTTTCTACGTAAGGCGACACGGTCACATCATAGAAAGCTATATCCTCCGAACGGTCCCAGTGGAAATCGTGGTTAAGGTCGTTGAGAGCGTAGATGCGATAATCGCCGGGCTTGAGATTGAGCACGGAGAATTGTCCGAGTTGGTTGGTGCGGGCTATGCGCTCGAGCGGCAGGGTGTGTATGGCTGTGTCGGAGAGATTTGAATACACTCCCACGAGCATACCTTGTGCCGGTTCGAGAGTGCGCGCCTCAAGCACCATACCCGAAATACTCAGGGTGTCGATGATGTCGCCCGTAGAGAAGTATGTGGCAAAGCCGTCAAGCACATTGCCTTCGTTGAGGTCCTTTATTGCGTCGGCAAAATCAATGGTATATGTAGTGTTGGGAAGAAGACTGTCTTGCAGCAACACCTTCACATGGCGACCGTTGGACGAGACGCGAGGGTTGTTTTTCTGTGCTGGCGACACCACTACCTTGTTGAAGGCGTCTTCGAGTTGCACATTCTCGTTGAAATAGATGTCGATCTGCTGCCGGTTGACGTTGGTGGCTCCCGGCGCGGGGTTGGATGAGACATACACCGGAGGTGTTTCGTCGCGCGGGCCGCCTTCCGGTCGGCCTATACTTGCGCATGCCGTCACTATCACAGCTAATATAATAATTAGCAGGAGGTGGAGCGATGATATCTTATATGTATCTTTCTTTTTCATGTTGGCAAAATTACAGAAATTTATTGGCATGAGCAAATAATGAAGTGTATATAAAATTTGGTCTGACTTTAGTTCTAAAAATTGCGGCAGCAAATCTCCCCCCCAAAATGTCGGTGCCCGGCGGGCACCAATATGGTAGCCGTGGGTCCATGAGACCCACGGTAGGCAAATCAACCAAACGACTCACAGCCC
Organism: uncultured Bacteroides sp.; assembly: GCA_964546885.1. Lineage (GTDB taxonomy): Bacteria > Bacteroidota > Bacteroidia > Bacteroidales > Muribaculaceae > CAG-873. The sequence goes on from CAZJKZ010000072.1 coordinate 11,010, forward strand.
TGTAGGGGCTGAATACATCCTCGGGGGGCGCGAGTGTTCGGTACCTACGGCACCGGTACCTTAGATTGTATTATTTACCGTGGGTCTCAAGGACCCACGGCTACCATATTGAGTCCCTACGGGACTACCTATTTCCTTAACTTATGGACTCTGTTACTCCCTTAGCCTTCCACTTTATATTTCCGCATGTTTCATATCAACATCGTTGAGTGCATACTTTAATAAATATATATGGATAAATATTGACAAAATGTGTAACAAATCACAAATGTATAACTTTTGTATAAATTTGTACATATTGTATTTTACTCATAATCAATAATATAAATATAATATGTAACAATATATATTTGCTTAACTTTTCTTAACAAATTAGATTTTGAATCCGGCTTCAGGCGTAATAACTTTGTAACATCAAAACAAAACAAAGACATTTTCCTTACCATTTAACACCTGCAAATATGACAACTTCAACTTTCCAAGCCAATATACTTAAGCTCCAAGATAACCTTTTCAACTTCGCAATGATGCTTACATCCAACCGCGAAAACGCTTTCGACCTTGTGCAGGACACCACTCTTAAGGTGCTCGACAACGAGGACAAGTACACAGAAGGCACAAATTTCAAGGGATGGGTTTTTACCATCATGCGCAACATTTTCATCAACAACTACCGCCGCGCCAGCCGCGCAGCCACAATTGTTGACACCACCGACAACCTCTACCACCTCAACCTCTCACAGGACTCAGGCTTCGAGGCTCCCGAGCACTCTCTTACAATCACAGAAGTAAGCGAGGCATTGAGCAAATTTGAGGACGACCTGCGCGTGCCGTTCACAATGCACATAAAGGGCTACAAATATCAGGAGATAGCCGACAAGATGGGTATGCCTATCGGCACAGTGAAGAGCCGCATATTCTTCGCTCGCAAGCGTCTTCAGCAGCGTTTCGCCGACTATCAATGATTTTTTAGTGGCTAAGTACACTTAAGGTTTGGATAACAGATTCTCATCATACATTTTCATTTCCAATTTCAAGTATATTTTTTATAGACAAATATTTTACATAAGATATTTTCAACTATTTGCAGTAAAGGTAATTAAAGATTGGGGAAACAAGTGAGCCGGCGGCATTTCGATAAGGAAAGCCGCCGGGCTCATTTTATTATGGCCGCAAAGACATAAAAAAGTTGGCAACAAATTTGCTGCCAACTCCTGCGCTTCAAGATGGACTCGAACCAACGACCCTCTGATTAACAGTCAGATGCTCTAACCGACTGAGCTATTGAAGCGTTTGTCACACCCCTTTCGGGTAATGCGGTGCAAAGTTAGGCATATTTTTTCAAGCTTGCAAATTTTCCTCCACTTTTTTGCACCATTTCACATTTTTTAAGCTGACTGGTTGATCGGGCGGTTGACTTCTGTGTAAATTATTTGTTGTTATGGAAAATAATTTATAATTTTGTGGTTAATTTATAAGTTAAGTATGACGCAGCGATATTATATAGAACTCATTGAAGAACACAATGCTGTAAATTTCTACAGTGTACATCTTAGTGAGGAAGAACTATCGGAGCTTGAAAGATTTTTCGAGAAATTTCCAGAAGGCTGTCCTTACAACGAAGAAGTGGATACCATTATCGCATGGCTCGACAAGATTGGAGAAACTGGAGCTCTTGAAAGATATTTCAGATACGAAGGGAAATTCGGCGATGGCGTAAGCGCCATCCCAATTGACACGGGCAATCTTAGGCTCTATTGTATCCGACTTTCGGATAAAATTCTAATTTTCGGAAATGGCGGTGTTAAGAATTGCGCTACATGGCAAGAAAGTGAGACTCTTGCCGAATATGTAGAAACTCTTGTTGACACAAGTCGATTTATAGCTTCACGCCTCTCTAATGGTACCCTTTACTTGGTGGACAAGGAAATAATAGGAAATTTAAATTTTACTCGCAATGAAAAGAAGTAGTGTTATCGATGCTCGCCGGGCAAAATTGTCACCGGAAGTCAGGAGAAAAGTTGACCTTTCTTTTCTCATAGTCGACAGGATTCAAGCTGTCCTTCAGCAGCGCGGTCTAAGGCAGAAGGATCTTGCCAACATGCTTGATAAAAAAGAGTCGGAAATAAGCAAGTGGATGAGAGGTACCCACAATTTTACCATAGAGACTATCTCCCAGATAGAAAAGGTGCTTGGTGAACCTATATTACAAGTGGTAGGTGTTACCGATTACACCTATTGACTGGCAAGAGGTCAACATTCCCGCTCAATGGTCAGGATTTGCAGAAGACGCAAAATATGCTTAACTTTGCGGCGACAGATTAAA
>CAZJKZ010000073.1:0-13055 GCA_964546885.1 uncultured Bacteroides sp.
TCATCACTGAAGAGAAGCCGCTGTCGATACAGCTCTTGCAGAGCTCGAAGCTGTCGCCGTGGTCGAGGTGAAGTACGATCTGGGGATGCTCCCAGCCAAGTTCTTTTGCGTACTGTACAGCGCCTTCTGCCATATAGCGGAGGAGGGTAGAGTTGGCGTAATTGCGTGCGCCTTTAGATACCTGGAGGATAACGGGCGACTTCTCTTCAGCAGCAGCTTTGATGATAGCCTGGAGCTGCTCCATGTTGTTGAAGTTGAATGCGGGGATAGCATAACCGCCCTTAATGGCTTTGGCAAACATCTCGCGAGTGTTCACGAGGCCTAATTCTTTGTAATTAACCATTGCTTATCGTTTTTATATTTGGGTTTTGTATATATTCCTTTGATTTTGCAAATTTACGAAAAAATTTTGATTTACCAATTATTATTAAATCCGGTTTTTCAGCAATTGTGCAAATCGTGGCCCATGCGGGCTTTCTTGGTGTGCATATAAAATTTGTTGTAGGGATTGGGTTCAATCTCTATGGGCACATTTTCCACGATATCCAAGCCGTAGCCTTCGAGACCCACGCGCTTTTTGGGATTGTTGGTCATAAGACGCATTTTCCTTATGCCCAAAAGATTTAGTATCTGAGCTCCAACGCCGTAGTCGCGCTCGTCGGCTTTATGTCCGAGGTGCAGATTTGCGTCAACTGTGTCCATGCCTTCCTCCTGTAGCTTATAGGCGCGTATCTTGTCCATAAGTCCGATACCTCTGCCTTCCTGGCTAAGGTAGATGATGGCGCCGCGTCCCTCCTTCTCCACCATTTCCATGGCTTTGTGCAGTTGCGGGCCGCAGTCGCATCTTTCGGATCCGAATATATCACCCGTAGCGCACGATGAGTGCACTCGGGTAAGCACAGGCTCTCCGTCGGCCACATCGCCCTTTATAAGAGCTATATGCTCGAAGCCGTTGCTGAGTTGCTTGAACGGAATTAGCTTGAAGTGGCCGTACACTGTAGGCATGTCAACCTCGACGCCCATTTCCACAAGACGTTCGTTGCGCAGGCGGTATTCGATTAAGTCGCGGATCGACACGAGCTTCAGACCCCATTCGTCAGCTTTTTTGCGCAGTTGGGGGAGACGCGCCATGGTGCCGTCCTCATTCATTATCTCCATAAGAGCGGCGGCAGGATATAGTCCGGCAAGACGTGCGAGGTCTACGGCGGCTTCGGTGTGTCCGGCGCGGCGCAGCACTCCTTGATCCTGAGCGTACAGCGGGTTGATATGTCCGGGGCGGCCGAAAGTCGATGGTTTTGAGTCCGGGTCGGCAAGCGCGCGGATTGTGGCGCACCTGTCATGAGCCGAGACACCGGTGGAGCAGCCTTCGAGTTTGTCCACAGTGACAGTGAAAGGGGTGCCGAGCATCGAAGTGTTATCAGTCACCTGGTGGGGCAGGTCAAGCTCTTTACAGCGCGATATGGTGACGGGAGCACACAGCACCCCGCGAGCGTTGAAGAGCATGAAATTTACTTGCTCAGGTGTTATCTTTTCGGCGGCCACGATAATGTCGCCTTCGTTTTCGCGATCTTCGTCGTCAACCACTATCACCATCTTGCCTTCTGCAAAATCGGCGATGGCGTCTTCAATATTATCGAGCTTGATTTTCTCTTGCATAGAGGTGTATTTATTTTATTGATCAGTTTCTATTGATGTTGGTTCTGGGGCAATATCTTCGGGAGCGAATAAATCAAGAATTTTGTGGCTTACGCTTATCACTTCCGGCAGCTGTCGATGCGTGATATGGAACGGATATTTGTTAAGCAAAGCTATCATATGCTTGTTGCGCGAGTTGGATAGATAGTCGATAAGTGCGTTTAGTTTGTCGTCCAAGGCGTTTAGCTTAGGACGGCCAAGCAGCTTGTCGATAGGGCTGCGTTTAACGTGGAGCCATTGAGAAGCGTCTGAGATAAATTCCTTTAGCATAACTTGTGCCAGCGTCGGCTCAACCTCGTTCATTATCACCTCTTTTGGCTCGAGGGTGCGTTGCGGTAGCTTGCCTCTCAGACGGTTGAAGAATTTTGTGTATGCATCTGAATTGAATACAGCAGAATCTCCAACAGCCTTGTACGTGAAGAATATACCCAGAGGAAGCAGCACAATAGAGCTAAGCCATGTGCCTATCCAAGCGTCTATCTTGCCGTCGCGTGCAAGTTTGAAGCCTGTATTATCTACGATATAATAGAATACGAAAAGTAATACAGAGATTACGAGGGGTGTGCCTATACCGCCTTTCTTTATGATTGCACCGAGAGGCGCACCGATAAAAAAGAATACAAGACATGCGAACGAAAGAGTGAACTTTCTGTGCATCTCTATGGCATGGCGGCGCATTATTACAGATTGATCCTTGATGACTGCTGAGCGGAACTGGTACTCCTCTATATTCTGTCGAGCTTTGTTCATCGCCTGCGTGATATAGGTCTTTTGCATCGATGGTGTGGAAGATGCTAAGAGCGAGTCGATATCAATAGGACGATCCATCTCGACGGGTGGGATCACCACTCTGTTGTATTGAGATCCTGTGTCGGATTTCTCCACTTTAAAAGAGGATACATTTAAATATGTGCGCGACTGCAAATCGGCTCCGTATCGTGTGCCCACACTGTCGATTATTGCTCCTATAGAATCAATTGATGACTTAAGTTCCACTACATTTTTACCTATGTACTGCGATCGCATGGTAGCTTCGTCAAGACGATTGAAATTAAGGTCAAAGGGCATGTAAATTTTTTTCGAGGTAAAGCTCTCGCGCCTGAAAGGCAAGAACTTGTTGGACGAACTGCCCAAGGCGTTGTCGCGTATGTTTTCGAACATCTCGCCGTTGGACAGATGAAGGAAAAGATGGGTTTTATCCTCGGTGAAGTTGAGTTTGCCCGAGTCAGCAAGTATCACACGTGCATTATCAAGGCCTTTTGACACATCATAAATAATCATATCGTAGAGCATACCAGTTTCAGGATTTTTTTTCTCTACGTAAAGGTTGATGCCGGGGAGTTGGTCATAAAAAGCGCGTACAGGTATTTCCACCTCAGGAGATTTTTGACGCATGGAGAATACGAGGGTCCACATCTTGGTCTGCGCTATGGGCAGTATGTAGTTTTGAAAGAAAAATGCTAAAATTGCTATCCCAACAATAAATATTATCAGAGGACGCATTATCCTGATAAGGGATATACCGGCGGCCTTCATAGCCGTCAGTTCGAATTTTTCGCCGAGGTTGCCGAAGGTCATCAGCGAAGCAAGCAATATGGCAATAGGCAGGGCAGTGGGCACGAGCGACAGGGCTGCATAGTAAAATAGCTCGCCGATGACAGTTAGCGACAATCCTTTACCCACCAAATCATCGATCATCTTATACAGAAACTGCATGAGCACGATGAATAGACTTATGAAAAACGTCATAGCAAGCAATGGCAAAAACCGTTGCAGCATGAACGTGTATAGGCGTTTTACGATTACCATAAGTGATTGTAAGACTTTTAGCTTGCAAAGATAGGCATTTTTTGTAAAACTACCATAATAAATTGTTATTTATGAAATGACCTTGAGAGTGAATACTTGTAAATTTAACAAAAACGTGACATTTAAAGGTGGAATAATCGGAATAATGACACATTTTTTAATTTTTTAATATGTCGGCTGCATATTTCTTTCGTTTGGATTGTTATAATACTGTAATGTGAAACGTAACATACGCGTCATAATTTCCCTCGTCCTTTTAACTGGGTAGTGATGCTAGGTTAAAGGGCTCTCATAAATAAATAGTTGAAACGTGGAGAGGGCGGCACAATCATCCGATTGGAGTCGTCCTCTTTTCTAATATTAATATGAATAAAAAACACTGTCGCTGATTTCTCGGCGACAGTGTTTACGGGTAATCAATTGGTCTTTATTTTGTACCAAAAACAAAGTATACAGTTTTTTCAGCGCGAATCTTGCCGTTGTTGTCATACACGGTGATTGTCACTTTGTGCTCTTGTCCGTCGAAATATGCTGCGATGTTAGCTATACGAAGGATGTAAGAGTTCTGCATAGCTCCGGTAACAGGTATATTCTTAAGAGTGAAATCCGTGAAATAGCGGTCGGTGTAAAGAGTTGTGCCACCTGTATAATCCGACATCAACCACGGTTCCTCATCCCAGTTAGGATTGAAGTTCCAATAGTCCTTATCTTCGCTGAACACGGTGTGTACTGTACCGTAATTGGTCTTCCAATTTCCATTTTCCGGATTAAGGTATTCCACTGACCATTTACTGATGTTGTAAGGTTGGTTAGGCTCATCGGTGAAGTTTACATAAATTCTGTTAGAACCAGAACGGAATTTAAAGTTGTCATGAGCATAGTGCAAAGCCACCATACCACATTCGTTATATGAACCATTATCGTAGTCATTGCCATTGGCAAGGGCGCGAAGATGGTCAGCGTCATCTCCACCAAAGTTGTGGGTGCGATTTGTACCCCAACCATTATTTTGCATCCAAGTATTTAGTTCCTCAGATGTGCATATATTAATTGCTCCGTCGATAGCTTTATAAGAGTCGCCGTATCCCACGCAGCCTACTCTCAGGTCAAGGCCACTTTCACTAAGCATAGTTGACCACTCCATGATGCTTGATGCTACAGCTTCTGCTTCTTCTGACATAGATCCGGAATTATCTACAAGGAATACCACATCTGCAATGAGCTTTTTCGTGTTTTCTGCTGAGTTGTTATATACATCAACACCTTTTGGTACATCATCTACAGTAACCCATAGATTCTGCTTATTGGTGCCGGTACCGAAAAGTTTAAGCCACTCAGCAGCTTCTTCGTTCCATACACCGGTAAGATTAATAGCTACGTAATCGTGGCCTTTTTCAGTTTCAATTACTATAGATGGATTAGCTACGTTAACGTTGGAATCCTCGATTTTGGGAGCTTCTGTTGCGCTCTCGTCAGAAGGGATACCAAGGGCTTCATTTGCGCTGGATCCTTGATTGGGAGAATTAGGCTCGTTAGGCTCGACTGAACCTGCAGCAAGGACAACGAGCGAGGCAGCAACTGCGCTCATTGACATCGTGCGCCAATTAAAAATCTTTTTCATAACAAAAATGTGTTTGGTTTATAATTAGAAAGTTAATTATCAAGGGAATTATATAGAATAATAAATCAATAATGTCAAATGATCCTGCAGCCACACCAATGCCTTGCATAATTTCATGACATATGGCCAATGTAGGCATCAATAATACCCAAAAAAGGTATACTTTATGATCTGATTTAGGTATAATGGCATTTACAAAAAGGAGATATGAGGTAATCCATAGAAGGTCTGGTAGGTTATAGAGTACGAAATGTCCGGGGTGGATGTTGGCGCACATGGAGCGAAGATCATTTATTAGAGGCATAATACCAAGGGTATTACACCAGTCAAACATTCTAAGCGATAGACTGCGAAAGGCTAAATATATTACACCGCCTACTGCAAGCAAAACTATTGCTAATGTAAAGAGTGTGAAATGATTGACTAAATCTAACCTTTTTTTATTATGATAAAATGAAGAAATCATTAGGAGGAAAGAGAACTGAATAATTCATTATGGTGAATTTCTATTTTTTTGCAAATATAAACTAAAAAAATGTAATAATTCTCATTTTATATGATGGGCTTAACATTTTTTATAATAACACTTATGGCTATAAACAATAATTAGGACATTTGCTTTTGCAAATGTCCTATATCTTGATATTCGGATGATTACAAATCCTTATGATTCAGAGGTGGAACCGGCGCTTATTTTTTAGCTTTGCAGCTGTTGAAATATAGGTACGCTATTATGGCAAGATAAGCCACGACACCAAGGATTTGGGGAGTGAAATCACCGCCGTTGTCAGGAGGAGTGACTCCGCACATGATTGTGATGGCCGCAAACACGCCGAAGAGGGCTCCTCCGGCAATAAGACCTGATGAAATCAATGTGCCTCTGTCGCTACGCGCTTTAGCAACCTCTGGATCCTTGCTGCTGCGAGCTACGAACCACGATACGAGACCGCCTACAAGCATGGGAGCGTTGAGAGACATAGGCAGGAACATGCCAAGGCAGAACGCCAAAGCCGGTACGCCAAGCCAATTAAGAAGTACGGCAAGTATAGCACCGACGATATACATAATCCAAGGAGCGTTGCCGTCAGTCATCATTGGGGCAATCACATTAGCCATTGCATTGGCCTGAGGAGCAGCCAAAGCGTTGGGACCGGTGAAACCGTACACTTCGTTAAGCATCATTATCACGCCACCTACAGTGGCAGCCGACACGAGTGTGCCGAGGAATTTCCATGTCTCTTGCTTTCGAGGAGTAGATCCAAGCCAATAACCGATTTTCAGGTCGGTGACAAATCCGCCGGCCATAGAAAGAGCGGTGCAGACCACGCCGCCAAGCACCATAGCCGCCACGATACCGTTGGCACCGTTAAGACCGATAGCTACGAAGATGGCAGAAGCAATGATAAGGGTCATAAGCGTCATACCACTCACGGGGTTGCTGCCCACGATGGCTATGGCATTTGCTGCCACGGTAGTGAACAAGAAGGCAATTACTGTAACTACTATCCATGCTATCACGGCTTGCCATAGTGTGTGGATTACGCCGAACCAGAAGAAAAGGAATACGGCGATAAGAGCTATAAATGTGAAATAAGCCACATGCTTCATTGATATATCCTGCTGCCAGCGTACAGGCTTCACTGTCTCGGCTTTGCCTTTAAGTTCCTTGCCTGCAAGGCCTATTGCCTGGCAGAGAATGGGCCACGACTTGATTATGCCTAAGATGCCGGCCATCGCTATACCGCCGATACCTATCATGCGAGCAGAGCTTGAGAAGATTTCTCCTGCACTCATAGCCTGAATCTCAGCAGAGCCGTATGCTCCAAGCATCGGTATTATTATCCACCATACAAATGCTGAACCTGCAAATATAATGAACGCATATTTAAGACCTACGATATATCCCAAGCCAAGCACAGCGGCGCCTGTGTTGCAAGAAAACACGAATTTGCTCTTTTCAGCAAGTGCAGCTCCCCAGCTGTAAGCCGTGGAGGTGATTGTCTCTGACCACCATCCGCAGATAGCCACGATATAATCGTATATACCACCGATGAGCGATGCCACTACTAACAGACGAGCCTGAGCAGCAGTCTTTTCGCCCTTGCCGTTGCCGCTTACGAGCACCTGTGTGGTGGCGGTTGCCTCAGGGAAAGGATATTTGCCGTGCATATCCTTCACGAAATATTTACGGAAAGGAATGAAGAACAATATTCCGAGTATGCCGCCAAAGAGCGAGCTGAGAAATATTTGGAAGAAGTTGATGGTGATGCCCGGTATGGTGGCCTGAAGAATATAGAGGGCAGGCAGAGTGAATATCGCACCTGCAACAATTACGCCCGAACAAGCACCAATTGATTGTATTATCACATTCTGCCCAAGGGAGTTTTCTTTTTTTAACGCCCCGGAAAGGCCTACGGCGATGATTGCGATAGGTATGGCAGCCTCAAACACCTGACCCACCTTCAATCCCAGATAGGCAGCCGCTGCGCTGAATACCACTGCTAATATCAAGCCCATTGTTAAGGAGTAAGGCGTCACCTCCGGATAATCATGGGCAGGATGCATCAGAGGTCGGTACTCCTCGTCAGCTCCAAGCTCTCGGAAGGCGTTTTCGGGCAGGTCGGTGGGATCCACTTCTGCCGGCGCGAGATCAGGATAGTTTGTTTTTTTTGACATGAGAATTAGTTTTTTTGAAATTAGGGAAGGATAAGATATTTTAAAGCTTATCTACGTTTCTTTGTAGTGGATTTCTTTGAGGTATTAGAGGCCTTTTTAGCCGGAGCTTTGCTTGGTATTGACAGGTTTTGTCCGATTGACAGTTTGTCGCTCTTCAAGCCATTGGCGCTCATCAGCTGGGCTACGGTGATGCCGTGGCGTGTGGCGATGGCCGATAGAGTGTCGCCGGATTTCACTTTGTATGATGTGGGTTTGGAGGTTGTTTGAGCAGTGGGTTTCTTCTTGGCGTTGGCAGGAGCCGACTGCTGTTTAGCCGGTGCAATGGGCGTTGTCACTTCGTTCTGGTCCATTTTAGCTATCTCCTGAGCCGGAGTTACGGGTTTTGCAGCCAACTGATTTGATTCAGCAGGAGCTGAATATACGTTGATTTTCAGTTTTCTGCCTCTCTTGAGCGTAGAAGATTTCAAATTGTTGGCCGACTTGATGCTCTCCTGAGTCACCCCGTACTGATTGGCGATAGACTGCAGAGTCTCTCCGCGTTTTACGGTATGGTACTTCACAGACGGTTTAGGCATAGGCGCCGGTTCGACAACGGCACGTGTGGCATAAAGATCTGTATCATGGCCTAAAATCGAGTCAACGTTGGCTTTGTAGCAATAGGCCTGCAAAGAGGGGAGTATAAGGGTGTACGGCTTGATATTGCCGGGCACTACGTCGGTGCGGTACTGGGGATTGAGTATGCGCAGCTCCTCCACGGACAGACCCATCACATCGGAAATCTGTTTGAAATGCACGCGTGCGGTGATATGCACTGTGTCGGTGACGATAGGTGCGCGTGCCAAGGCGGGGGATATACCGTGAAGTCCGAAATTATTCATTATATAGTTGGCGGCAATGAATGCCGGCACATATCCGCGTGTTTCGGCAGGCAGAAATGGATATATCTCCCAGAAATCACGTTTGCCGCCGGAATTTTTGATGGCCTTGTTCACATTGCCCGGACCGCAGTTGTAGGCGGCAAGCACAAGAGTCCAGTCGCCATATATATCATAGAATTTCTTTAAAAGAGAAGCCGCGGCGTCCGATGACTTCAGCGGATCTCTACGCTCGTCGATAAGAGAATTTACCTCCAGGCCTTCGCCCACAGCCGTACTCGGCATAAATTGCCACAGACCGGCCGCCCCTGCTTTTGATACGGCGTTGGGGTTGAGAGCGGACTCTATGACAGGAAGATATTTAAGCTCGTGGGGCAGTCCGTATCTTTCAAGTGCATCCTCGAAGATCGGATTGTAGTAAAGTCCCAGACTCAGCATCTTCTCAACAAGCTCGCTTCTGCGATTGGCGTACATCTCTATGTACTGGCGTACAATAGAGTTGTAAGGCATCTCTATCACAGTAGGCAGCTTTTGGAGGCGGTTGATATATTCAGCATCAGAAACTTCAGTGGCTACATGCTGGCGCGGAGCGCTCTCAAGCACTGCGTATCTCTGCATATACCAATCAGTCATTAAATCCTTTATATCGGTGTCGAACGATTCGGGAAAGATTATATTATTGTCGGTGATTGTATCTCTCACTGAATACACCGTGGGCGACGGTGCCGCTTGGGTCAGGCTTACTGAGAGGAGTAAGGCGGGGAGCAGGAGTTTATGTTTCATTTTACATCTATGTTGTTCTTAGTGAAAAATTTAAAAGTTAAAGGCCCATTGCAATCCTATTGAGGGCAGACGGTTTCGGCCATCCTGAATGATTGCGGGTGCAACATCCATCGACAGGTCGGAAGAAATGTCGAAATGGGCAAGAGAAGCATCGACATATGCATCAACCATCGCAAGGAGGTAGACGCCTACCATGCATATAATGCATAGGTCGCGGTTGCGTCTGAAATAATTTTTGCGTGACTGCAGCAGGCGTGTAAGCCAGTTTTTGTCGAGGCTGTCCTCCGTCACAGTTGGAGGGAAGAAATCCATATACGAGTTGGTAGTCGGGTCTGTGTCCATTATATCCCGATACGCTCTTGTATAGTCGGAAAGCATGGTATTATTCCATGAAGTAGCGTAGGCAAGACCTAAATAACCGCCCACGATGATGGGGAGTTTCCAGTATCTGCGGTTGTACACTTGTCCCATGCCGGGGAAAAGAGCTGACATCCACACAGCCCTCGTGGGGTCGGGATTGTACGACACATCGCGCTCTTCCCACTGGTCGAAATCCGAGAATTTATTGAACGGCTTGGCCACGGGGATAGTGTCAGCGGCTATGATATGAAGAGAATCGCCATAGGTGGAAAATTCATCGGTCACCACCTCGTTGGCGTTAAGATCGTCAGGAGAAAGGGGTATTTTTTCCGGCAGATCCGTCTGTGCGCTGGCGGATAGACATGCAGCGAAGCAAAAAACACACACAGAGAGGCTGCGTGCCATGAATCGGCGCGTGCCGGTCAGCATATATGTTTTCTTTATCTTCATGGTTGGTATGGTCAGGCCTGTGTGCCGGTATTTATAGTGTCAAACAGCGCGATTAGTTTTTCGAGCTCGTCGTCATTCTTGAAGGGGAACGAGATTCGCCCTTTCCCGGTCTTGTCGCAAGAGAATTGCACCTGAGTGCGGAAAGCTGATGATAGATGCTGCTTCAAGATATTGAAATCGCTTGACGAATATCTTCGAGCCGACGTGTCGGCTGCCTCCTCTTGAGGCTTCTTGTCGGCCACAGGCTCGCCGTTCTGGTAAATCTTTGCGAGTTCCTCCACCTTTCTTACCGACAGGCCGTCGCGCAGAATTTCGTTGTAGAGCTTTAGCTGGAGAGAGGGCTTGTCGATGGTGAGAAGAGCGCGCGCATGTCCCATGTCAACCTTCTTGTCGCGTAGACCAAGTTGCACCTCTGCCGGAAGCTTCAGCAGACGCAGGAAGTTGGCAATCGTAGCACGTTTTTTGCCTATACGTTCGCTCAGCTTCTCCTGTGTCAGGCGGTACTGCTCTATCAGTTTCTTGAAAGTCAGGGCTATTTCAATGGCGTTGAGATCCTCGCGCTGAATATTCTCGATAAGAGCCATTTCAGTGAGCTCGGCGTCATTGGCTGTGCGTATGTAGGCGGGCACGCGCTCAAGTCCGGCTTTAATTGCGGCCCGGTATCTGCGCTCTCCGGCGATGATTTGGTAGGAGTCCGGTCCGGTGATGCGCAGAGAGAGCGGCTGGATGATGCCAAGCTCGCGTATAGATGATGCAAGTTCGGCAAGAGCCTCCTCGTCGATAGTCTGACGGGGCTGGTCAGGGTTAGGTGAAATTTTCGATATATCAATGTCGCTGATGGCCGAAGCTCCGCGAGCGGGTGCATCGTCCATAGAAATAAGCGCGTCAAGGCCGCGCCCTAAAGCTGATCTTTTGGGTAGTGACATTTGACTATGCTACAGTTTGTGGTTGCTTCAAAAAATTTTTATTTTTGGTCTGCAGTTCCTTAGCCAGATATATGTGGCTTAAGGCTCCTCGGCTTTCCGGGTCGTAAACAAGGGCTGGGAGGCCGTGGCTGGGTGCTTCGCTTAGACGTATATTGCGCGGTATTACCGTGTCAAACACCATGCTGCCGAAATGGCTCTTCAGCTCTTCGTATATTTGGTTGGCAAGGCGCAGGCGCGCGTCGTACATCGTGAGCAGGAATCCCTCGATTTCGAGTGCGGGATTAAGTTTGTTTTTTAATATGCGTATTGTGTTGAGGAGCTTGCTGATGCCTTCGAGAGCGAAGTACTCGGCTTGCACCGGTATAATGACGGAGTCGGCCGCTGTAAGCGCGTTTACGGTGATTAGCCCGAGCGATGGGGAGCAGTCGATGATTATGAAGTCAAATTGTTCGCGCACCGAGCTAAGAGTGCGTTGCAGTATGCGTTCGCGCTCGGGCTTGTTGATAAGCTCAATTTCGGCTCCTGCGAGATCGATGCGCGACCCTACGAGTTTTAGTCCCTTCACACAGGTTTCCGACAAAGCTCCGTCGATAGGGTATCCGTCGGCCAGACATTCGTAGATCGAGCAGTTCATAGTACGAGGATCGATGCCGTAACCCGAAGTGGAATTTGCTTGTGGATCAGCGTCCACAAGCAGTACCCTATTGCCCAAAGATGCGAGAGATGCTGTAAGGTTAATAGCGGTTGTGGTTTTGCCCACACCGCCTTTTTGGTTGGCTATTGCAATTATTTTTCCCATTAAGAGTGTGTTGTGGTTTATTTCGAAGTGCAAAGTAAGTAAAAAAAAACGTAAGAATAAAGAATGTTCCACGTTTTAACATAATTTTGTTCCACGACATTTGTAACTATACATTATAATTTAGTAATTTTGTCGGATAAAACATAAAATCAACAAATACAAAATCAATCATATGCGACCACTTATTTTAATAAGCAACGACGACGGCATCCACGCTAAGGGCCTTATGTGTCTTGCGGAGTGCGTCAAAGACATGGGCGACGTAATAGTAGTGGCTCCCGATACCCCCCAAAGCGGCAAATCGTCAGCCATCACGGTGGGGCAGCCTCTGCGCATCACCGCACATCCTGATAGTTGTGGGGCGAGGGTGTTCTCTGTGTCGGGTACACCCGTTGATTGCATCAAGCTTGCCATGCACGCTATAGTGCCCCGAAAGCCCGACATTTTGCTTTCCGGCATCAATCACGGCTCTAATTCCGGCACTGCCGTTACATATTCCGGCACGATGGGTGCTGTGCTCGAGGGGTGTATGGTGGGCATCCCGTCGATAGGTTTCTCTTTGCTCCACCATTCCCTCAAGGCAGATTTCTCTTTGTCGATTGACTATGTGAAAAAAATTACTGCCACTGTGCTCCGCGACGGGCTGCCTTCAAGGCTATGCCTCAATGTGAATATTCCTGCTTTAGTCCGACCTGTCGGAGTGAAGGTATGTAGAGCCGCTCAGGGTCATTGGAGCGAGGAATATATGAGATATACAGATCCGTCGGGAGATCCATTTTATTGGCTCACAGGAAAATTCGTAAACATCGAGCCTGAGGCCAACGACACAGATGAGTATTGGTTAGGAAAAAAATACATATCGGTAGTGCCCGTTTCGCCTGACCTGTCAGCATTGACATCCATACCGGCGTTGGCAAAAGTTTTTGGAGAAATTTTTGATGTTTAAAAAAAATTTAGTGAAAACCTTTTGCAAATATAAAAACTTTGCTTAACTTTGCATCGCATAAAGGCAATCGGGGCGTAGCGCAGTCCGGTAGCGCACCTGGTTTGGGACCAGGTGG
>CAZJKZ010000074.1:0-13009 GCA_964546885.1 uncultured Bacteroides sp.
TCACCGCCACCCTTAGCCCCGATGGAGCATCCGCTTCACCGGGGCTTTTTTAATTGAAACAACTAATTTTCATGAAAAAAATATATTTATCCTTGCTTATGGCCGGTAGTGCATTGCACGCTGCTTACGCAGTAAATGACCGTCCTAATGTGGTGATGATCGTCGCTGATGATCTTGGTTACGGTGATTTAGAATGTTATGGTGCAAAAAATGTAGAGACACCGGCTGTGAACAAGCTTGCATCAGAAGGAGTAAGATTTACCGATACACACGCAGTGGCCGCAACAAGTACGCCATCACGATATTCAATACTTACCGGCGAATATCCTTGGCGACGTCCAGACACTGATGTGGCTCCGGGAGACGCTGGCATGATAATCCGCCCTGAGCAATATACCATGGCCGATATGTTTCGTCATGCCGGTTACAAGACTGCCGCTATCGGCAAATGGCATTTAGGACTTGGCGACCGTACAGGCACTCAAGACTGGAATGCCCCATTAGCAGCCTCACCTGCCGATATAGGTTTTGATTACCATTATATCATGGCGGCGACCTCCGACCGTGTGCCGTGCGTGTTCATTGAGCAAGCTGCAGTGGCTGACTACGATCCGGAAAACCCCATTTATGTGAGCTATCGAAGCAATTTCGAGGGCGAACCCACCGGAGCCTCCAATCCGGAATTATTATATAATCTGCGTCCGAGTCACGGGCATGATATGAGTATCGTAAATGGCATAAGCCGCATCGGCTTTATGAAAGGAGGAGGAAAAGCGTTGTGGAAAGACGAAAATATCGCAGATTCCATCACATCGCATGCTATAGATTTTATCAAGGAAAATGCAGACTCTCCATTCTTTGTATATCTTGCTACCAATGACGTCCACGTGCCTCGCTTTCCGCATGAGCGTTTTCGTGGTAAAAACCCAATGGGTCTCAGAGGTGACGCAATTGTGCAATTTGATTGGACGGTACAGCAGGTGATGGAAACTCTCGACAGTCTGGGCATTGCCGATAATACAATCGTTATCCTTACCAGTGATAATGGTCCGGTGGTAGATGACGGTTATGATGACGGAGCACGAGAGAAGTTGAATGGGCACAGTCCGGCAGGGCCGTTCAGGGGGAATAAATATAGTGCCTTTGAAGGAGGCACCGCTGTGCCCCTGATTGTACGCTGGCCCGGACATGTTCCCGCAGGGATGGAAAGCGATGCCTTGATAAGCCAAATTGATTTTATGCGTTCGCTCGGATCATTGGTTGACGCTCGTTTACCAAAAGACGCTGCTCCCGACAGCCGCAATCATTTATCAACATTGCTTGGTGGTGACAACACTCCTCGAGAGTATGTACCTGAAATGTCCTCGCAGAGAGTATTGTCTTTGCGTAGCGGTAAGTGGAAATACATAGAGCCTTCTAACGGTGGCCCTATGATAACATGGGGACCGGAGATTGAGACCGGTAATCTACCTCAGCCGCAACTTTACGACATGACTGTAGATATTTCAGAGCAAAATAACGTAGCTGCTGACTATCCAGAGGTGGTAGCTGATATGCAAAAGATAGTGGATGAACTTCATGCCATGCGTCCCAATAGGGAAGTTAACCACAAATAAAAATGTATGCATTTTATTAAAGGATGACAGGTATAGTAATCAAAAACACAGGTTCGCATTATCTGGTTGAGACAGACGAGAATTTGCAGATACCTTGCAAGATTAAGGGAAATTTCCGCATCAAAGGTATCCGCACAACCAATCCGGTGGCTGTGGGAGACGAGGTGGATATAAGTTCTCCTGGCCCGGATGGCGTGGCTTATATCACAAAAATCCAACCGAGACGCAATTACATTATCCGCCGCGCTAGCAATCTATCAAAGGAGGCGCATATTATTGCCGCCAATGTAGACCAGGCAGTGCTTGTGGTCACGCTAAAACATCCTACAACATCGCTCACCTTTATTGATAGATTTCTTGCAACCGGCGAAGCATATGCGATAGATGTGGTAGTTGCGATAAATAAAATCGACTTGCTGAATGAAGAAGATGATATTGAGTATCTCGACGCCGTTGTGTACCTTTATCGATCAATAGGGTACAAGGTGGTGACTATCTCGGCCAAAACAGGAGAGGGAATTGAAGAACTCAGATATATCCTAAAAGGCAAAATGTCATTGCTTTCCGGAAATTCAGGCGTGGGTAAATCCACAATTATAAATGATATTATCCCTGGTCTTGATTTGCGAACGGCAGAGATATCGGCAGCCCATGACCAAGGCATGCATACCACTACGTTTTCGCAGCTTTTCCGTTTGCCGGAGGGAGGCAGCATCATTGATTCCCCCGGTGTTCGAGGATTCGGCACGATAGATTTTAATCCGGCTGAGGTAGCCCACTATTTCCCTGAATTATTTAAAGCTTCATCAGAATGTAGGTTCAATAATTGCACCCACACGCATGAGCCGGGATGCGCTGTACGCGAAGCTGTGGAAGACCACCGCATAGCTCAAAGCCGATATGCTTCATATCTCAGTATTCTTGAAGATGCCGATGAAGGTAAATACCGAAAATAGGTATTACTATCATTTATAGATAAACTTGCCGGCGAGCATTACCGCCCTTTTGCCAAAAAAGGAGAGTAATGCTCCCGCTTTATTTTTGAACCTTACTTTTGGATTCATAAGGGACTGTGTTCTATATTCTTTTATTACCTCCCAGCATCGGTTGGCTGCTTCTTCAGCTCCGGCTCGTTTTGCGAGCACAAACATATTATAGTGAGCGCTGAATTTCCTGTCTTTGGCAGCTTTTGAAAGCACTGTATTATTTGCATAGTGATTTTCGATACGATCTGTCACATTTAGCACATCCAACCTATCGTTTGTAAAATTTGATATAAAATTTTGGCTGTTTATCCGGTAATAGTACATATGAGCCGATATACACGCTATGCCCCCCGAAATTTTCTCGTAAATACGGTAGAACGTATCAAGATCTTCGTATCTGCAACCTTCCGGTTCAGGAGATTTCTTAACTGCCTCTGCCGGAAGAAGCTTTGCGCATAGCGAAGAGTCGAATATATCCTGATATAGAGTACGCTCTATTGCTGTGCGAGTATCAACTACGCTGATTGTTCCGTTTGACGATAAATCCGCTCTTTTTGTAGTGTATCTGCACAATGCCGCTTCGCACTCCGGAGTATTCCTGATGGCATTTAATAAAACCCTAACTATATCATGATGTAGTACATCGTCGGCATCTACCATCATTATGTAAGATCCGGCAGCAGCCTCTACTCCTATGTTTCTTGCAGCCGAAACGCCTGCGTTGTCCCGGTGGATCACTTTTATGCGTGAATCCTTGGCGACATACTCATCACAGATACGTCCGCTTTGATCCGTTGATCCGTCGTCAACAAGTATAATCTCTAAATGCGCATAGGTTTGTGACGCTATGCTGTCGATACACTCGCTGAGATATTGCTCATCGTTGTATACAGGCACGATTATGCTTACCAATGGCATCATTTCACATTAAATAGTTTCGAGGGCTCTGATTCGTTATTCACCCTATCAATTGCAGTCACTGCATACACTCCGCGTTTTTTGACATGTATCTTATTGTCGGGAGTAATGGCGTAGATGTTATTAGGATCGTTAAAATCAGGATCTTTACTCGAATCAAAACGATAGACCACATATTTCACCGCATCTGAGGTCTTTCCTTGCTCTTTTCCTTTATTCCACGACAATATATTAGATTTGAATTTTAGTCCAGTCACCTTTTCCGGTTGTCCGGAGAAAATTGTGGGATAGGCGGGAACGAGTGCAGGAGTGCTGTGGGCAATACGTTTAAGAGCAGTGGCTGCGCCGAGCTTATCAGAAGATAGTGCATATGCAGGCCACCAGCAATTACCTAAAACGTTAGGTTTGGCACGACTCAACTCCACTTTGTGCTTTAACTGATTTTTTTCTTTTGACGGGTGAATATCCTGGGCTTTCATAGTGCGCTCCACATCCTGGCCAATGTACACATGGCATTGCGATGGCACAGATGAATCCCACCAGTCGATAAGCTTGAGCGACGAAGCCTTTTTGTGATCCAATTCCCAATAAAGCTGAGGTATAAGATAGTCAATCCAACCTTTATCAGCCCACAGCAGCACATCGGCATATAAATCATCATAATTCTGTAATCCGTTGGTGTCGCTGCCGCGTGCATCCGATGCCTTGTTTCTCCATATCCCGAACGGACTTATGCCGAATCGCACCCACGGCTTTTGGCTTTGGCGTATGCAGTCGTGTACATTCTTTATGAGCAAATCCACATTTTCTCGCCGCCAATCGGCTAATTTTTTCCCCTTGCCGTATTTTTTATACGATTTTTCGTCAGGAAATTTTTGACCGCTTACAGGATAAGGATAGAAATAGTCGTCAAAGTGAATGCCGTCAACATCATATCGGCCAACAATATCTCCAACTACCTTTACTATAAATTCTCGGTTCTCAGGCAGTCCGGGGTCGAAATAAATTTTTCCGTCACCAGGGTATTTTATGAATCGGTAAGGTTCTTTATGGTATAAATGTCCGGCTGGTAGTTTCTCGTTTTTGATCGTTGTAACACGATACGGATTTATCCATGCGTGCAGCTCCATGCCTCTCTTATGACATTCCTCAATCATGAATTGTAGCGGATCCCAAAACGGCTGGGGTGCTTTTCCGCCTTTAGTTAGATATCGGCTCCACGGCTCGTATTTACTTTCATAGAAGGCATCCGCACTTGGTCGCACTTGAAAAAGTATTGCGTTCACTCCTGCATCTTGAAGTTTGTCTAAAAGATTGCGGAGATAGAGTTTGTTTTGTTCTGTGCTCTGATTGGCGTATTGCTCTTGATATACGGTTGTGACCCATGCACCGCGAAATTCGCGCTTTGGGTTAGCCCCTAACACTGTCTGGACTATAGCGAGAATGGATATTAAAAAGGTCTGGAGTCTGT
The DNA here is from genome assembly GCA_964546885.1 of uncultured Bacteroides sp. Lineage (GTDB taxonomy): Bacteria > Bacteroidota > Bacteroidia > Bacteroidales > Muribaculaceae > CAG-873. Next base: position 4,992 of record CAZJKZ010000074.1, read on the forward strand.
GTGACATCATAAATTATTCAATATAGAAATTTTATGGGTACAAACTTACGCATTTTCCTCCTATTATCCAAATTGATGATGTCTTTGTTGTTGTACATAGATTAAACAATGTATGGTTGGCTTAGAGAATTTTTGTGAGAGAAAGGTTATAAGTCAATTGTTAATTCAAATAGATTGTTTAGAGAAAGAAAACATGTATTGTATGTGTAGTAAAAAATATTGACCGATAGTGTTACGCCTCGTTTCTGTGATTCCTTGAGCATTTATTATGCGGTTGATATTGGATAGTTGTCCGAATATATCGAAGCCGTCAAGTCTTACTATCCACTCTTTTTTTGCACCGAAACTGTTCTGAACAGACGTATTCCATATCAGACTGTTTTTATTCATGGTCGGATCTGAATAGCCGGTTCGAACAAAATAACTTATAGCGGTTTCGACATAGAATCCCACAGGTAGTTTTACCCAGCCGTTTATTCCAAAAGTGCCATTGAATCCATTTGTCCGAATAAAGGAATCAAGATTGCCATGTGTCATAAGCTCACGCATTGAAGCAAATCCTCTTAATGAGAATCTGTCATTGGTATACTTTAATGAAAAAGATGTACTTAGATTGGTGGAATTGACTATACTTTTCATTAAATCACTTCCTATAGCAGAGAATGCCACACTACGATTCAATGATGTGCCTATATTACCATTAAACATCCATCTTTTAAAAGCTCCGAATCCTTGATAATAGTTTGTCGACGCAGAGATAAAACGATTGCCGTCAACATTATGAGTCATAAGTGTCGTAACGCCGTTCAACGGGTTGTAATCGACGGCATCCACCAATGCGTTTTTTGTTTCAGAATAACTTACGTTGAAACGGTATTCTTGTTGTTTTGCCGTATTAAGTTTAGAGAAACGTATATTGCCTTGATTCGTATGGGCATTCGTAAGATGAGGATTACCCTTACGTATGGTCATAAGGTTGGAATCATCCACAAAATCCAATAATTGAGTCGCTGATGGAGTGGTTGTCGTATGTAGGTATTCCGCTGTAAACCATTTCCAGCGCACGGTTGCTTTTGGGTCAAAAGCAATTGAATTTCGGTAGATTGTGTTGGCTCGGGTGTCAGACATCCTGTCGCCAATCCATGTGAGAGGAAGGTTTAACTCCAGATTTACCTTCCCAAATGCAACTGACGCGTCAACCTTGGCTATGTGTTGGCTGTTTATAGTAGTTGAAATGTAACTTTGTTTTAGGTCAGATATTAGTGTAATCGTATCGGTATATGCAGGAATCTGTTCCATGATGGAATCCGGCAGATAGTGGCTTAAATCACGCCGATCATTGCTGTTAAGCCATCGGAATTCATATCCCGGTTTTACGGTAAGACCAATCGGAAAAACATGCTCATATTGTGCTGATGTGTTTGCCGCCGAACGGTGTTTAGGCGAATGATTATAGTCATTGAGAATGGCAGTGACATCACTTGAAACGCGGTTGCTTACAGACCACTGGGTAAGTCTGTCTCTGTTATGCGTGCCTTCTATCTGAATATGCAGTATATCTTTATTGTAAGGCATCCTGATTTCCATCTTTTCATATCCGCGTATGTTCCATGATGAGGTAGTCCCTCTTGTTGCTGTTAAATATCTATTGATGAAACGGGTGTCGTTACAATCAATTTCCTCCAAGAAATCATCGCCACTGTTGGTGCGAGAATTACTACTGCCATGTGACTTTGTGCGTCCGAGTCCTCCTTCAAGCCTTGTCAATGAGTATATTTTCTTGAATCTGAATTGAGTTCCGAGGATTAAATTTAATCCACCTTGTGTTAACTTGGAGTAAGATAGGGACCGAGAGTAGTAGACAACGTTTTCAGGGAGAAAATGTGTCGAGTTTGTCCATGTCTCATTGTGATTAGAGTTGGAGAAACCCGTTAATAACAAATCAAACACTCGGCGGCGGTCATTGGTGGAATTGTATAGATCGACACCGGCTGTGCGATAGGTCGTTTCATCGGTCATTAGGGCATTAGAATTCCATATATTTTCATTCTGCGCCGGCGATTTCGATGCTCCCACATTATTTACATTCCCATAGACCCCCATGGAGGTTAAATCGTCGAAGCGCGATAGAAAGCCTCTGGCTGAATACCGTTTATGCGTTCCGCCAGCCAAATCCGCATTTGCCATATACATACCCATAAACTCCTTTTTCAGCTTGACATCCATTACCAGAGGGTCTGATTTCCTGTCTGTCTCCGTGCGTTCCCTAAGATAAGCCGAGTCTCCTTCCCGCCGATATACCTGAACTTGATTTACTGTGTATGCAGGAAGATTCTGTAGGGCCACGACCGGATTTCCAGAAAAAAAGTCCTTTCCATTGATTAACAGACTACTCACGAATTCGCCATTAACCGTTATTTGACCTTGTGCGTTTAATTTCGCGCCGGGCAGTTGCTCAATGAGTTTATCAAGCATGGATCCGTCGGCAAGTTGGAAGGCGGTGGCATTATATACTATGGTATCTCCCGCCATAATCATCTTGACTTTTGATGCGACAACCTCAACCTCATCCAATGCTATTTCCTTGTCAAGGTGTACTGTTCCCAAATCTAAACGGGAATCATTTGATTCCAATGTAAACGGAATATCTATAGTGCAGAATCCAACGGCTGACAATCTGAGGTTATAATCCCCCGTACCATTCACAGGTAAACCGAAATCTCCAAAACTGACACTTTTACGTCCATTCCATTCGGTGACACGGCTTGGTTCGAAATGCGAAAAGACAACTGAGTCAGACGCGTTCGTAACGGTCAGAGTCAAAGAGTCCGGCTGCTGATTTGACAAAGAATCCAGAACCTTAACACTGATTATGGATTTCGCAGATATAAACCAACATAAATTTACAATAATAGAGGCTATGATACTTATTATACGCAAAGAGGTCATATTATGCAGTTATAGAGTGTATTGGCATTTCGTAGCGATATTACTCCGGCTTGTTTATTTGTTATCCAAAGTAGCATTGTTCTATACCGCAAAGTTACAAAATCTTTGGGATAGAATACCAATAACCTCATCGGAAATTATTGTGGTTTACATATCCAATTACCTAAATATTTGTATATTTCATACATGTAGCATAACTCGAAAAATGGCTATTCGACACATTTACGGCCTGTTTATAAAAAAGCTTCCGACACACACTTTAGTGCCGGAAGCTCGGAAAATAGAGTATGAAACAGAGATGTATATGTATTTATTTGAGAGAAACTGTCTTTGAAGCGCTTGGAGACCCGGATCCGGGAACGTCAGTAGCCTGGGCAACCACTTTGATCGGGTAGGTAAGTACTGCCTGTGCAACAGATTTGTCTACAGCAAGCACGGTGCATGTTATGCCAAGGCTGTATGAACCTTCCGGGGTCTCGGCATCGGTAATATTGTAGGCAGGATAGGGAGCAAACAATGATTCACCAATATAGAATCCATTAACGAAGTATCTTACATTGGTAACAGCAGCGCCTTTGCCAGCCTCGTTGTTCGTTATTTTGATTCCCTCGATGTTGAGAGTGTCACCCTGTACTACATAAATAACTCCGTCAACAATAGAGCCGTTTTCTACATTTATAGACACGTCTACGTTAGGGAGATCGTCATCATCGCTGCACGAAGCAAGGGAAAAAGCGAGTACGGGGAGAACTGCCATCATAATCGCATAAGCGAATCTTTTAATTTTGGATTTTTCCATAATTGTGTGTGTTTTTAGTTGAACGATTAAATAAAAATTTCACGTGTGTATATATATAACATATCACACGTGAAATTAATTTTTCAAAAAAGGTTAACTACCCTTATAATTTGTTAAAGCTTTTAGCCTCGCTTACTTTTGGCTTTTCAAATCCTTTAAAAGATCCTCTACGGCTCTCTTAAGTTGCTGATCCTCACCAGTTACGACTATATCCGGATCATTTGCTATTTTGATATCCGGCTCCAATTGAGAGTTTTCAAGATAGTTGCCTTCAGCGGTAAGATAGCCAATCACTGGTATTCCGTAGTACATCGAAGGATCCTGCATAGTCACCCAGTTGACCGAAGTCATAGTGCCTGGAACAGGCATACCCACGAGTTTGCCTATACCGCGGTTTTTGTAAACCCAGGGAGTGCCGTGGGCATTAGAATAGCAAGCTTCACTCATAAGCATGATTGAGGGCTTGTTCCATCTGCGAGAAGGCATGTCGCAGCTCTGGTTGCCTCTGATCACTTGTGTAAGATATTTATCTCCGGTAAGGAATACCTCCACATCTTCGTGCAGACGTCCGCCTCCGTTCCAGCGAATATCCACAACCAGACCGTCGCGATCGTTATATTTGCCAAGAGCATTGCTATAGAGTTCGCGGAAAGAGTCATCACCCATTGATTTGATGTGCACATATCCTAAACGACCGTTGCTCCAGCGGTCAACGTCTGCCTCACGGGCTTGTACCCATCTATTGTAAAGCAGATCATTCATGCGAGCAGAGCTTATTGGCTTGACCACCTCGTCCCATGTCTCGCCAGTGGCTGGATCTTTGAAAGTCACCAAAGTTTTCTTCCCGGTAAGATCCGTGAGCAAGAGAGTGTAGTCATTGTCGGGAGTAATATTTTCGCCGTTAATGGCTTTTACTATTACACCTGCATGTACTTTTGATGAAGCTATGTCAAATGGTCCCTTCTCCACCACTTCCTCTACAAGTAGTCCTTCCCCTTTGTGAGTCATATCGTATAGAAGACCCAAAGAGGAAGTGCGCTCGTCATTACCGTATGATGGGGCAGACGAATTACGTGCTCCCGTATGACTGACATTAAGTTCGCCCAAAAGCTCGCTAAGCATTTCGGTGTAGTCATTATTATTATTGATGTACGGAAGGAATTTGCTATAATGAGCTGTGAGTTTATCCCAGTTCACTCCATGCATCTTTTCATCATAGAAGCGTTGTTTTTCCTCTCGTGCAATATTGTCGAACATATACTTGCGTTCGGCAGCCGGATCCACTACCATTGTTGCGCTGTAGGTCACGGGTGTGAGTTTATAGCCCGATGTATTGAGAACCTGCATCGATCTACCCAACAAGAACACCTTTTTGCCGTCTTTTGAAGTGGTGAATGAATAAAGGCCTGCGGGGAGAGTCTTGACCATATCCACATCGCCCTTGCGCAGATCCTTTTCCCACAACATATTGCCATCAGCCCCCTGAGTAATAAACAGCAACTTCTCACCGTCCGCTGTGATCATAGCATCATATAGCTCAGAAGAGAATGGGGTAAGCCGCACGATACGCTCGTCTATTCCGTCCAGCTCCACATTTATTGTCTTGTCGTCTTTCTTATCGCCATCCTTCTTATCATCATCCTTTGTTGCAGCGAGTTTTTCGGCTTCCTCGGCAAGTTCTGCATCTTCCTTGTTGAGGCGATATTTATCATAAGTCTCTTGGTTGAGGTACACTATCATTACGTCGTACATTGATCCCCATGAGGCGTGGTTGCGCATACCGTATTTTTCAGATTTGAATAGAAGAGCGTTGCCGTCAAGTACCCATTCCGGATTCTCATCGAAGTATCCGCTATTAGTAATATTGGTGAGCGAACCATCTTCTACATTAATTATTGCCACATCTGTATACGGGTCACGGTTGGTCACCTCGAGAGCAATCCATTTGCTGTCTGGACTCCAGCTATAGCCGAATCCACCGTTACGCTGCTTATAGGTAGAGCCGTCAGTAAGCTGTTTCACCTTGCCTGATTCAAGATCTTTTACTGCAAGGATATTTCGGTCGAGGATGAAAGCCATTTTCTTTCCGTCGGGCGAAATTTGCGGCACAGTGCGTTCGTGGCCGTCGGGTTTGAAGAGGGCAGTCTCTTCAATGATTGTAGCGTTTGGAAAATTAGGGTCGTCTTTGCGTCCCATCTTGGCCTCATAGATATTGTATATGCAGTCGCGTTCGGAAGCATAAATTATGCTTTTAGAGCTATCGCCCCATTCTACCCAACGTTCGGCTTCAGGAGTGTGCGTAATCTGTTTGGTAGTGGGATAGTCAACTGAAGTGACAAACACCTCGCCGCGTGATATGAAGGCCACCGATTTGCCGTCGGGCGATACCGACATTTCAGAAGGGCGGGGCACCGACATTTTGAAGGGCGTATTCACATAGTCATCGGTAAGATCGATACTTACTTTTGACGGTTTTCCAGAAGCTGTCTGGGTGTATATCTCACCGTCGTAGGTGTAGCAAAGGGTGCCGTTGTCGCTGAGAGAGAGAAATCTTACCGGATGCTCCTTAAATGATGTAATAGCCTTTAACTGAGAAGGATTGTTTAAAGGAGCGTAATACACATTCATAGATTCTCCATTGCGTTCGCTCAAGAAATAAAATCCGTCGGCAGTGGCTGCAGGGTTGCGGTCGTCGCCCTGATGTGTTGTTAGGTTGGTGTGTTTTCCGGTGGTTGGATCATAACACCATATATCGGTGGTAACGCTGGCGTTTTGATGCTTGCGCCATTCGTTCTCCAAACCTTTTACATCGTGATAAAGCATTTTTCCGGATGAGCCGGGCACAAAGTCAATCATCTTTGCCGGAGTGCCTAACACCTGTGTGAACGAGCCTCCTTTTACCGGTATCTTATACACCTCGCTCAATCTTGAAGTTGGGAAGAGAGCACTCTTTGCCGGGTCCTGAATAGACGCTGAGAAATACAAGTATTGTCCATCAGGAGAGAAAGACTCGGGCGTTTCGTTGGCTGAGTTGTGTGTGAGTCGGGTGGGCTGTCCTCCGGATGCCGGTATTATGAATATGTCATCGTTGCCGTGGCGATCGCTTGCGAAAGCTATCATTTTGCTGTCAGGACTCCATATAGGCGTGGTGTCATAATATTCGCCGGTAGTGAGGCGAGTTGCCTGACCGCCTGTCGATTCCACTTTCCATATATCACCTTTATAGGTGAAAGCTATCTCTTTGCCATCGGGCGATATTTTAGCATCGCGAAGCCACAGCGGAGTGATAGCCATAGCAGACAGCGGCATAGCCGCAAGAGCTGCGAGTAATAGGGATTTATTCATATTGTGATAATATTGGTTTTTGTCGTTATCTGCTCAGTATGAGAGCTGATGTGGGAGGCACTGTGATTTTTCCGCCTTTGCATTGTCCGAGGCCTTCAGCGTTAAGGTGTCCGTCCTCTGCTATGATTGTCCATTCGCCTTTTGGCACACTGACGGTGACGGGCGTGTTATTGCCGTTGAACACGAGCTTGATTTCTTTCCACGCGTCGCCGTTGGCATTGTCCTTAATCGAATAACTTATTACATTGTCAAGATCCAACTCGTCAAACACTATATGTTTGGCGATATCATTGGCGGAGGTCATGCGGAATGCCGGATGCAGCTTGCGCAGATTGATGAGCTGCTTGTAGTATTCGAACTGCTCGGCGTTCTTATGCTTCAATGTCCAATCGATAGCGTTGATTGAGTCAGGGCTTTTATATGAGTTGTGCACTCCTTTCTTGTCGCGGAACACTTCCTCGCCTGCAAACATAAAAGGTGTGCCTTGAGAAGTGAACACTATTGTCTGCGCCAACCGTGCCGCTCTCTGTCGTTCGGCCTCAGTGCTCTCCGGCATCGATTTGGCAAGCTTGTCGGTGAGTGTGAGATCGTCATGGCATGAAACATAATTGATAATCATTTCGGGAGAAGACGCATAGGCAAATTTCGAGTTGTTGCCTTTGCTGTAATCCACCTGCGGATGCGCTGTGGCAGCCACGATTCCTATTTTCACCGTCTCCTCGTTGCCCGGTTTGCCGGTGACGAATCCTTTATCCTCAGCCCGGCTATAATGGCCTTTAATGGCGTCGCGTATATCGTCGGAGAACACCGCTATGCCCTCCATCTTCGACACATTCTCTTTCAGGGCACGGTTTTCCATAGGCAGAGGAGGGTGGGGATGACGTCAAATCATCATGCCCCTTATGACCTGGGCTACACACGTACT
>CAZJKZ010000075.1:0-12933 GCA_964546885.1 uncultured Bacteroides sp.
CAACTTGTTTTTCAAAAGCCACGATATCAATATCGCTATCGGGATTTAGCTTAGAGTACTCAAGGTCAAGAAGAGCTGCTCCTACGAGCTCGGCAGTGGTGAAGCCTTGGTTGTGATTTGAGGCTGCTGTTAGTTTCTCAACCAATTCAGCGGGTATCACTTCTCCGGTCTTGTAGTGCTTGGCATATTGGCTGAGTAGCTCAGGAGTGAAAGCCCAGTGCTCGGTGATTTGTGAGGGAAGCTCTACAAAGTCGCGATCTACATTAGTGCCGGCGAGATCTTTGTAGCGTGCTCTTGTAAGCATACCATGGAGTCCGTGGCCGAATTCATGGAAAGTTGTCTCAACCTCATCTATTGTAAGAAGCGAAGGAGTAGTGGCGGTCGGTTTTGTGAAGTTTCCTACGTTGTAGATTACAGGGCGTGAAGCTGTGCCGTCCTCATTAATCCATGAGCCTTTAAACTCACTCATCCACGCACCTTGACGCTTGGAAGAGCGTGGAAAATAATCGGTCATGAATACTGCAACATGTTCGCCGGTGTTAGCATCTGTCACATCATAAACAGTCACTTCGTCAAAATATTTGGGAGCATCGGGCATTTCGGTGAATTTCACGCCGTAAAGGTTTTCGGCGAGAGTGAAGATGCCTTTACGTACTGAATCAAGAGGGAAATATTCGCGTACAACGGCTTCGTCGAGGTCATATTTGGCTTTACGCACCTTCTCGGCGTAATAATAATAGTCCCAGGGGGCAATTTTGAAATTTCCTCCTTCAGCGTCGGCAAGAGCTTGCATTTCATTTACCTCCTCTCCAACACGCTTTACGGCAGCCGGCCAGATTTGCATAAGCAAGTTCTCGGCATTTCCTACGGTCTTAGCCATAACATCATCGGTCATGTAAGCTCCGAAGTTGTCGAATCCGAGAAGAGCGGCTTTCTTGGCGCGTGCCTGAAGTATTTGGTTGATAACGGGGTAGTTGTTATATTCGCCTTCAGAAGCAAGGGATGTGTACCCTTCGTACATTTCACGGCGGAGATCACGGTCGTCGGCATATTGCAGCAGAGGCAGACGGCTTGGAGCATGGAGAGTAAAGACATACTTACCGTCGAGTCCGCGCTCTTTGGCGGCCTCGGCTGCCTGTGCAACACTTGATTCCGGGAGACCTGAAAGACGAGTATTGTCGTCAACCACAATCTGAAATCCATTTGTTGCGTCAAGAAGATTTTTGTTGAATTTAAGATACAGGTCGGCAAGCTGAGCATTTACAGCCTTTAGCTGCTCTTTCTGATCAGGAGTAAGGAGAGCTCCCGCACGTGTGAAACGCTTGTAGTATTTCTCAGTGAGGCGTTGCTGATCGGGCTCAAGAGACTGACGATTATCGTAAACATTCTTTACTTTTGCGAAGAGTGCGTCATTCATAAGCACCTCGTCATTTTGGGCTGTTACAGCAGGGAAGAAAACGTTGCTTATTGAGTCGAGCTCGGGAGAGGCGTTGCTCTCAGTAAGAGCGTAGACTACATAGCTCACTCGCTCAAGGGTGGGCTGAGAATTTTGTAAGGCGAGGATAGTGTTCTCGAAAGTAGCTGAGTCGGAGCTGTTTACGATGGCTTCGATATTAGCGTTTTGCTCCGCGATACCTGCTTCGAGGGCCGGAAGATAGTCATCATAGGTGATCTCATCGAATGGTGGGATTTCATAAGGGGTAGTGTACTCGGAGAGAAACGGATTCTCGTGAGCCTTTTTTTCTGAAGTGCACATAGTGGCAGCAACGGCCGTAGCGGCCAGGCAAGAAATGGTTAGAATTTTATGTTTCATATAATTAAAGGATTATGCTTCATATATCGTTAAGGGCGAGAGACGCAAGACGAAGGCCGAAAGTGGCTGTGACAGGCATCGAGGTGCCTTTCGGCTCGCCTATAGGAGGTTCGTCGGAGTAGACACAGCGAAATTTTCGGCGAGGCATCTGTCCTGATTTCTTGAAATGGTCGCGAAGTGCGCGTGCCAGTGGACAGCCTTTTACTTTCCAGAACTCGGCATCTTGTACCTTGCCGGGATAAATGCGTCTGGCAGCTCCCATAGAGCTGTAGAGCTTAATGCCGGGAATTGAAGTAGCCTGAATGATCAGGTGGGCTTTGCTGCGCAACGAGTCAATCGCGTCAATCACGATATCGTAATTGCCGATGTCGAACTCTGCTGAATTTGTATCATCATAAAAAGCCCGGATGGCTTTAATATCTGCGTCGGGATTGATTTCAATGAGTCGTCTCTGCATCACCTCCACTTTGGGCATGCCGATAGTGAGAGATGTACAAGGCAGCTGACGGTTGATATTAGAGGCGTCTACGACATCTGCGTCGACAATGGTGATATGACCGATGCCTGAACGCACAAGTGCTTCGGCACACCACGAGCCTACACCGCCCACACCGAATAGAATCACTCGTGTGGAGGCGAAGTCCTGCAATTTGTATTCTCCGTAAAGCAGTGCTGCACGCTGCAAATCCATATGCGTGATAAAAAAATTGAATTTTATGGGTGTTATCTCTAATTTGCCACAAAGATATGCAATTTTTTGCGTAACTTTGCACCAAAATATAAAAAAAGAATAATAAAAGTGGATTTTAAATGGAACACATTAGCCAACGCGTGAAATCTCTGGCCCCCTCGGCCACCCTTGCTATGTCCCAGAAAAGCTCTGAACTCAAGGCTCAGGGCATTGACATGATTAATCTGTCGGTGGGCGAACCTGACTTCGACACTCCTCACCATATCAAAGAAGCCGCTAAACGTGCCATTGATGAAAATTACTCCAGATACACACCCGTGCCGGGATATATGAGCCTACGCAAGGCTATTGCCAATAAACTGTCGGAGGAGAACGGTCTCAGCTTCGCTCCTGAGCAGATAGTGGTATCGACAGGCGCCAAGCAGGCTCTCTGCAATGTGATACTATCCACCATCAATCCGGGCGATGAGGTGATAATCCCCATACCTGCCTGGGTGAGCTACATGGAGATGGTGAAGCTTGCAGAAGGCAAGAGTGTTCTTGTTCCGGCTACAATAGAGCAGGATTTCAAGATTACCCCCGAGCAGCTGCGCGCCGCCATCACTCCTAAGAGCCGCATGCTTATGCTTTGCTCTCCGTCCAATCCCTCCGGAGCCGTGTATTCAAAGGACGAACTTCAGGCGCTTGTCGACGTGCTTGCCGAGCATCCCGAAATAATAGTGCTGAGCGACGAAATATACGAGCATATCAACTACACGGGCTCGTTTACCTCCATGGCTTCATTCCCCGAGATTGCCGACCGCACTGTCGTGATCAACGGTGTGTCCAAGGCTTATGCGATGACAGGATGGCGTATAGGATATTGCGCCGGTCCGCTGTGGGTGGCAAAAGCATGCACAAAACTTCAGGGCCAATACACATCGGGCACATCATCTATAGCCCAAAAAGCCGCTGAAGCAGCATATACCGGAAGCCAGAAATGTGTGGAGGAGATGCGTCAGGCATTTGAGCGCCGCCGCAATCTGGTGGTAGAGCTCGCAAGCAACATCCCAGGATGGAAAGTGAATGTGCCCAGCGGTGCGTTCTATCTTTTCCCGGAAGTGTCGGCATATTTCGGAAAGAGCTATCAAGGCAAGGCGATTAACGACGCTAACGACTTAGCAATGTACTTGCTCGAAGAGGCTCATGTGGCCACAGTGTCAGGCGATGCCTTCGAGACCCCCGGATACCTACGCCTGAGCTATGCAACAAGCGACGATAACATACGCGAAGCCTTTGCCCGCATCTCTGCCGCCCTTAAAAAGCTTGATTAATCAAATCAAAAACCGATAATTTGCCAAATTGACAAAATAGCCAAACTGTCAAATCGACAGCTTGGCAAAATGACAAATAGAAAATAAATATGGACTTTATAGAAGAACTCACATGGCGCGGCATGATCCACCAGATGATGCCGGGCACCGAAGAGCAACTTAAAAAAGAAATGACCACGGCATATCTGGGTATCGACCCAACTGCCGACAGCCTGCATATCGGACACCTTGTGGGTGTAATGATGCTAAAACATTTCCAGCGTTCGGGTCATCGTCCTATAGCTCTTGTAGGCGGAGCCACAGGTATGATCGGAGATCCGTCAGGTAAAAGTGCAGAGCGTAATCTTCTCACTGAAGAGACTCTTCGCCACAACCAGGAGTGCATTAAAAAACAGCTGGCTAAATTCCTCGATTTTGACAGCGACGCACCTAACGCGGCCCTACTCGTCAACAACTACGATTGGATGAAGCCGTTTTCATTCCTCGATTTCATACGCGATGTGGGCAAACACATCACCGTCAACTATATGATGGCAAAAGATTCCGTGAAGAAGCGTCTCAACGGCGAATTCCGCGAGGGTATGTCATTCACAGAGTTCTCTTACCAGTTGGTTCAGGGCTACGACTTCCTGCATCTAAATGAGACATATGACTGCAAATTGCAGCTTGGTGGCAGCGACCAGTGGGGCAACATCACCACGGGCACTGAATTGATACGCCGTATGACAGGCGGTGAGGCTTACGCCCTCACATGCCCGCTCATCACCAAAGCCGACGGCGGCAAATTCGGCAAGACGGAGTCGGGCAATGTATGGCTTGATCCACGCTATACCTCGCCTTATAAGTTCTACCAGTTCTGGCTCAATGTAAGCGACGAAGATGCTGAAAAGTATATAAAGATTTTCACCGAACTTACCCGCGAAGAGGTGGAAGCTCTTGTAGAGGCTCAGAAGGCAGATCCCGGACAACGTCCGCTGCAAAAACGTCTCGCCAAGGAAATTACCACTATGGTGCATAGCGCAGAAGATTATGAAATGGCTGTGGAGGCATCTTCAATCCTATTCAGCAACAAAGCCTCAGAGACACTTCACAAGATCGATGAAGCCACGCTCCTTTCGGTATTCGAGGGTGTGCCTCAGTTTGAGGTGTCGTTGGCCGAGATAGAGGACGGAACGCTGAAAATAGCCGATCTTCTTACCGACCGCGCTCCCGTATTCCCGTCGAAAGGCGAGTTGCGCAAATTAGCGCAGGGTGGTGGTCTATCCATCAACAAGGAGAAGGTGGCAGACATTAACCTTCCCGTCACCAAAGACATGCTGCTCAATGGTAAATACATCCTCGCTCAGAAAGGAAAGAAAAACTATTACCTTCTTATAGCCAAATAATGTAGAGAAAAATAAAAAAAATCATTAAAAAAGACGGGCGCATCCTTAACAAGATGCGCTCGTCTTTTGTTTATACATTACAGCATCGTCTTTATAGACGTGTATCACGTAAATCAACTATTGTATCATTATTATTCATTATTTATTATGTTTTCAGCCTCAATTATCCCATCTCACACAGTAGCAGACTGGTTGTTGAAGAATATCGACCGATTTCTTGACTTTATCGGTCTCGGACGTTTCCAGACTTTGGAGGAAATAATTTATTTAGCCATCATAATTTTTGCGTCGTTTGCGATTGGCTGGGTTGTCAGGAAGGCAATATTATGGAGTCTTCAAAAGATACTAAAAGTGCATAACACAGAATTCACCCGAGAATTGCTACGCCAACATACTCTTACTACATGCTCGCATGTTATCACGCCTATAGTATTCTTGGCTCTTGTGCCTTTTGCTTTTGAAAGCTCGGCTGAAATTCACCGTTTCATTGTACGTGCCGCTATGATATACCTTTCTGTAATGATTGGAGTGGCGCTAACAGCTGTAATGAAATTTACCTTTGACCGGCTTAATGCTAAAGAGAACACCAAGGGGCTACCTCTACAAGGTATACTAAATATATGTATCGGTATCCTTTGGGGTGTAGTGGTGATAGTGTGCGTTTCGATTTTGGTAAATAAATCACCTGCGGCTCTATTGGGCGGACTTACCGCTTTTGCAGCAGTACTTATGTTAGTGTTCAAGGATACTATTCTGGGATTTGTGGCCGGCATACAGATGTCGCAAAATGATATGGTAAGGGTCGGCGACTGGATTGTGGTGCCATCTACTCTTGCCAACGGTACTGTGGAAGACGTATCGCTCAGCACTGTGAAGGTGCGCAATTTCGACAACACTATTGTCACTGTGCCACCTTACACCCTTGTGTCGCAGAGCTTCCAGAACTGGCGAGGAATGTCGGAGAGCGGAGTGCGCCGTATCAGTGAAAATGTATATATCAATCCTGACAGTATAGAGGTGCCGACGCCTGAACGTATAACCGCTCTCTGCGAGAAATATCCAAGTATAAAGGATTTTGTGGACCGTATGCAAAAAGAGGGTCAACCGATTTCATGGCAGAAGGGTGTAGCACCCATCAACGGATCGCTTGAGACGAATCTGGGTCTGTACCGCGCTTACCTCACATCTTATTTAGTGGCGAGTCCGCTTATTGACCCCACCAAGGACCTTATGGTGAATATTGCCACCCCGACCGCCGAAGGCATACCGGTGAAAGTGTATTGCTTCAGCGTCACCACACAGTGGCAAGCTTATGTGGCCGTGCTCAGTGGTATTATGGAACACGCCCTTATGGCTGCTTCCGACTTCAATCTCGAAGTGCTCTCTGCCGATCATCTCTCTATTTCTCAGTCGGATCGCTCGCCTCAGATTCAGGCCGCCCCTCAGAAGTAGGGTTGACACTTAGCAGCGGAAGATGAAGCGAATATTTAAGAGTGAGCACACGCAGGCCGATCACCACCACCGCACACGACACTTGCTGCCAGAACGGTGAGCCTCCAAGAAGCATTATCAACCAATACACCAAGGCTCCTGCCAGACATGCTGTGGCGTAGATGTCTTTTTGGAAGATGAGTGGTTCTTCATTAATAAGAATGTCGCGCAGCACACCGCCAAAGGCGCCCGTAGTGACGCCAAGCACCGTAGCCACCCACATAGGATATCCCGCAGCGAGGGTCTTCTGTATTCCAATCACGCAGAATAGGGCAAGACCCACGCTGTCGAATACGAAAAGTATTCTGTCGCGGCTTACCAAAAGACTCTTGAAAATAATCACCGTGGCAAGCGACAGTCCGGTGACAGCAAGATACCACCATGTCTGCATCCAGAATACCGGTATGTCGAGAAGAAGGTCGCGGAGAGTGCCTCCACCGATAGCGGTTACAAGTCCTACAGTGTAGGCCCCAAACCAATCGAAATTCTTTGTGGCGGCAAGGCGAATACCGCTAATTGCGGCTGCAATGGTGCCGATCACCTCTATAATGAACAAAAAAGTAGCTTCCATATGATTATTGATTTTTCGGCTGCAAAATTAAGCAAAATAAATCTGAAAATAATAATTTAAAACTTAATTCTTATGAGTGAATTTTTTCAAAACACGTCGAGACACTTCCGCCATTTTTTTCATGTAGTGTCGAACATCAGGCCACTTGTGTGGATGTGCATTTATGTGTTGGCTGTACCGGTATTTGCGGTAATCTATTATGCAGTGCCCGACGGACAGTTTAGAATACCTGACGGCGGAGGTGTGGATTTTGGATCGTGGCTATATTACAGTATCGTTACTATTACCACGCTCGGTTTTGGCGACTACACTCCCTGCGGATGGATGGCTCAATCGATCACCGCAGTTGAAGTTATGGTAGGCTTATTGATCATGGGATTCTTCCTCAACGCAGTTGGCTCGATGAAGTCGGAGATTGATGTGGAGTCGGAGATAGAGAAGCAGAAACGTGTGCATGAGGCCAAGCAGAAAGATTTGCTTGCAAAGATGTCTGCTCCGATTTTACGATTACTCCATGCATTCGTGCGCCATTGTGATACGGTAGAGTCGGCTACAAAGTCATCTGTACGCGAAAGTGCGGTATCTGAAATGATGAAAAGTGCCGCCCGTTCGGCTCTTGCTCTTGACTCTTTGCAGCGAAATGTAGATCTTACATTGTGGCCCAATTTGCTTGAGGACTGTTTCACCTTCGTTGCAAATTATCAGATCCTTTCCTCTGAAGGAGGGTCGATAGCTTCTAAACTGGCCGAAGACGGATCGCTGTCGGACGAACTTAAAACTTATGTAACCGACAATTCTGCATTAGCACAAAGAATCGAAGCAAATCTTACACGCGAAGCACTGCCTACCACTTGATGAAAAAAGAGCTGCGCCTCACAATCTCACGATCCGATAGGCGCAGCCATATTCTATCTAATCAAAAGCCATTATATCTAATGAAAACGAATTAATTAGGGGTAGATATGAAAAATGAAAAAGTTGTCGTTCTTATTTATTGTACGTTTATTTGACTATGGAAATATACAAAGGTTTAACGACGAATTTTTATTTAACATATCTTAACCGTTAAAACATTTTTATGCTGATATAACGCTTAGGATTCTTTTTTAAATCAACGAAAATTGAGTCGAGACTTGAAACGGCGTTGTTGATATTATTATACAGCGCCGGATCGTGCATTAGCAATCCAAGCGATGAATTTGGATCATTAAGCTGCAAAGAGAGTGCCCGCAGATTAGCTGTGGTGGTCTGCAGATCTGCGATGAGAGAATCCAAAGGCAGGTTGCGCATCTGCCCTGTGAGGTGCTGTACGTCTTCAGTGATTACGCCTACATTGCCTGTGATGTTTTTCACGTCAGCAAGTATGGGATTGAGTTTTGCCACAGTTGGATTAAGCTGAGCTGTGATTGCTGCGATATTTTTTGTAGTGGTTTGCAGGTCGGCTGTTATTGCATCGAGTCGGTGAGCTGACTCACGCAGAGCGGGATCCGAAGCGATTGCATTGATGGATGTGAGAAGAGTGTCTATTTTCGAGAAAATAGCACCAATGTTCGGCAACACTTCTGATGACAGTGCACCCATGAGTCCGGGTTTGATTACTGGTATGAGTTCGTCGCCGATATTAAGCATGGCAGGACCTTCGCCTAAGCTAAGCACAATTGATGCTGTGCCGAGCAGATCGGTGGTCAGTACAGCTTTAGAGCCTTGTGGCACTCGGAGAGCCTTGTCGAGACTCACCTCCACTTTGATATTTCCCGGATGTTCGTAATCGTAGATGATTTCCCTCACTTCACCCACCTTGTAGCCATTGAGCATAACAGGGGCGGATGTCTCCATACCCTCTACATTGGAGAATGTGGCATAATAATAATTTGCGGCTTTAAGCACATTGATGCCTTTTAGATAATTGATGCCAAAAACAAGGATTGCAATGGCCACAATCACACTAATGCCTATTAGGACTTCCTTAGTAAAAAATTTTTTCATGACTCAATAATATCAATATTTTTGATTCTGGATGCTTATGCTATATAAGTTAGTGGTTATTCTCGTAATATTTATTGAAGGCTTTAAAGAGAGCGTTGGCACATTTTTCTTGTCCCTTTTCAGAGTTAAGAAATTTCTCTTGGGTGGGATTGCAGATAAAGTCCAACTCCACAAGCACCGCAGGCATTGCAGTGGACCAAAGTACCCAGAATCCGGCTTGCTTTACGCCTTTATTGAAGCGACCTGCATCTGTCACGAGAAAATCCTCGGCGTATTTAGCGAAATTAATACTTTGTTTCTGATGCTCGCTTTGCGATAGCTCAAACATAATATAAGATTCAGATGACTTAGGATCAAATCCCTGGTATACGGTGGTATAGTCGTTTTCGTATTCCATAACAGAGTTCTCTCGCATAGCCACCTGTAGGTTATCTTTTGATTTGTGGAGTCCGCACGTGTATACCGAGGAACCTTTTACCTCTGTTCGTCCCTTAGATTTTTTATCAACTGAATTGACGTGTATCGAGATAAACAAATCGCCTTTAGCCTTATTTGCAATCTGGGCCCTACCTTCAAGCGACACGAATACGTCGGTAGAGCGAGTCATCACTACTTTTACTTTCTTACCGTACTTTTGTTCTATTTTATCTCGCAAAAGCTTTGCGACGTTTAAGGCAATATTTTTTTCTTTGGCCACCTTGCCTACACAACCGCTGTCGCGGCCGCCATGCCCGGGGTCAATCACCACTGTGAACTCATTGGTCTTAGCTCCGGCTATTAACGTTATAAAGAGCAGAAAGCACAGTGCAATTATATGTCTGTATATGCGCATTGTCGAAATTGAATGCAAAATTAGCTATTTTAGTTATGAAAACGATAATCTGTAATGACAAAAAAATATTAATTGCCAATTTTTTGCCCAAAAATACCAATTATTCTCACCGCCATCTTATAAATTATATTAATTTTGCAGAAAAAACTTATTTGATATGAGTACACTTAGAATAGCTTTGATATTATCGCTTGCGTTTGCGGCTACCGCTTGTTCCAAGCCTGATAGGGCACGGCCTCAACCAATAATGCGTGTTGATCTGACTTTGGCCTCATTTGCCTCTTACTCTAATGAACAGCGCCTTGCCGTGTTGGATAGTATGGGTCCGGAAATACAGACAATGATGTCCGTCGTAGGCGTCCGAGATGTTACAGACTCTGTACTTGTGGCCTGGTCAGAATCCAGTGTGGTCAGGATGTTTCAGCCGCCTGTGGATTCCGTCTTCAGCGACATTAGACCGTTAGAGCAGATTGTCGGAGATATTATGGATAATGCCTCTAAAGAGGGTATTAATCTGCCTCCCTTGACATTTGCCTCAGTGGTGTGGGGGAATCGCAGGCCAATGGTACGTGCCGACAGCATTGTGCTCATTGCCCTTAATCATTATCTTGGAGCCGACTTTCCCGGATATTCCGGATGGCAGGAGTATAGGCGTGCTGTAAAGACTCCGGATATGATACCTTATGATTTGGCTGGTGTATTGGCTGCCACACAGTATCCTATGACTGATAGGGAGCCTACACTGCTGAGCTGGATGCTATACGAGGGAGCGTTGGTTGAGGCGCGTATGCGCCTTGTGCACGATGCTTCGCTTGCCAAAGCCCTCGGGTATTCTCCTCAGCAGCTTGAGTACGTAGAAACTAATCTTAAAAAGATGTGGGAGGAGATGCGACTGTTGCGTATCGTGTATGACACAGACCCTCTGACTATTGACAAATATATAGCGCAAGCGCCTTCAACTCCGCTTCTGCAGGGAACAACCCCTGGCAGAGTAGGATGCTATATTGGTTACTGCATAGTACGCGCTTACTTGTCAAAACATCCTGAGACTTCGTTATCTCAAATGCTTTCTGCCGACTTCTATGCTTCTGCCTCAACTTTGATTGCCAGTGGATTCAATCCTTGACACTTTTAAAGTATATGTCTCTCATCAGTCTATTTAGGTAATAGCTACTATAAATAGAAGCCTACTTCAGTAGATATGTATACTGTAATCTCGGCATGAATTCTTCCGATTATAGTGAATAATTTTGAGCCATAAGCCGAATTTCAGCATGAAAGCCTTTTTTTTGTATTCTGACTATACAACAAGAGGCTGCCTAAACTTGTTAGACAGCCTCTTTTCATAAATATTTTACGAAAATGATGTATGAGAAATATTTTCCTGACATTCTAATCCACAGCGATCTTTATGGCCGTACCTTCGACAGTGACAATGTAGATGCCTTTGGAGAGTGAGACACTCACTGAGTCGGATGCGGCTACGAAAGAGTTGATCACTTTGCCGTCTACGGTGTAGATAGTGACTGTCTTTCCGCCGGCGTTGTCAATCATGATGCCTTCGTGTGTGGGTGTGGAAGTCACGGAGAAGTCAGCAGGTGAAATTGTGGCAACATCACTACACAGCATCCCGATTCTTGAAATGAGCTCAAAGCTCTTAGATGTTGAATCGGAAGCATAGATACCTGAGATCTTAATATCGTCGGCAGAAACGTTATTGCCCTCGATTGTCAAATTGAATAGCGGTTCTTCTGATGTTGGGAACGCTGAATTGTTGAAATCGAAGAGCACCACGCGCATTGTGCGGTCGTCGATTCGTCGTGAAGTCAATGTATGTCCGGCTGCCCGGTTGCCGGCTGTAACGTCTTTCAGGATCATTCCCTCCGGCACACGGATATCTGCCTGTATTGCCACATATTCCACTCTATTTTCAAGCCCGATAGGGAAGGAGACTTCTCCCGGGAGGGATGAAGGAATGAGACTGATTATAAGAGCATCGGCGTCGTTTTCTGAGATAGATCTGCTCGCCGGCAATGCGGTGGGTGAAGATTGTACAGGAGAGTTAAGAATGATCTTCACAGCTGCCGAGGCATCGGCAACGGAGATGACTCCATCGTTATTCAAGTCGGCTCCTACGTAATAGAATTTCTCCCATTCAGCGAGATTCTCGATGTCTGTACGTTCTGTTTCCAACCAATTTATGAGTTCTTCCGGGTTTTTAACCACATAGTTGGCGATATTTACAGCGTCTGAGATATTTAAACTGCCATCCCAGTTGGCATCAGCAAGCTGAGGATACACGTCGAAGTCACACTCATGGTAGAATTTCTGGTCAGTGTTTACCATTACATGCGTCGGACCAACGGCTTTAATTAAGAGTGTGCCATCGTGATTTTTATCTGGAACAGCAACAACTGGATTGGATGTAGTCCATGTCATAGTCTGTCCATCCAAAGGCATACTGGAAGCTATCTTGAATTTGGAGCCTACAGAATACTTCGGTATGTCATCTCTTGATGGTTGGGTGACATGGATGCCAGGTTCGATTCTATGCTCATGCACCTTCCAAAGATCCTTGTAGTCGTCAAGGGTTTTTGCCTGCACAAAAATCTTACAATGTGGTTCAGTCAGATTTGCTTCTCCTGTGATTTTAGGAATTTCTTCTGTATAAACCCTAATTATTGTAAGCATCTCGCAATCGTCGAAAACATTCTCTCCGATCTCCTTAAGGGTAGTAGGTAGAGAAACGTTCAATAACTTCTGGCAATAATACATTGCCTCCTTGCCTATTTTCTCTACACCCTCAGGGATGTTGATGTTTTCGAGTTCTATGCAGTTTTTCAATGCATAG
>CAZJKZ010000076.1:0-12706 GCA_964546885.1 uncultured Bacteroides sp.
TTTTCAAAATCTATACCTAATCCGTTAATCCATTTTTCAATCTCAGATGTGGATGCACCACCTCCAAAGCGTTTTCCCGATTTCCATACGGCAGCTTTTGCCGCAGAGTGAAGTTCAGTGTCACTACTGCCTATTCCGCTTGAATGTGAGGTGCAGAATGGTATTATAGTCTTCCCCTTGAAATCACCGCTTTCCAAGAAAGTAAATATCACTCGCGGAGCCTTTCCCCACCATATAGGATAGCCGAGAAAAACCACGTCGTATTTATCAAGATTATCGGGCATTCCTTTTATTGCCGGACGGGAAGAAGAGTTATTCTGCTCGCGGTTTGCCCGACAATCGCTATTGTAGTCAAGATCAGCCGAAGTGTAGGCTTGTTGCGGTTCTATGCTGAAAAGAGTACCAGATGTTAAATCGGCAATATCTTCAGCAACCTTTTTTGTTGTGTTGGTGCATGAAAAATAAGCTACGAGGACTTTCCCTTGTCCTGTCGTAGGATTTGGGTCCAGTTCAGGAGTCGGTATAGGCTCTTCCTTGATTTCCGGTCCTTCGTATTCGTGAGAGCAAGCGCACATAGTGAAAGAAATTGCCATAAGCAAGGTCAGCGTTATTATCCAAAATTTCATTTGTCAAATATTTTTTATTACTTTAGCAGGAATTCCCGCCACAATAGTATTTGGTTGTACGTTCTTATTTACTACAGCCCCTGCGGCTATAATTGCTCCGTCACCTATGCTGACTCCCGGAAGGATTGTGACATTGGCACCTATCCATACTCTATTACCGATTTTTACAGGAAGACAAATCATATCACCACGCCGCTGAGGATCTTTTGAATGGTTAACGGTGCAAATAGTGCAGTTATGACCAATAAGACAGTCATCACCGATTGTAATTCCTCCCCAGTCCTGGAAGGAACAACCCATATTTATAAAAGTGCCGTGACCAAGAGTGATATTCTGTCCGCAGTCAGTATAGAAAGGTGGGAAAAGACCGAATCCCTCATCAAGAGGCTTGCCAATCAGTTCTGACATCAGTTCACGTAGCTCCTCAGGAGAATGATATACACTGTTGATTTTATTAGTTAGATACAATGCCCGCTGACTCATTGCGTGCATGGTCTGATGTATCTCGCTACCGGCAACTATAAGATTGCCTTCGGCTGCATATTTTAGAAATTCTTTATCCGACATATTATTCTTTTATTTTAACACTGCAAAATTACTTCAGTATTTCCTAGAGTTTATACCTATGTTACGGATAAAAGAACCAAGTTTACGGAATGTTAGCCAAAAATCCCTTGTGTTTTACAGGAATATCAAGCAAAATCGGCAGCAAGGATTCCAGATTATCATCTTCCTGAGTTTATCTCGTCAAAATGTTCGAGCGACCATGATATGAGTCCGCCAAGCACAGGGATCAAACTCCGGCCCAGTTCGGTCAGCGAATATTCCACCCTCGGAGGAATTTCAGCATAAAGTTTTCTTTCCACCAGCTTGTCTCTTTCAAGATTCCTCAATGTATCAGTAAGCACCTTTGGAGATATGTCTGGAATAGCCTTGCCAATTGCATTGAAACGTGTGGCCTCGTTCTCGGCAAGCACACACAGGATGAGTATCTGCCATTTGCCAGAGAAGCGTGAAATCACGTGGCGTATGGGACACATATCTATATGAGTATATTTTTCTAAATTAACTTGTAACTGTAACGGCTTCATAATCAAAAATTGTTACCTGAAAGTAAGTGCCTTACTTTTGAGTAACGTCTTGTTTTTAACGATTATTCGTATTATCTTTGCACTATCAAAATGAAAGCGGCTTACAGCTGCAAAGTTAATATAAAATCAAAAACAAAACAAATATACGATTATGAACGAAGTGAAAGTATTGAATAAAGGCGATAAATTCGCCCACGCCACAGTTGGCACTCTCCACGGATTTGAGGGCAAGCAATTCGTAAAGGACGCTACAGGAGCTACCTCATGCGAAATCTCTTTCGGCACTCTTCCTACCGGAGCATCCGTACCTTTCTTCCACAGCCACAAAGCCAACGAGGAAAACTACATCATTCTCAGTGGACAGGGCAAATTCCAAGTCAACGACGAGGTATTTGACATTGCTGAAGGCTCTGTTATCCGCGTTGCAACCAACTGTGACCGTAATCTCAAATGCACCTCAGCCGAACCGATGACCTATATCTGCATTCAGGCCACCGAAGGTTCACTGGGAGGTTACACAATGACCGATGCTGAACTCACTGAACGCGATAATCTTCTCTGACCATTATGACACCAAACAAACGACTGATTGAGCAATTCATAAACTTCATCAACACCAAAGACTATTCGTTGGGCGAAACAATCGTTTCTCCGGATGTAGTATTCCACGCTCCTACACAGCCAGAGCCATTGAGCGGATTTGAAGGATACAAACAAATCCTCGAAATGATGCATGGAGCGATGCCAGA
Source organism: uncultured Bacteroides sp. (assembly GCA_964546885.1). Classification (GTDB taxonomy): domain Bacteria; phylum Bacteroidota; class Bacteroidia; order Bacteroidales; family Muribaculaceae; genus CAG-873. Next base: position 2,467 of record CAZJKZ010000076.1, read on the forward strand.
TGTTAATTGGACGGCTGAAGAAATGATTGAGGAAGGAAACAAGATAATGGTTCGGTTTACAATGAACGGCACTAATACCGGCTCATTTATGGGAATGCCTCCAACCGGGAAACCTGTCTCTGTCACAGCAATGAACATCTATGAAATAGTCGACGGCAAAATCGTGCGCGAACATGGATTGCCAGATCTATTCAACATGATGCTTCAACTCGGTGTCATTCCGGCTCCTAATCGATAGATTCTCATTCTTCTCGCCTTTTGGCGACCGATATTTTAGCAAAAGAGCGAGTAATTCTATATCACATAGGGTTACTCGCTCTGCTTACGAATATGGCGTTGGTCTTTAGTATAATACGGCACACCGTCTTGCACCCGTGGCGAGATAATTATAGAAAGCCTATATTACTACCCGAAAGGAAGGCATAGGAAAATAAGATATTCATATGGCTTGATAATTCCCTGTAGCCTCTGGTTTCAAGCTATCATTTAGGATTTTAATATAGTTAATCGATGAAAATCGGGGAATTATTATCTTTGAACTTGTAAAGGTGTGCAAAAAGGGTAATCCATTTTGTAAAGTGGTATTGTGCCATATGTGATTCTATCTTTAAACTCATGTCCGGTATCTCCGGCACCGTCCCTCGGGGTGATCCAAGACCGTGGGTCACAAGGACCCTCGGTTAACAAAATCGCTGTCCCTCCGGGGCGCTTTCTTACAAACGACAGTCACCAGCCGATTGCGGAAAAATGACGGCAAAAAGTGTTAAAATCCTCAACTCTCAACAAATGTTGAGAGTTAAATGGAAAAAATTTATCAATTTTGCATCTGAAAACTTTGACCGAATGAATAGACAATAAATCATAGTATTCTGTATGGTGGGAGTACCTCTGATACACTGCGCATATTCGTCACATCGCAGGGCTGATGGGTGAATATCTATAATTTAATTATTAGCAAATAAATGACAATGAATAAATATTTCTTACTGACACTCACACTAATGGCGTTTTGCATTTCTTCGTGTGAATAATATGACATTGATAGTTGAATAACTTAAACTATACCGACATGAAACAAAAAGTCAAATTCAGTACATATTCCTTGATTGTTACCGCAGTAGTCCTGATAATCTGGATAGTGGGGATATTTTCACTTCTTGGTGACGAAGAAAAGCTCACACTTTTCTGCATTATCATGGCCCCTACAACCATCGCCGGACTTTACTTTTGTCCGAAATATATTGAGGCTAACGTTTCTGGTATTGTCCTCCACCGCCTGTTATCTTCGCCAAAAGTCTTTCTGTATGATAAGATACAGTCAGTTGACACATGCTACCCCTCTGCCGTAGGTCTTAGGCTGTGCGCCAGCGGTGGATTTTTCGGATATTGGGGTTATTTCAGCGACATTATGATTGGCTCATATTTTGGCTATTATGGTAGCCGGAGCAATTGTATTCTCGTAAAAATGAAAGACGGCAAACAATATGTTCTTGGTTGTGAAAACGGCGTTGCAATGGTCAATTATATTAAGTCGCAAATGGATTGATAAGTTTGCGAGCACAAATGGTAGAGAAGAGAATTGGCATATCACACAAATTTTTATTGTCTTTTAATCAATTTTTTCCCTTTATTTATATAAAGGCCCTTGGGAAGTCTATCAACTCCGGAGATTGGATACCTTACACCTATGATGTCATAGATGCAATCACAGTTGCTGCAATCAGCAGCTACTTCAATTAACCCCGCAGATTCAATAGCTGACTTTGACAAAAGGAATTTTAAGGGGATCTTTACCCGCTGTTGCCAGTACCATTCGTTATGTCCCGCACCATCCGCATCATATAGGTACAGTTGACCACTTTCTTCCGCATAACCCTTGTCACGCACTATTTCACGAGCTATATATTCGTATTTCAAGTATCCGGCGTCCCAATCCTCAGTACCTTGATCCATATAGAGTCGGTGTAAACCGTCTGAAGGTATACGATCGCTCAGATATTGAAGTATGGCGTTAGCACATACTTCATCATCATTCATGGTATAGTCTGGATTGAGGCTCAATGATCCTATCCAATGTGTCGACATACATGCTGCCCCACCAAATAGATGCGAATACTCACATAGAAGGTACATCGAAGCAAGCGCCCCCATACTCGAACCCATTGCGAATGTTGTCGACATCCCCGTGGCCGTGTTATACATACTGTCTACAAGTGGTTTTAGCTCTTCCGCAACAAAAGCGGCCTCAGCATTTCCTAAGAATATGTCGTTGCATGTATCGTAAATGAATGTATTTCTCATTTGATCAGGAGAGATGTAATCCAATGCATTCTCGGGAAAGTAGTCATTAGGGCGCAAACCTTCTGCTCCTCTGTTGTTTATGCCCACTACAATAGGCATGATGAAATCCGGGTCGTTTGATAATTGATAGCATGCTTCGTCGATACCCCAGGATACACCGGCAAATGAAAACGAATCATCAAATAGATTTTGGCCGTCATGTGCGTAAACCACCGGGTATTTATTATCAGAGCAGGGGTCATATTCTGTAGGCGTCCAAATGTCAACTGTCACTTTACCATTGAGATATTCCGAATTTATGACAAATCTCGTTATGTTTCCGTAAGAAGGAGTCGGTGCCTCCGAGTGCACGACCTCATATTTTGGTAATGACGCTGACGCACATATGAATGAAAGCAGTGCATATATGATAAATGGTTGTTTTACAGTAATCATGGGTTAATATCTTTATTTAATAAACAACGGAAAAAGCATAGAAAAATGATACGATTACCTAATAAAAATTTGGTCAAATCGTTTTTTTACCTTTTCAGCCATTATTTTATAGGCTGATATCATAACAACTATAAAGAGAATTTGGGGAAAATTTTACGTGTTGTAAGTAAGAGCGCATCTACTCAATAAAAGTCTATCCAAAATATTGCCATTATAGGAAACTTATATTAACTTTGTATCCAATAAATAAGAAACACTATGACGGAAAGATTTGATGACATAGGGACGCCAATCGAATCAGCTTCATCCGATATAATTCATTATATAGTGATGAGTGTCGGCTTGTTTGCACGTAAATACAAATTGACGAAGAAGGAGGCCTGTAATTATCTATCCCGATTCAAGGGCCTTGATTTCACAAGACCAGGCTATCGAGATTCTTTGGCCAATCTATACTTAATGTAGGATAAGACCATGAATAGAACCGATGATTTCTTCATACCGGATAATGAGGTGAGGCTTCCTGAAGAGCTTGACTATAGCAGAGTGGATGAATACATTCGCTCTGCTGAGGCATTTTCACGTTCTACCTATCAAAGCGTATATATAATCGACTACTTCAAGCAGGACTTCCTATACGTGTCGCCCAATCCGATGTTCCTGTGCGGTCTCACGCCGGAGAAGATGAAGGAAATAGGCTACCGTTTTTATTTACTTTATGTACCACAAGACGAACAGTCTCTTTTGCTTAACTTGAACCGTGCCGGATTCTCTTTCTACAGCAACATCCCAGTGGAAGAACGTAGAGACTGGTACATACAATACGATTTCCATATTATCAATCACGGGCATCCGATTCTTATAAACCACAAGCTCACTCCGATAGCCACAACTTCTGACGGCCGGATTTGGCTTGCTCTTTGCGTGGTCTCAGCCTCCAGTCATACTACACCGGGGCATATCGAGATGCACCGTGTAGGCTCTCCAGAGTATTTTGAATACAACCGCCTGACACGCCGATGGGACAAAAGGAGTATGCCTACTCTCACTGAAGGTGAGAAATCGGTCATAACTCTTTCTATTCAAGGATTCACAATGTCGGAGATTGCGGACAAGATGTGCCTTTCTCCCGACACTATAAAGAAATACCGCAAGCAACTTTTTGAGAAACTTAGTGTACGCAACATAACAGAGGCCATTGTTGCGGCCACCAACAACAAGTTGTTGTAGTGAAGAGCTCTCCACGCTTACCTCTTCACTAAATAAAATCTCGGATAACGTTTCACGTCCCTGCTGACAGCTATGTTGGCAGCTATCCGTGCACATATATGAGCGGCTGTTTTCTGGGCTTCCATAGATGTCTTGCCTTCTTTTATTGCAGAAAGAGCATCATGCAGCCAGTCGCAATCCCCAACATTCCAAAATGCACAATATCCCGAAAGATATTCCGCCGCCCACACGCGGATATTATGTTTATTAAGGAAATCCTTTTCATCTTCAGGGAAAACGACAATTGCTCCGGCTCCCTCTATAAAGTCAAACGCAAATATTATAGGAATATCTGTAAAATCGGCTGAAAGTGGAATTCCATTCTCTATATGCTCTATTATGATACCTTTGTCGTGACTGAAATTTGATGGCTCTGTCTCCGATATATTATAAATCGCTTTGAAGCCAATTAGCTCCAACTCATTCTTAATATAGGTAATGAACTCTCCCTTGCCGACTATAATTACCCGACACTTATTTATCTGTTGTCTTTCTTCGTTTGTCATATCATTTTCTATTGATGCGCAAAGTTAGTACATCTTCATATACTTTGCCATACCCAAATGGGTACGTTTTGACCTATGGATAAAATTTTTTTCCTCGCAGATATGCAATCGTACCCATTTGGGTATGGCACACACTGATTTTGCTTACTAATTTTGCAGCATAAATTAAAAATACGCAGTATGAAGATATTAATAACACCATTGATCTTAATGCTTCCAATCTTAGCAGCGGCACAAAATGAAACTCCTGACTCAATTACTACTCAGGAACTTAATGATATTGTAATTCAAGCACCTAAAGTTATAAGAAAGGCAGATATGGATGTGTACCATCCTTCCAAGAGTGCGGTTGACAATTCCAAAAATGGTATGCAGCTGCTTCGCAACCTCATGATTCCAACTCTTTCGGTAAATGATGCTCTCGGATCCATCAATGCGGCAGGTCAATCTGTACAGGTGCGAATAAATGGCAAGGAATCCTCAATAGAACAGGTAAAAGCTCTGCTCCCTGAAACCATCAAGCGTGTTGAATGGATTGATAATCCCGGTTTACGTTATGGAGGAGCGAATTATGTTTTGAACTTCATCGTGACAAATCCAACCATCGGTGGTTCTCTTATGGTGCAGGCAAAGCCGGCATTAAACTGTGGGTGGGGATATTATCAGGCAAATGCCAAATTCAATACCGGACGTTCTCAATGGGAAGTCGGCGGGTATTTCAAACTTACCGAAGGCATCAAGGCTCACCGTGACTATACGGAGACATTTACATGGCCCGATGGGAGTGAGCTTACAAGAAAAGAAACTCCGCTCGGAGGTAAACTTAACAACTCTCAGGGTGCCGGTTGGCTTGCCTACAATTACATCAAACCGGACACGACAGTTTTCTATGTTCAGTTGGTTGCCAATCGCAATTTTTCCGATCTTAACCGCTATAACGGTCTGTTGTCTTTGAGCAATGGCGACAAAGATATATTACTCAGCGATGAATCCGGACGAGTTGGAACAACACCACGTTTTTCAGCATATCTTGAACAGCATTTCACAAATCGACAAACACTTGTAGTTGATTTTAGTGCCTCTTTATATTCAGGCCATTCTTATTCTGATTACTTTGAAAGATACAAGGATGCCACAGACTATATAACCAATGTAAGCACCTATATAAAAGACCGCAATCAAGCCTACGGCCTTGAAGCCGACTACATAAAGCAATGGGGAGCATCTAAACTGACAGCCGGAGCATCTTATACAGCCAACCGTAACCGCTCCCTTTATGAAAACCTCAATGGAGAGATTTTCCATCAACGCCAAGACAAGGTATATTTCTTTGCGGAATATTTCCAACGCATAGACAAATTTACACTTACAGGTGGACTTGGGGCACATTACACATCCTTCAAGTTCAAGGAAACCAATCAAGGCAATAACTCGTGGAATCTACGACCTCAGGCCACTGTGACATACTCTCTGAATCAGAACCATAATTTCAGGCTCGCATTTACATCTTGGCAATCTGCACCGTCTTTGGCTGAAACTAATATCGCACCTCAGCAACTCGACGGTTTCCAATGGCGTATAGGTAATTCTAATCTAAAAACGTCATCATCATATATGCTGACTTTTCGTTATGGTCACAATCTGTTCAATCAGCGTGTCAGCGGTTCTTTTGGAACGAGAGCGTTTACAAGCCCCAATGCTATCACCCCCTATCTTTACTGGGACAATAACAGACTCATTACTTCATACGAAAACAGCAAGGGATTGCAGAACTTGAGCCTCTGGCTTGCCGAGCAGATACAGATTATTCCGGATTGGCTTATGTTTTCCGGCACAATCCAATATAAGGCAGAACGTATGAAGGGTAATACATACACTCTTTATAATCATACCTGGAGTGGTGATGCCGCCTTGATGTTCATGCATAATGGATTCCAACTTGTATTCCAATATGTCAGGGCGCAACGCGACCTTTGGGGTGAAAAAATCAGTTGGGGAGAAGATATTAATGTAATATCAGCTGATTATAATTGGAAAAACTGGCAGTTTGAGGCTGGTATGTTAATCCCATTCGGGAAATACGACCAAGGTTCAAAATCTCTCAGCCAATGGAATCGCAATGAGCAACACATGCGCCTTGGTATGCGTATGCCTTACATAAGCATCAGTTATAACCTCCAGTGGGGTCGTCAGAAGCGTGGTGCCAACAAACTGATTAATGCAGACGCCAACGTAGATCATTCAACAACCGGAGGAAGATGAAACAACTGATCATCGCGCTTATCTACTTCGCAATTGGCCTTACAGCATGCTCAAAGGCTCAATGTAAAAGCTTCATCATTACATAACAGTTCGGATCAATGGTAACAAAGTTTGTCAGTGAGATGCCTAAGAAGTATTTGAAAATAAATATATTTATGCAAGGATGGAGGCTCTCAATAGGAATATTTGGCAAATATTACGTCTTAATATAAATAACAATCTTTATAATTATGAAATATCTTCTATTTAAAACAATGCTGGCTATACTTTTTATGATGCCTGTGAGCGTCTTCGCTCAGAAATGTAATTTCGGCTTTGAAGCCGGATATGTCAATAACACTCTTGCAGTTGAAGATTACAAATCAACTGCGCGAAATGGTTTTAAAATCGGAGCAAATGCCGAATATAGCCTCCGCAACGATATATCATTCGAGTTAGGAGTGGCGTATGTCCGTAAGGGTGCTGATTTGTTAATAAACTATAGAAATTTTATCAAAATATATTCAATACAATTTTCAGAAATGGATTATCTTCAGATTCCATTAATGGTTGGATATAAATTTAAATTCGGCGACGGGTTCAGTATAAAACCTGAAGCAGGAGGTTACTTCTCTTTGGGTATAGGTGGAGATTCTTTTTATACGAAACATGATAACTACAATAAGCTCTTTGACACCCGAGTAAAGACCTTTAAATCTACCGTGCTTCCAAATAGATATGTTCAATATTGGGGATGTAATGGGAGTGATGCCGGACTGTCAGCTGCTCTCAATGTTAATTGCCGTCATTTCACACTCAAAGCCGAATATGATTTAGGACTTGCAAATACCACATATTACGGCAACGGTAAGCAACGCACTTTAGCTATATCAATAGGCTATTGGATATATTAAATAGCCATAGGCAAGTTTTCGTCTTAGACAGGCTCCACCTAAGTGGACTCATCATACTTGCCCTCTTGTATTGCACTATGTTGACATACTTGGACACATTTCATACATCCTATGCAGTCAGCAGCTTTTTTTATTCTGATATGACGATGACCAAGAACGTCTACTTTGCCAAAAACTTGCTTAGGACAAGCATTATAACAATGCCAGCAAGCTACACAGTTGTGAGCATTAATTGATATGTAAGCGGTTTGCTTACACGAACGCAGTTTATCAAATATTCCCATAGTTTTTTTGATGCAAAATTACTTGGATTATAACAGCAACGGAATATCCGATATAAGGTAATAGTTGGATTATTCAAGGTATAAGTCACGAAATGCTTTGGGACTTATTCCTGCATGACGTCGGAATAACCTGGAGAAATAGCTGTAATCTTCATAGCCAATACTATATGCAATTTCCTGTGCAGACAATTGTGAATAGACCAATTCCCTTTTTGCCAACAAGGTAATATACTCACCAATTATGTTGCTTGTACTTTTCCCAGTAACAGATTTCACGGCTTCATTTAGGTATACACCAGAAACATTAAGCATTGAAGCATATTCCGATGGACTCTTTATGGCACAAATATTTTTCTCCATAAGCTGTTGAAACTTGATATAAATACGCATATACCTCCCGGCAAAAGACAACTTTTCGGATTTTATATTGCCAATAATAATAGATTTTATCGCATTTACTAAGGTTAACTCAATCTCTCCATAGGTCTCATTTCTTCGCTTTAGTATGTAGTATAAAGAAAGGACATCATGAAGATCATCATAAGATAGTTTAATTATTCTGTTTTTTAATTGCAATTCACTGACTGCAAACAAGTCACTTTCACTCAGAAGTTCCGGAGCAATAACAAGTGCAAAACCGTTTACACCGTTGTCTGGAGTTGAGGCATGTATTTGTCCCGGAAGGATGATTATTGCATTGCCATCGTGGAGCTCATATTCCTCAAAATCAATTGACAACTTATGAAGACCGGATATAACAACACCCATAATAAAATAGTTGTCACGATGAAAACGATTGGCATGATCTATCACGACACCATCATTTTTGTATCGTAACATAAACAAGCGGTCTGTCATACTTGATAGTCGATGTTGTGGGATTAAATTTTTTGTCATTGCAATCAATATAGTTCATCAATGAATTTTGTTAAGTTAGCTGAGAATGTTTTTTTGCAGGTTCATAATGGTAGATGTTACTCTATTTTTTTGCCGACTTGACGCCCCCATTGAGCCAGACTGAGGAGGTTCGGGATTATTGTTTCACCAAGTTCAGTAAGGCTGTACTCAACTTTAGGAGGGACAACAGGATACACCTCCCGATGTATAACCCCGGCCGCCTCAAGATCACGACAAATTTGAGTAAACATCTTATTAGAAATGTCTCCTTTTATCCTTTTTTTTAACTCACCTGAGCGAAGAGGCCCGAACTGGAGATGAAACAGCAACATCGCTTTCCACTTTCCTCCGATTATCTCCATGGCGAGATCTAATGGACATATATATTCTTTTCCGTTGAAAAGATATTTTTCATTAATAGCTTTATACTCCATAATTTACTCTTTTTAGTTACTATATCACTAATTGGTAAGTACTTGCAAATTTAATACTAATTATCTAAATTTGCAAGTGTTATTTTACACATTGGTGTTGAATGGGACGCATGACAACGTAGTGCCTTACAATTATGCCATCAGATATGCAGAAGTGATGCCGAAAGCTGAGTTGAAGTTGGTGGAGGGAGAAGACCATGGTTTCACTAAAACAGCTGATTCAACAGCCGAATACATTGCCGAATGGCTAAAGAAATATTCCAGATAAATGTAGTGAAAAAAGGAAAAGCATAAACCACTAATTCAGGAGTATAAGAAAGGACTATTTGAGTTTTCAAATAGTCCTTTCTTATATTGGTGAGATATATCGGTTAAGCAATATTATTTGACCGTGAAGATCTTGCTTACGATTTTCCAGTCATTTCCTTCCTTAGCGAGGGTGAAGATATCAGAAAATTCGGCATCCCCAAACTTGGACTCGATCCGGACCATAGCTACATCTCCTGCAACATTGCAATCTTCTATTTCGTAAGATGCAGGATGTTTACCAGTCTGATCATAGTATTCAAATAACGCCTTGATGGGAAGACATATAATTGTGTCATTCTCAACGTGGGTGATTGTCGCGCCATCGACAAAGGCAGGACGTGCAATCTGACTATTACCTTCTATTGCAGCATTAACATAGAGGTCAAGCGATTTTCTTATTCCTGCAAGGTTTTCATCGGATACTTTATTTTCACACATGGTTTCTTTTTCTTTTGATGTTTCACATTTCGATTTATCGCAGCAGCCTGATAAGCAAATCAGTAACAGAGGTATGAAAAAGAGCTTCTTCATTTTTTTATTGTGTTGGAGTTTTGGTTGTAGGCTTTTGCCACACATTTCCATTCCCCATTTAGCTTAAGAAGCAGGAGGAAATCGGTGAAGTCTATTCGGCCGCCCCAGCCTTCTTCGAG
>CAZJKZ010000077.1:0-12582 GCA_964546885.1 uncultured Bacteroides sp.
CCCCAATGCTGTTTAGTTTAGCTAAAAAATAAAAAAGCGGTCTTGCCCGCTCAGTTGTTATAATATTGACAAAAAAAACATACAACTATGGACAAGACCGAAATTGATATATATGAAAACAACGCCTCGCTGGGGCTTTTTGTTAAATTCAACACTATTGAAAATGTAAAAAAAATTTGCACATCGCTGGGCAAGCCCCTCAAAAAAGGAGACTTCACAAGAGAGCGGCTGTTCAGCATAGAGCGTCTCATGGGCTACATGCTCATGCCCAGGACCGACACCTCCAGCGTGTCCCTGTCAAATTATTTTTACCAGATCGGGGTGCCCGGGAGCCCGACCAAGGGGGCCTTCTCACAGCGCCGCAAGCTGCTGCCCTACGGCCTGTTCGAGGAGGAGCTGCAGCAGCAGGTGCGGGCGATATACACCAAAAGGAGGGACCTGCGGCTGTGGCATGGCCACCTTCTGTTCGCCCTTGACGGCACGGTTCTGTCGCTGCCCGACACCAAAGAGAACAGGAAGGTGTTCCTCAAGGGCAGGATGTCGGGCAACGAGGCCAAGGCGCTGGCCAGGAGCGAGGTGATGGCCGACTGCCTCAACGACGTCATCTGGGGCGTAAGGATGGAGAGCTACGACGTCGACGAAATCGCCATGGCCGTCGACCTGCTGGGGAAGGTACCCGACGAGATCCGCGCAAAGCGCCCCGTGTGCCTGATCGACCGCATGTACTGCGCCTATCCGGTGCTTTTCACTCTGGTTGACAACGGCATGGACTTCGTCGTGCGCGCCAAGAAGGGCTTCAACAAGGAGGTTGACGACTTCCTCTGCTGCGACGACACGGAAAGGACCGTCACGATTGCGCCCAGTAAGGACTCGGTCAACCGGATGAGGAAAAGGTTCGGCATAGACGGGAAAAGGGGGATGACGGTCCGGCTCGTTAGGATGAGCGCGGAGACCGTGGTGATGACATCGCTGACCGGCATGCCGCTCGGCGACCTCAGGGACACCACCGGCAGCGCCAGCGAGGAGGACGTCTACAAATGGAGATGGCGGATTGAAGTCTCCATAGGCTTTATTAAGAACAGCGAGATGGCCGAGATTTTTTCCGGCATAAAGCCCGACAACCTGCGGCAGGACTACATATGCCGCGCAATCCTGTACAACCTTCTGACTGAGACCGTCACGGACGCCGCTAAAATGCGCCGCCAGACAAACTCCGCAAAGGGGAGGGAGAGCAGCTGCAGGCTTGCCGTGGACAAAAACGTGGCTCTCGGGCTGCTGTGCGCCAGACTGCCGCAGTTTGTCTCTTGCAGAGACGACTTTGTTAAAGAGTATGGCATAATGTTAAAGCAGATGGGAAGGTCAATGATTCCCGTAAAGCCCGGAAGAAGTCTGCCCAGGCTTTTCAGGACGGTCAAGAGTTCCGGAAAATACATAACCCTGACTAATTATAAAAAGGCCATCTGACACTCCCCGTAGAGCTAAACTAAACAGCATTGACTGCTACCCTGAGCCTGATTGAGACGGAAGGCCAAATCCGGACCCGTCAGCACATACGGCGACAAGAGATTGTGAAGAATACCAACATCGAATTTGTATTTGACATCGATAGGAACTCCTATAAAATCGCCACCGCATTTCTCTGTCATTTTATTAACACTTCCATTCTCTATCATTTCAAGATTCATAGTGCGATGCTCGTAAAGAGCAGCTACGCCAAAAGCCAAGCCGCACATGGGCAATTGATACTCGAGCTGCAAGCCTCCAACAAATCCGGAGCCACCTTTAATCGACACCATAGAGATCTCCTCGCCTGTAGGATGAGTAAACTCACCACCCAAACGAATACCATATCTTAGTTGGGCGCTCGCAACAGCAAAAAATACGAGAAAGATGATAACAGTAGAAATAATTCTCTTTTTCATAACTACGGCTTATTTCTGGTAAAATTTAACCCAATCGACCTCCATCTCCACAGGGAGTTCGGCAGGATCAACTGCCCCTACCCATTTACCGCCAAGCTGCATATCGATGTAAAGGAACCAATCTTCGTCAAACGGGAACTGCTGCTGATCTGCCGGCAAATCGGCGATGCGCGGATATGTGTTGGTATGCACGTCGTTAATATAGTATACCACGCTGTCAGGATAAAGCTCAACTGTATAGGTGTTGAAATCGTCGGGATTAATAGCACCGGTGACTCCACTTACGGGATTCTGCTTGTTGCCCAATACATAAGTATAATAGGAATGTACAGTCTGATATGCTATTGTATCGTGGTTGAGTCGCTCCATTATGTCAATCTCTCCACAATTAGGCCATTTATCCACGGGAGCCTGAGGCATAAGCCATATAGCAGGCCACGCCCCGGTAGCACCCTGCAACTTTGCTCTGATCTCTAAGCGTCCATTGCGAAAATTTTTCTTATTCTTGGATTGGATACCTCCTGTAAGAAACTTTGCTGTGTCATCTTTCTGTGTGTAGTTGGAAATACCGCGAAGAACAAGTTTGCCATCACGCACAGCAAAGAGCGAATCGTAAGAACTCATATAGTTGTTCCAGTCAGAAACTCCACGCGGTATTTTGCTCCACGTCAAAGAATCGATGGTATCACCGTCAAAATTATCCTCCCATACAAGAATCCATTCTGGCTCCTGCACCTCTGATTTTGATCCACCGCAGCTTTCGGTGGCAATCATAGCACCAACTGAAAATAAAGTTAGATAGATCAGTTTGTTCATATGTCCATACACTTTATGTATTCTATAAGAATTATCGCAGACGGTTGTAGCTTGTGAGCAATTTGTAGTCGCTGTTGATGGCTCTAAGGGCTAGAATTGAGAACACCAATGCGCAAAGGAGCATTATTGCCGAACCAATCCATTTTACAGTCACATCAGCTACCTGCGAATAAAGGACAACACCTTCGATAGCTGCTGAACACAAAATCAGCACAATGCACACCCTCACCACGCTCATCTGGAATTTGAGCTTTTTGTAGAGGAATATGTCAATCAAGAGAATGATAGATGTGAGGAGATTAAGGATGAGAAGCGGAAGCATGCTTGTAATGAAAATGTTGACTGCGACTCCGTCCTCGGACACAACCGAAGCTACGGGCACAACAAAGCACACGAGAGCCATGAGAATGGCTGCAATGAGCAGATACACTGACTGAATACGTTGGATTACCATGGTTTATAAAGTTTTGTGGTTAAGATTTTTTAGATTTACGGCATCATATCTAAATGAATTTTGATATTTGCTGACGCAAAGTTACGAAAAGAAATAATAAGAAAATATTTTTAAGCTATTTTTCTTAATATTTTTGACAATATCATAAAAATTAGTAATTTTGCAAAAGAATCGCAATAACGTAAATCATTTTCTGATTTACAAAAAAATTACTTTATATCATGAAGCAATACATAGCAATTGACTTGGGCGCAACATCGGGACGCACAATTCTCGGCACCCTCGATGACTCAGGCAATTTCACTACGGAAGATCTTAACCGCTTTCCTAACGGACAAGTGGAAATCAATGGTCATCTGCATTGGAATATATTCTCTCTTTACCTTAATATAATTGACGGGCTTAAAGAAGCAGGAAAAAGAGGCATCAAACCGGAATCAATTGGTATTGACACATGGGGTGTGGATTATGGACTTATTGATGCCGACGGCGAGGTGATGGGCTTGCCTTTTGCCTATCGTGACAGAAAAACCATAGGAGCGGCACAGCGCTATTTCAGCAACGTAATGCAGGCTTCCGAGCTTTACCGCCATACCGGTATCCAGCATATGGACTACAATACAGTGTTCCAGCTCAACGAACACCGCAACGATTATGCCCTAAGCAATGCGGTTAAAGTATTGTTCACCCCTGACCTTCTTAACTATCTTCTCACGGGGGAGACGGTTGCAGAATATACCATTGCCTCAACAGGCGCACTTCTCGACCCCGCCACCCGCAAATTTGACATTAAAGTGCTGGAGTCGGTAGGACTGACAGAAGACAAATTCGGAAGGATAGTCGAACCGGGCAGTGTGATCGGTACACTAAAGGCAGAAATCGCTAAGGCTGTCGGACTGCCTGAAATACCGGTAATTGCCGTAGGCGAGCACGACACAGCGTCAGCGGTGGCAGCCGTGCCAGCAAAAGACAGCAACTTTGCCTACCTAAGCTCAGGCACATGGTCGCTGATGGGAATCGAGTCTCCTGTACCCATAGTCAACGAATCTACGGAAGTTTTCAACATCACTAACGAAGGCGGCATTGAAGGCACAATAAGAGTCCTGAAAAATATTACGGGCATGTGGATAGTGGAGCAATGTCTGAAAGCATGGAAAGAGGAAGGCACAGCTTACACTTACCCGGAAATGGTGGCTTTAGCCGAAAAAGCCCCTGCGTTTACTGCCTACATAGATCCTGACGATGCAATGTTCGTGGCGCCTGCAAATATGCCGGAAGCTATCAAAGAATACTGCATCAGGACCGGCCAGAATCCCCCCTCGACCCACGGAGAGACAATACGCATGATATTTGAGAGTCTGGCTTTGAAATATGGTGTGGTACTCAGCGAGTTCAAGGCAATATCTGTCAATCCAATCAATTGCCTACACGTAATAGGAGGCGGTTCGCGCAACGCTCTGCTCAACCAATTCACCGCAAATGCGATAAACCTTCCGGTGATAGCTGGTCCGGCTGAGGCCACTGCCATCGGCAACATAATGCTGCAAGCTAAAGCCACGGGCGCCGTGGAAAGCCTGACTGCTATGAGAGCCATAATCGCCAAGAACGTGACATTAGCTACATTCAAGCCTGAAGATTCAGCAATATGGGCTGAAAAAACAGAAGAATTCAAAAACATCACAGGCTGCAAATAAATATAAAAAAACTATAAATCAAATATATAATAATATGTCAGTATTAGATAATCGTCCCGAATTGACCAAACAGATCAACGACGTGGCAGAAGTGGCCGGATACCTGTGGCAAAAAGGTTGGGCTGAACGCAACGGTGGAAATATCACAGTGAATGTAACTGAAAACGTTGACGACGAAATTCGCAATTTACCTGCTATTAGCCCGCAATATCCTATCGGATTCACTCTTCCCAATCTCAAAGGTTGCTATTTCTTCTGCAAAGGTACAAATAAAAGGATGCGAGATCTCGCTCGCTGGCCTATGCAGAATGGATCGATAATACGCATAACTGATGACTGCGCACACTACGAAATAATCGCCGACGATCCAGTTAAGCCCACATCTGAAATACCCTCGCATCTTGCAATGCATAACAGTCTTATCGGCAAGGGATCGACTTACAAGGCTGTGCTCCACACTCACCCCATCGAACTTGTGGCAATGAGCCATAATCCTGAATTCCTTCAGAAGGATGTGCTGACAAAGCTGTTATGGAGTATGATTCCAGAGACTAAGGCTTTCGCACCGCGCGGTCTTGGAATCGTGCCTTATATGATGCCGTCATCCAATGATCTCGCATATGCCACAATCAAAGCTATTGAAGACAACTATGACGTGGTTATGTGGGAGAAGCATGGAGTTTTTGCCGTTGACGAAGACATCATTGCCGCATTCGACCAGGTGGACGTTCTGAATAAGAGCGCCAATATCTATATGTGCGCCCGTTCTATGGGATTCAAACCCACCGGTATGACCGACGAGCAGATGAATGAAATGAAACAGGCTTTCAATCTCCCGAAATAATCCCATTTCTCATACATCCGACAATCCTTCTTCCTATCTATACCAATTGGGAGATAAAGCCCGAAAAGCTTTGTCCCCCAATTTATTTACTGTTTCAATAGACACTTTTTAGCCATTCTTTCGACAAAGATAATAGGATATTGGAATTTTTTTAGTAATTTTGGCGACTGAAATGAAAATATTACGCTACATACTGATAATATTGATTCTCGGCTGCCATACGTCTGTCGCCTACAGCGCATCTCCTAAATGGGAGACCGTGTCGCCCTTCTCGAAGACAGACGATAATTTAGAGAGCGAGAAAATAGATGTATCCGTGAAAGACGGATATATCTATTTATTCACACCCAAATCCGTAAACGTGAAGCTGCTTTCTATTTTAGGTCAGCTTGTGACTCAACAAAATCTGCAGGCCGGTGTTTCAAGAATAAAGGTACCTGCCAAAGGGATATATATTCTAAAAGCCGGAGATATGACAATACGAGTGATGTCGTGACCGAATCGAGGAAAATATTTCATAGAAGCAGAACTATATTTGACACACTAATCTGACAAAAACAACATTGACTATGGAAAGAATAAAAGTGAAAATAATTAACGAATCAGGTTTCGATTTGCCGACTTACGAAACATTTTCATCTGCCGGCATGGATGTGCGTGCCGCACTAAAAGAACCGGTGGTGCTAAATCCTATGCAGCGCATGCTCATACCCACCGGACTACGCGTGCAGCTCCCTCACGGCTATGAAATGCAGTTGCGTCCGCGCTCAGGCCTCGCTCTCAAACATGGTATTTCGTTAGTGAACACTCCCGGAACAGTTGACGCTGACTACAGAGGCGAGATAGGCATCATTCTGATAAACCTGTCAAACGAGCCGTTCACCATTAACCCCGGTGAGCGTATATGCCAGATGGTGGTGACCAACTACACACATGTGGAATGGGAACCCGTGAAACGGATAGATGAGACAGAACGCGGCAATGGTGCGTTTGGGCACACTGGAGTTAACTGACGCGCTTTTTCGAATTACTCGTCTTACTTTTCTTTTGTAGTATATGCGTTTTAATCTCTTATATGTGCCTTTGGTGGCAATTGCTGCGTGCATGGCTTCAACGGCTGTGTCGTTTTATACGTCGGCAAAGAACAACGTAGGAAAGAATGCAGCCGCCGACAAGGCAGATTTTATCTTTCTTGAAGCACAATCGGCATACTCTGACGGTGATCTGGACAAATATATCTCGCTTATAGAACGTGCTTTCTCCCTAAATCCCAATGATGTGGATATCGCAGGAGAATGGGCAATGTTGTCACTGATGGATGAAAATCTGGATTCGGCACAGGCTGAAAAGTCGTATCAGATGCTTTACAAAAGATTTATGTCCAATCCGGACAACATAATTTCCGGCTCGATATGCGCAGATGTTGCAATAAGGTATGGCAAAACAGCTGACGCTGTACGCATATGGGAGATTTTAGACTCTATCTACCCTACCAAACCGCAACCGGCTCTGGAACTCGCCAATGTGTATCTTCGGAGCTTTATGACTGGGGACTCAGCCGCTTTTGATAAAGCGATGGCTATATATGACAGGATACAAAGCGGAGCCGGAAGAAGCATAGAATTAACCAACCAAAAGCTGAATGCGTACTATATAAAGAATGACACAACAGCTATGGCTGCTGAACTCGACTCACTGTACAGTTCAGCACCTAAGGACAGCTACACTGCACTTTTTGTAGGCGCAAACTTCCAGTTTCTCAACAATCCGGAAAAGGCGATAAAATTTTTTGATATAGCTTGCGAGCTTGACTCAACAAATGGACCTGCTTACCTGTCGAGAGCGAAATTCTATAGCACTCAGGGCGACAGTGCAGCCTACGATAGAGAGGTGTTTCATGCTTTAAAGAGCCAAAACCTCGATTTTGACAGTAAATTGGAGATTCTGCGATCATACGTGTCAGAGCTATATACTGATAAGAACCAAGAACCCAGAATACGCGAACTTTTCACCACGCTTCAGCAGCTTCATGCCGGCGAACCACAGGTGCACGACCTCTACGGCGCTTATCTATACGAACGCAAGGATTTCAAAGGGGCAGCCGAACAGTTCTCCTACTCTATTGCGCTGGATCCTACTGACGAATCATCGTGGATGTCGTATATACAGATGTCGGCTCAGGCCGGAGATACAACCACGGTAATAAATACCGCTGAATCGGCTATGGAGCGATACCCGAAAAATCTGTATTTTCCAATAGTGGCCTCTAACATGTACCGACTGCGTCATGAAAACAAGAAAGCTATGGAGGTGATGGATAATGTGGATATTTCGGTTGTAAGCAATCCTACTGCTGTATCAAATTTCCTCACCAGCAAAGGTGATCTTTATGCAGTACTCAACGACACAGTGGCAGCTATTGAGTCATACGACAAAGCCATCACTCTCGACCCTACGAATGCAATGGCTCTGAATAATGCCGCTTATTTTCTTACTCTGTCCGGCCGCGACCTTGACAAGGCTGAAAACTACAGCGCCCGCTCACTAAAAGACGACGAACTCAACCCAACCTATCTCGACACATATGCGTGGGTGTTTTTCAACAAAAAGGACTATAAGATGGCAAAGCATTACATAGACATTGCCCTCAACTCATATAACGAGGAGTTAGCTGAGGCTGAAGCCGATGGAGACGTAACTGCAATCGTGCCTCCGAGCAACGAAGAGGAGCCGTATGAAGAAGCTTTAGTGGAAGAAGTCACCGAAGAAGGCGAGGAAAAGACTCCCGCTTATGAGGTATCGGCGGATATCTACGACCATGCCGGCGATATCTACTTCATGAACGGCGAACATGCCCAGGCTTTGAAATTCTGGGAAAAAGCTCTCGAACTCGACCCTGACAACCTCTTGATAAATAAGAAAGTAAATCTAAAAACTATATTTTTTAGTCTCTAACTACAATCCCACTTAACTGACGACATAAATGCGCAAAAGCCTAAGAAATAAAAGCTTTCTCATTATTCTCTCTACTCTTGCAACCTTGATGCTGACGCTATCGGGCTGCCATTCGTCTAAGTCGCAGTACTCCGGCAACCTGAAGGCGGAGGCTACCACAGCCAATTCTGACGAGCTATTTAAGGAAATGGCAGAATCATATTGCGACTGGACGGACTTGTACGTGCCTATCAACTTCCAGCTGCTATCTCCCAAACAATTCTCCGTGTCGGGGCGAGCCACGATGGTATATGGCAAAGAGATAAATATTTCGCTGAGAATGCTCGGGATGGAGGTGGCTGTAATTTATGTAAACGACAGTTCGCTTTATGTGGTGGACAAGTACAACAAGCGATATTTATGCGAGGACATAAGCAATTTGCTCTCAGGGTATAACCTAACCATAACTGATATTCAGAACATTCTGCTCGGTAGAGTGTCAAATTTCGGAGATGGCTCCATTACATCAAAGGATGCCAAGGATTTTGCTTTTATGGAGGCAGACAGTCTGTGGGTGCTTACGCCTAAGGTGCAGCGGCCCAATACGGAGTTGCATTATATTGCCACCAAGACCACTCCTCCGGTTCTCTCGGACATAGCTCTCCGCATTGCCAATAAAGGCATGGTGAGCGTGGCGTACACAGAGCCAGCTTCTTCTCCGGCGGGGATTATATCAGGAGTTCTCACAGCAACTGTGCCATATAAACAAAAGGAAATCGTAGCTTCAATAGTAACCAACCTTAATGAGGCAAAATGGAATGAAGACCGGTCCATTTCGTTTAAGACTCCTTCGTCGTCGTACAAGAAAATGGAGCTGGAATCACTGCTAAAAATGTTCTGAGGCCATGAAAAGGTTGATAATATTCATTGTATCAGCATTATTGTTGCTTCCGTTTGATGCATCAGCACTGAAAAAAAAGCAGCGTACTTCGGCAGGAGTGAAGAAAGAAAAAGAAATGGTGCACACCCAAATAAAGAAGACTGAGGCGCAAGTGAAACAGGTAGAAGCCGATACAAAGAAGCAGCTAAATGATCTTTCGGCCCTTAAAGGCGAAATTAATATAATAAACCGCAAAATTTCAGCATCGAAAGACAATATACAAAAAATAGAACGTCAGCGCAAAACTGTGAGTGACTCTATTGCTATTCTCGAAAGAAATATTTCACTTCTCAGAAAGCTTACGGCGACATTTCTGACCGACTCGCGGCGCAATCGCAAAAGTCTCTCTGAAATGGAGCTTATTTTCTCGTCGAAATCATTTTATCAGGCTCTTAAGCGGTCGGGGAGAATGAGGCAAGCTAACGTTAAAGCAAAAAACCGAACTCAACAGTTGAAAAGCGAAATTTCTGATTTGGAGGTATATCAATCTAAATTGGATTCGCTCAACAAGGAACAGTCAACGCTTTTGGCCTCTTTGTCAAAGGATTCGGCTTCTCTGCACTCTAAAGAGTCGGAGACTCAAAATATTATAGCTTCACTAAAGAAGAAAGGCAACGAATTGACCGCTGCTCTTCAGGAAAGCAGACGTAAAGCCAAACAACTTGATGACGAGATAACGCGCCTTATCGCTGAAGAGGCACGTAGAGCAGCCGAAGAGGCACGGCGCGCTGAGGAGGCACGTAAGGCTAAGGAAGCTAAACTTGCGGCCGAAAAAGCGCGTAAGGAAGAAGCAGCGAGGAAAGCCTCGCAACAGCGACAGAAAGGAGTTGCGGGAACTACTACTCAACCGATACCCCCCGCAGAACCGCAACCGGCAAAAGCGGAAACAAAAGTTCAGGAATTCGCCAATAACGCTGAATCAAAGGCAACAGCAGCTCTAAACGGTTCGTTTACTTCAAATAAGGGACGTTTGCTTTTTCCCGTTTCGGGCAAATACACTATTATGAGCTATTTCGGGCGCAATCATCATGAGGAGTTGCCAAATATAGAAATAGATAATTCGGGCATTGATATTTTGGCATCGCCATCAGCAAATGCCAGAGCAGTGTTCGACGGTGTGGTGTCTATGGTGGTAAATCTCGGTGGATTTCATAATGTGGTGATGGTGCGTCACGGCGAATATATCACTGTCTACTCGCATATCGACCAGATAGCGGTAAAGAAGGGGCAGCAAGTAAAGGCCGGGCAGTCAATAGGCACAATTTACAACGAGGATGGGCGCAATATCCTACATTTTGAAGTGCGACACGAGACAGCAAAACTTAATCCGCTGGAATGGGTAAGACGTTGAAGGCTTTCAGTGGCAATTCCACAACGTCAGTTGTGTTAAAAGCCTTGAGTTTATTCACCGGAGTGCAATCGGTGACGATACTGTGTTCAATAATCCGTACTAAATTGATAGCATTATGGGTAGGAATCTCAGGTGTCGGTCTTTTTGCCACTTTTAATACAGCTATTGATTTAATTTCAGCGGCAACGCAACTTAATATGCGAGAAAGCGCAGTGCGCGACGTTGCGATTGCCGATGATGATGAGCGTAGGTCGGTAGTGGCGGCTGTGCGATGGTGGGCTCTGCGCTTAGGCATTGTCGGAGCAGTCTTCATGTTATTCTTGTCACCGCTACTATCCTACATGAGTTTCCACACATTCAGCAGCTGGTGGACATTTGCACTACTTTCTATTGCAGTCTTACTGTTTTCCATTACAAACGGAGAGTATACCATAATGCAAGGCTCGGGTGCCCTACCCTCGCTCGCAAGATCCACGATATGGGGTTCGATATTTGGCACTGTACTTAGTCTACCATTATACTATTTTTTGGGTATTGGGAGTGTATTGCCCTCAATTATTTTGTTTCAAATAGCTATTATGGCGTCGGCTACTGTTTACAAAGTAATGAAGAGTCGCCAAATATCAAGAAAAGAAAATATTGACATTGGCCGCAAATTTATTAAACTCGGTGCTTTCATCACTGTCCCCACTCTCCTTACTTATCTGTCATCGTATGTTTTCATATCGTATCTCAACACAAGCTATTCTACCGAACAAACTGGTTTATATCAGTCAGGCTACACGCTGCTGATAAAATACACAGGTATTGTGTTTACAGCCCTCTCGATGGAATATTTTCCAAGAATTTCACGCATAGCTTCTCGACCAAAGCTGTCGTCTGTGGTAGTGTCTCATGAAGTCCTTATAGTAACTTACATCATCACACCACTCCTTATTATTTTTGTTGCATCTGACAAATTGCTGGTGTATCTTTTATATTCTGAAAGTTTCATGGCCACAGTACCGTTTATCACAATTGGTATTCTTGCCATGGTATTCCGAGCCGTATCTTACTGTATGGCTTATGTAATACTCGCCAGAGGCGACGGCAAGGTGTATATTCTCACAGAGACGACGAGTGTCATCATAGGTCTTACGCTAAACATTCTATTTTTCCGTTATTATTCATTCGCAGGACTCGGCTTATCATTCGTTATTTGGTATGCATTATACACCGTTTTAGTTTACATCCCCTACCGCCACTATGGCATGAAGTTGACTCCCGGAGCAAAAAAAGCAGTAACATCGTCGATTATTCTCGTAACAATGGCAATATTTCTGAAATCATTCGGCTGGATCTACCCCATAATAGCATTATTTCCAGCCTTAGCACTCTCCTATCACGGATACAAACAACTTAAACGATAGCCATTTAAAAAATATTTCAAAAAATTTATCCAAAAAATTTGCACAGTACAAAAAAAAGTCCTAACTTTGCAACCGAAATCAAGGACAAACACCAAGATTGGTCCCATAGCTCAGTTGGTTAGAGCACCTGACTCATAATCAGGGAGTCCTAGGTTCAAGCCCTAGTGGGACCACCCAAAGCGAAAGCAAATCGCGCAAGAATCCTGAAAATCAACGAT
>CAZJKZ010000078.1:0-12331 GCA_964546885.1 uncultured Bacteroides sp.
TTTTATGATTTAAAGCATAAAGGTAGATATTTTTTTTAGAATGTGCAAATATCAACAATGAAACTTAAAAAACCTATTACCACTACCTCTATTTAGTTTGCATAAGAGTCGCACAATTTGCTAAAGTCATGAAATATGTTTACCTTTGTGAAGTGAATATGAAATCTATTCTTTACATATTTGCCATTGCCCTTATGTTGCTGGGAGGTGCATGCACCCGCCACTCCGAAAACTGGGCTACTCTCAGCCACGCCGATGCCGTGATGGAGGAGCGCCCCGACTCTGCGCTTGCCCTTCTTCAAGGCATAGACAGCTCCACTTTGAATGGCGATGAGGAGAAGGCAAGGTATGCGCTGCTACTTACCCTGGCTCGCTATAAAAATTATATTGGGCTTGCTGAAGATTCACTTGTCGATGAGGCCGAGCTATATTACAGCCGATATCCCTATAGTAGGGAAAGGATGCTGGCTTCGTTCTGCAAAGCATATGCTGAGTACGATGCGCAAAGGTTTGAGGCAGCCATAAGGCATGCCGTGGAGGCTATGGATGTGTCCCGCCGGCTTCAGGACACGCTATGGATGGCTCGCAGCTATGAGGTGGCGGCTTATATTTATGAAGGCGTATTCTCATACAGGGAGTCCGCAGATCTAATGGCGGACGCTGCGGAAATGTACAAGGCAGCCGGCAAGCGCCTGAACGAGCTGTATGCCAAACGTGATCTTGCTCTTTCACTTAACTCTCTAAAGGACTACAGCCAGTCGGTAGGCATAGTTGACTCCCTGCTCCTGGTTGCCGTGAGGGATTTTCCGCAAGACACTGCACTCCGCTCCGATATCCTTTCGCTTGCTATGCGTGTTTATCATTATGCAGGGGAGAATGATAAAGCTCTCGCCTCCTGGTGCGGGAGAAAGTCAATATCTGATTTAGTCCCTCTTTCAGTAGCCAACATAATCAATGGGTCATATATAGAATTGTCGACAGGCAGTCCGGAGGCAGCCAAACAGCTCGCCGGCACTATACCGGTCGAAGGCCTGTCGCTTAAAGAGCGTATTAACCTAATTGCCCTCGACTATTCCATAGCATCGTATATGGGTGACACCCGCATGGCATTGTCAAGGGCCGACTCTATATTCTCGTTCATTGACAGCGAGATTATAGGAATTGCCGAGAATCCTGTGCTTGGCGCTTTGAGCAACTTCCATAGGGAGCAGTCTGAGGTCCACCGTATTCGATCGGAGAGTATGCACCGCAGACTCGTTATTCTGCTGTTGGTCTTTGGCGGTATAGTAGTAGTTACATTCATCTCGGTTTATGCAGTGTCACGCTACAGGCGGCTTCGTATGAAGGCTGTTGTGGCTGAATTGGCTTGGATGACAGATTTAAACAGCAATCTTGTCACTGCGAATAAATCTCTCCACCATAGTATCAGTGACTTGGTCTCGGAAAAAGAATCCCTTCAGAGGAATATCGACGACTTGGCCTCGGAAAAAGAATCCCTTCAAAGGAATATCGATGACTTGGCCTCGGAAAAGGAATCCCTTCAGAGGAATATTGATGACTTGGCCTCGGAAAAGGATCGTCTTAAAGAGGATTTGGACACCTTTAATCATACTTTAACCTCGCTTAGATCCGAAAAAGAGTCTTTGTCAGAAGAAAATGATCGCCTTAATAACAAAAATAATGAAACAGAGATACAGATAAGCGCATTGACGTCTCAAAGGAAACTGCTTAAGGACACTCTTAATTCACTGTATCTTTCCCATATCCGCACTCTCAATTCTCTAAGCGTGCAGATTCTGACAGAGGACACGGCTATTAGTCCGGAAATTAAGGGTAGGCTAAACATGGAGTTGAAGATTCTACGTGACAGGAAAAAAATCATGCAGCTCTCGGATATAGTGAACAGTCTTAACGGCGGCATTATTGATAATATAAAGGAGCAAATGCCTGACATCGCAGACATCGATCTTACATTGGTGGTATTGACAATTTCAGGATTAAGCGGAAAGATAATATCGGTGATTACCGGGCTTACATTAAATACCGTGTACACTAAAAGGCGCAGAGCTATTGAGAGGATTGAAAGGTCTAATGTAAAGGGGTGGAACGAAGTTTTTAAAGGGTTCAGCGCCAAAGTATGACCCCTGGTATATAGTATATGTGTGTATATCAGTGTTTTAGCCTTATTTTGTTCAGGCGTGAGTGTAAAACACTGATTCTCAGATATATAAATTTTGAACAAAAAATTGTTTTCGTTCATTTTTGTATATGGCTGATAATTAGTAGCTTATCGACATAATATTGGCGGTTTTGAACAAAATTATTAAGCGTCATTTCGGCGAAAGATAAAGAGTTTGTCTGTAACTTTGCAAACAGAAAATCTTAAATGATATAGCTCATGAAAACCAAACTTATTTTTGCATTATTCTTATTTCTTGTACCCTCAATCTTGAGAGCGGAAGAAAAAAAGCCGGTGGATGTTCCCATTTATCCGAATGAGAATTCAGCTGGTAATAAAAATCGTCCTCGTGTACCTGCAGCACATCCCCTGCCTGTGTGCATATATGCCGACGGCATACTGAGCATCAACTTCCCGTCTCCCGAGGGAGAAGCCGAGATTGTGATTACCCACAGTGATTTCACCGAAGAGTACACCGTGACCACAGAGTATTCCGCTGTCATCAGCACAGACTTATATGATGGCGACACCGTGGAAATCACCACTGAGGAGGGCAACATCTATATAGCAGCGTACTATAGTAATTGATGTAAGAGGCGATAATTCATGTAATTTCAAACCATCATATAAACAATGATATTGTGAAACTAATATATTTCATACCTATTCGTAAAGGGAGTAAGGGTATCCCCGGAAAAAACATGAAAGTATTAGGAGCCAAGCCTCTTGTAGCATGGATTCTTGATTCTATAATTGCGTCAAAAACTGCTGATGAAATATGGGTTGCAACAGACGATGATACAGCTGAAAGTTTCTTGAAACAGAACTACCCTAACGTGAAAATATTTCGTAGATGCGTAGTATCTGCCTCTGACACAAGCCCTGTGATAGATGTCGTGATGGAATTTTTGGAAAATGTCAGTCTTAATGATAATGACTTTTTAGTTTTAGCGCAAGCCACATCACCTTTTACACCGTCTGCTGATTTCCGTCGGCTCTATAGTTGTATTAGCGATAGATATGATTCATATATCTCATGCACTCGAAGCAAGAAGTTTTTATGGCATGAGGATGGTTATCCGCTGAGTTACCATTTGGATGCCAAACCCAGACGGCAGGATTACACAGGATATCTTATTGAAAATGGAGAATTCTACGCCTCCACCATAGGTAGCATCAGAAAATCAAAAAATATATTGTATGGCCGAATACTTGTTTTAGAATCTCGATACCCTTATTGCATAGAAATTGACGATTCACTTGATTGGCAATTAGCTGAAATAATAGCAAACCAAATCACCATAAATAAATAATCAGCTTATGGATAATTCAAAATTTAAATTCATTGAACTTCCACATCCGGATTTTCAGATATCCCCGGATGGAGCTGCCCATATTTTGGGCGGAAACCTGTGCGATATTGAGTATCAGCATTGTATAGGTAATAAGAACTCTTTCTGCGCTCTGGATCCTCATACCGAGCAAGGTTATGATGCGAATGCCGATTGCCATGGAACACCAGTTGGAGCCAATAACGGTCTGTTCTGTGCTGATTACACTGAAACTTGTAAAAATTACGCAAAGCCTTGATACAAAACGCTTCCTTCAAATACTCCCGTTTCAACCGTGTTTTTTCAAGGGGCGGCAGGTTTTTTCTTTATAATTCCTTGTCCAACTCTTTCGTAGAGTTGGACAAGGAATTATACGAACTTCTATCCACTTTAAAAGTGGGGGCCTCCGTAACTAATCTACCGTCTAATGCAATGGAGTTACTGACCAAAATTCGCGGATGTGTCAAAGATGACGATTATGAAATAGATAAAATTAAGTATATCGTGCTATCCAACCGCTACAGACGAGACAGGCTTGTTCTAACAATAAACCCTACTCTATCATGTAACTTTGCGTGTCCCTACTGTTTCGAGTACACCCATAGCGGCAAGACCATGACACCCGAGGTTGAAGACAAGATTGTAGAGTTCATAAAGTCGTACAAGACTGCTCAGTCTATCAGTGTAACATGGTTTGGTGGAGAGCCTTTACTGGCGTTTAACCGAATTGAGTCTCTATCATCCAAAATTCTGGATTTAGGGCTTAAATATAGAGCTGGGATGATTACAAATGGGTATCTGATGACTCCGGAGATATCAAGAAAATTGCCCCAGCTTAGGATTGGAAACCTTCAGATTACGCTTGACGGGCCGGAAGAAGCACACAACAAACGACGACATCTTAAAAACGGAGGTCCAACATACGCTCGGATAATTCAATCAATTCACACGCTGGTAGAAAATGCCCCTGAGATAAGAATTGGTGTACGAGTTAACATTGACCCTGAAAATGCAAAGGACTTCCTAACGCTATACGACTACTTCAAAGAGGAGTTCAATGGTCGTGTCAATATCGCGCCTGCGTTTACAGGCGATTCCACGGATAAAGGATCCCACTGCATCTTTGACAAAAGGGAAAGGCAATCCTTTCTCTTTGGCATATTCAATGAGAGAGGTCTTGACTTCTCAGGCTTTTATCCCGGGACATTTAGGTCAGAGTGAGCAGTCAAGTCCCAGGGCTCGTTTATTATTGGTCCTGAAGGGGAGTTATACGGGTGCTGGAACGACGTGGGAAACCCATACAAAGTATATGGTAATATTGACGGGCTCATTTCTAACGAGACAGAATTTATAAAGTACAAGGTTTCCGCGGATTCTCTTTATGACAATGAATGCCAGGCATGCCTACTATATCCAGTATGTAATGGGGGATGTCCGTATGAAAGGATAAAGCGTTTGGGTAAAGGACTACCGGCCAATGACTGTCCCCTTATAAAAGAGGAGCTGGACGAATATTTATGGAAACATTATCAATCACTAACTAATAAAAAAAAACACTATGCCTTTTAGACTTATTTTTGCCTCATTGCTTATGAGTTTGTTGATTACAATGGGTGTTTCTGCCAAAGACACCTATATTCGAACTTATGCCAAAGAGGAGCTGACGGGCTTGGCTGTGGGTAAAGTAAGAGCTTGGCTGGTTTCCACTACTGGCTGCGATACGATCCATGCCAAGGTATCACTATTAAGTGAGGTGAATTCTAATGGTGAGATGAAGAAAATCGTATCCATATTATTCAAAGTCCCTGATTCAACAGCCACATATACACTTACTGCCGTGTCTCCCGGTTACGATGACATTATCCGTGAGCTCACAGTGAAGAAGTATGGTAGACGTGAATTTGAGAGAGAGATTCCCGACCTAATCTTTAATAAAAAATCAAAGATGTTGGATGAGGTCAGCGTAACGGCTTCAAAAGTGAAATTCTTTATCAAAGGGGATACCATGGTATACAATGCTGACGCTTTTCAGCTTCCGGAGGGTTCGATGTTGGACGCCTTGGTCAAGCAGCTGCCCGGAGTTGAGATAAGAGACAACGGGCAAATCTATGTCAACGGCAAGTTCGTGGAGAGCCTTCTTCTCAACGGCAAGGATTTCTTCCAGGACAATGCACTGATGCTGAATAATCTTGGAGCCTATACTGTAAAGGATGTTGCGGTATACGACAAATATGGCGAGCTCAGCCGGCTTGCGGGGAGAGATCTCGGCGATAGTCAATACGTAATGGATGTCAGGCTTAAACGTGACTACATGTCTGGATATGTTTGCAACCTCGAAGCAGGCGTCGGTACCGACGAGCGCTATCTCGGACGCCTTTTCGGAATGTGGTATACCGTCCGTTCGCAGGTTGCCCTTATAGGTAACGTCAATAACCTAAACGACAGTAGAAGGCCGGGGCAGAACGATCATTTCTCAGGGAGCAAAGTCCCCGGGGATTTGCGCACACAAATGGGCGGACTCACATACAATATCAATGGTGACAGGTGGGAGTTTACGGGTAACACTATAGTGAAGCATGTGCGCAATCGTCAGCTTCAAACTGCAGATGCAACTTACTATGTGGGTGCGGAAAGGAATTATGAAAACAGATTCTCCAATTCACACTCCCGCAATCTCGAGGTAAGCACTCAGAATAATCTGCATTTCCGCCCGGGTAGTAGGTATATAGGTATTAGCCAAACCCTTGACTACAACAAGAATGACCACATGGGACAAGAGATATCGGGAATGTTCAACGACGACATAAAAGGACTGACGGAGAGTTTGTTAAAAGAAATTTATTCAGGGCAGGCATCGTCTTTTGCCGGCATAACGATGAACAGCGCCCTTTCCGAATCAATGAGCAATGGACATTCATTAAAAATGACAGGTAGAGTGGAGTTTGACGGGAAGGTAAGCCATAGTCCAGATCTATATGGAGTAGCGGTCAGCGGCAGTTACAGCGATAACAGCAGTGCTGACTTCAACCGCTATAGCATCAATTACAACAAGACTGGTAAAACCAGTACAGTCGACACATATACCAACAATGCACTTAACCGTTCATGGAATGTGGGAGGTGGCCTAAACTACGAATATCTACCCACTCCCGATATAAGCCTCAACTTCAATCCCGGATATGGACATTCTTCATCAAAAAAGGACTCCCGGTTTTATCAGCTTGATAGACTGGAGGACGCAGGAATATTCGGCACACTCCCAGATGGCTATCCTGCGACTCTTGACGAAAACCAGTCTTACGTTTCCACCGAGACAGGCAATAATGTAAGCCTCAATATGAGTCTAATCGGAGAGTACTCCACAGAGTCAGGCGGTGAATGGAAATATCAGATAACTCCGTATTTCTCATACAGATGGAGAAGTCTGGACTACCGACAGGTAAATTATAATCAGAATGTGGTCCACAACAGCCTTAATATCGAGCTGCTAAACTCGTACGTAAGCTATCGTAAGGGGCGTAACCGATATAAATTGACATTCAACCGTAACAGTCGCCCGGTGCCGCTCAGTCGCCTTGTGTCCGTCACTGACAATCGTGATCCCCTTAATATTTACGGAGGTGCCCCGTCTCTTAAAAACGCCTTCAATAATGATATTGAATTGAGCTGGGAGCGGCGTGTTATGGGACGACACAGATGGACTAACCGGCTCTCAGCTACCTATGAGATTACAGAGAATGCGCTTGTAAGCGGAGTTGAATATAATGAAGAGTCAGGTGTAAGAACATTTCGGATGTACAACGTCTCAGGCAATTGGAGCGCTGCCTTGATGAATTCATTAGTCAAGACATTTGGCGCCAAAGATCAATTTGACATCAGCACGGTAAGCAATGTTGGATATATTCGCGATGTCAACGTAGTTTCCGCAGGGTCCAATACTCCGATCAAAAGCATGGTGGGTAATCTTGGCATCTCCCAGTCAGTGAAGTTAAATTGGCGCATTGGTCGTCAGAATTTCGGGATTTTTGGTCAGATAGATTTCCGGAATACAGGAAGTGACAGCCAGGACTTTGAAAATTTCTCGGCTACAATCGCACAGTACGGAATTAATGCCCGTATTGACCTCCCTTATAATTTTTCCATCTCCACTGACCTCAATATGTATACCCGACGGGGATATGCTTATAGTGAGCTCAACACTACCGATGTGGTGTGGAACACAAATTTAACATGCGCCCCTAAGGGGAGCAGATGGGTTTTCATGCTCGATGGATTCGACCTGCTTCACCAGTTGAGCAATGTAACATATAACGTAAATGCCAAGGGACGTACTGAGACATTCACCAATGTCCTCCCCCGATATGTCCTCTTTCATATCCAGTACCGCTTTACTGTCCAACCTAAGAAAAAATAAACTACATTTTGGTAAAAGAAGTGTACATATCCGAATTTTATAACACCCTTGAATCAAGAATCAATACTTGGATTAATGAGCTTGACCCATACCCTTGTGTTGGTCCTTACAATGTAGGATCTATATTGGCTTGCTATGTTAACTTTCTTAATTATAATCTTCGAGATAATTATTGCCTATTACGCTATCATGGATATTCAGCAATAGACGCATTGGAACATATTCTACAGCTTCCACTACCAAAGAAAACAGATATACTCTTTCATGAGCCAGATTTGGATTTATTCCATCCACTTATTGCCAATTGGAAAAGAATGCTTGATCCGCTACAAGGCCAAAAAGTATATTATGTCAATTTTCAGCGTATGGCCGAATATATAATTCCCTTCATTAAGAGTGAGGCTTCTCTGGCTATTGTTGTATCGGATAGCAACATAGACTATTCCAAGTTAAATCTTCCGAAAAATGTTTCAGCTTTACATTTTGTAGACTCAAGAATAAGGCTTTACCGCAACGACTTTCTTGAACGAAATTTTCCCACTTTTTTCTCTTACGCCAATACAATAGCGTTGTTGGATAGTTGTATTATCCCCCCCGAGTTCTACTGTGTGTGCGGCTGCCAAACACAGGCTATGCTATGGGCGACAATTTGTAAGTCTCGCGGCGCCACTTCTGTCTGCTACCAGCACGGGTGGCCAGCCTTTATACATTCCGCCTTTAAAAATATGCCATACAACGCCATGGTTACATGGGGTCAGGGATTTAAAGAACTTTGGCATCCGTACAACCCGTCGATGCGCATTATAGCGGGCAATTACCCGTATCCGATAAAAAATGGTCCCCACAACTGCATTACATTTTTCCTTCAGGGGCCTTACTATATTGCAACGGAACGGACTCAGGAAATGATGCTACGGCTGATATCGGAATGCGCCGGCCGGTACCCTGAAAAAAGAATTATGTACCGTCTTCACCCGGAGTCAAGGATTAAGGGGAAATTTTTGATAGAAATAGAAACAAAATTCAATAATGTAGTTGATGTCTCTTCTCTTCCCCTTTCCGAGGTCTACTCTTCAACACGCGTGGCTATCGCCCACTACTCTTCCACAATAATGGAATGCATAGCTCATGGATGCTGCCCCTTAGTATTCAACCCGTCCCCGGGGTGGGTCTATACTCCGGATATAGAGAGTTTGAACTTGGGATATATATCCACCGACATGCCTTCCTTTCATTCCAAATTAACTAAAGCGCTCCATCACTGCGTAGACGAGGATTTGAAAAACGAATGGTTTGGAAACAAGATTTCAATATGAGCCAGTTTCCCCACTACCGGCAGCTTGATGCTATGGACTGCGGTCCGACGTGTCTGCGCATGATAGCTAAGCATTATGGCAGGGACTACACATTGGAAACCCTGCGCAAACGCTCGTTCATCACTCGAGCAGGCGTGTCGATGCTCGGCATCAGTGATGCGGCGGAGTCAGTCGGGTTCAAGACTGTGGCTCTGAGAATATCCCTCCGGCAGCTGATAGACGAGATGCCACTGCCGTGCATTCTCCATTGGAACCAGCGCCACTTTGTGGTGTGCTACAAGGTGAGCAGGACACGCTCGGGCCACAAATTCCACATCGCCGACCCAGCCACGAAAAGAGTCGCATACTCGGAGGACGAGATGAGGAAGTGCTGGGTGTCGACCAGGGTGGACGGCGAGGAGCGGGGGGCGGCCTTAGCCCTCGAGCCCACTCCCGCCTTTTACTCCATTAAAGACGAAAGCGGCAAGCCCCGGCGCTCGCTGTCCTTCTTCATGAAATACCTCCACCCCTACCGGCGCGAGGTTCTGCAGCTGTTTTTGGGCATGGCGGTGGCGAGCGTGCTCCAGCTTGTGTTCCCGTTTCTCACACAGGGGCTGGTAGACATTGGTATAAGGGGCCGCAGCATGGGCTTCATAACTCTCATACTGGGAGCCCAGCTGCTGGTGTCGGCCTCACAAGTGGCGGTTGAGTTCATAAGGGGATGGCTGCTGCTGCACATAAACGCCCGCGTCAACATATCGCTGATATCCGATTTCCTGATCAAGCTGATGAGGCTGCCGCTCAGTTTTTTCGACGCCAAGAACACCGGTGACATAATGCAGCGCATCGGCGACCACAGCCGCATAGAGTCGTTTCTTACCGGCTCGTCGCTCAGTGCCCTCTTCTCGTTCGTCAACTTCTTTATTTTCAGCTTCGTGCTTGCAGTCTACAATCCGCTCATACTCCTGATTTTTCTTGTTGGCAACTCCCTGTATGTAGGGTGGGTCTCGGTGTTCATGAAGCACCGCCGAGAGCTCGACATACGCCGTTTCGAGCAGGCGGCGGCCGAGCAGAGTAGCCTCGTGGAGATGGTGCACGGCATGCAGGAGATCAAGCTCAACAACTGTGAGCGCCAGAAGCGGTGGCAGTGGGAGCGCATCCAGGCCAGACTTTTCAGAATAGGCGTGAAGGGGCAGGCCCTGGGGCAGATACAGCAGGTCGGGTCGCTCTTCTTCAACCAGGCCACCAACATAGTCATATCCTTTATAGCGGCCAAATGCGTGGTGGAGGGCACCATGACTCTGGGCATGATGGTGTCGCTCACCTACATAGTGGGGGCGCTCAACGGGCCCGTCAACTCGTTTGTGGGCTTCATACGGCAGCTTCAGGACGCCAGGATCAGCCTCGAGCGTCTCAACGAGATCCACAGCCTCGAGGACGAGGACAGCGGCGCGCCTGAAAAAATCGGCTCCCCGCCCAGGGGCGACATTGTGGTGGAGGGCCTGTCGTTCAGCTACGGCGGCTCGGACCGCGACTGCGTGCTCGACAACGTGAGCCTGAGAATCCCCGAGGGCAAGGTGACCGCGATAGTGGGGTCGAGCGGGGGAGGCAAGACAACACTTGTGAAGCTTCTTCTTGGCTTCTACAAGCCTGTTAAAGGGCACGTGCTGGTCGGTGGTGTGCCGCTTGACAGTCTGAACCCGCACCTTTGGCGGAGCAACACGGGGGCCGTCATGCAGGACGGATTCATATTCTCCGACACCATCGCCGCCAACATTGCCGTGGCATATGACGAGCCTGACAGGGCGCGCCTTGCAAAATCGGCCGAAATTGCCAATATCCGTGAGTTCATAGACTCTCTGCCTCTGGGGTACAACACCAAAATAGGTATGGAGGGCAACGGCATCAGCCAGGGGCAGCGGCAGCGGCTCCTAATAGCCCGCACGGTGTACAAGAACCCGCGCTACATATTTTTCGACGAGGCCACGAATGCGCTGGACGCAAACAACGAGCGCAGGATAATGGGCAATCTTCATGAGTTTTACAAAGGGAAGACTGTGGTGGTGGTGGCCCACAGACTTAGCACGGTGTGCGATGCCGACAACATTATAGTCCTGGATCATGGGCGGGTTGCGGAGCAGGGCACGCATGAGCAGCTTCTTGCCCTTAAAGGCAAATATTACAATCTTGTAATCAACCAGCTTGAGCTTGGCAAATAATGGAACATCGGGAAAACAGCGGTGAAGGCAGGGAGGTAGAGCTTCTGAGCGCTGAGGTTCAGGAGGTGATGGGCCGCATGCCCCCGGCGATTGTGCGCTGGGGCATGACAGTGATGGCTCTAATAGTGGCGGGGATGCTTGCAGCGGCAGCTTATGTCCGCTGGCCCGAAACAGCGGAATACCCGTTTGAGGGGGAATTTGATGGCGTCGCGTTCAATGTCGCTGTGTCGTTGCCGCCGGAAACGCTACAATATATATCATCAGAGGATGGATGCGATGGGACGCTTTATTCCCCTGTGTTTCCTGACACCCATGCAGAAATAGGGGTATCGGGCAAGATATCGGGCATAACGGTGGATAATCATGTCGGGAATTACTATGAGGTGACACTTAAGATAAATGTAAACCGCCATGACATACATCTGGACTGTAGTCGAAAGTACAGCGGCAATGTGCTGTTGCTAAAGTCGGATAAAACTTTGTTGCGGCTTCTTCTTAAGAATCTATCCTTTTATTAAAAAATTACTGTCATACAAATGTACGACGAGCTGTACAAAGGCAGCTGGATTACTCTCAATCTACTCTGTCGCCAGCTTTCAGCTGGGACCGAATCTGAACTGGATAGGAGACTGGTTGTAGAGGAAATAGAAAAGGAGCTTTCTGAGCTTCGGAGCGAAAAGTCGATTATGGAAATAGAGGAGTGCATCAACAAATACAGTGACAATGTGGTGACCAGACTTAGAGCACAATGTGCATTTCTAAAACCGAGCGATATAAAGTTTCTTGTTTTCCTTATGGCAGGATTCTCATCGCATGG
This sequence comes from uncultured Bacteroides sp., assembly GCA_964546885.1. Taxonomy (GTDB): domain Bacteria; phylum Bacteroidota; class Bacteroidia; order Bacteroidales; family Muribaculaceae; genus CAG-873. The sequence goes on from CAZJKZ010000078.1 coordinate 12,256, forward strand.
TGTGTGCATTATTTATGTGTATTTTGTGCTATCATATAACAGTTATGTACTCTATTTATTTTCAGGGCATTGTGAT
>CAZJKZ010000079.1:0-12319 GCA_964546885.1 uncultured Bacteroides sp.
ACAAGACCATCACCGTAATGGTGAAATGGAAAGAAAAACACCCCATCTACGGCAAATTCGTCAACAAGTCGAAAAAATATCATGCCCATGATGAAAACAACGAGTGCAGCGTCGGCGATACAGTTAAGCTGATGGAAACTCGTCCGCTGAGCAAAACCAAAAGATGGAGATTAGTAGAAATAATCGAAAAAGTTAAGTAATTAAGATATGATTCAGACTGAAACCCGTTTAACCGTAGCTGACAACAGCGGAGCTAAAGAGGCACTGTGTATCCACGTGCTCGGCGGCACCGGACGTCGTTACGCTTCAGTAGGCGACATCATCGTGGTGTCGGTCAAGAGCGTAATTCCTTCCTCTGACGTCAAGAAAGGCACTGTGTCGAAGGCTGTGGTTGTACGCACCAAAAAAGAAATCCGTCGTCCCGACGGTAGCTATATCCGCTTTGACGACAACGCATGCGTGCTGCTCAACAACGCCGGCGAACTTCGTGGAACTCGTATCTTCGGTCCTGTAGCCCGCGAACTCCGTGCCACCAACATGAAGATCGTATCACTTGCGCCTGAAGTACTTTAACCCTAAGTAAACAATCACAGAAATGACAAAATTTCATATCAAAAAAGGTGATACGGTGTATGTCCGCTCAGGTGAAGACCGCGGCAAAACCGGCCGTGTGCTGAAAGTTCTCGTGAGCAAAGGCACTGCGCTGGTCGAAGGCATCAACATCGTGACCAAGGCCACCAAACCGAGTGCACAGCACCCCCAGGGCGGCTTAGTGAAGATGGAAGCTCCCATCAATATTTCTAACCTCAGTGTTCTTGACCCCAAGACCGGTAAGCCGACTCGCGTGGGACGTCGTCTTAATGCCGACGGCAAATTAGTAAGATACGCTAAAAAATCAGGAGAGGAGATTAAGTAATGAGTACTGCAACACTTAAGAAAGACTACACCGAGCGCATAGTCCCCGCTCTTGAAAAGGAATTTAACTACAGCACCGTGATGCAGGTGCCCCGCCTGAAAAAAATCGTCATCAACCAGGGTCTTGGCGAAGCTACTCAGGATAAGAAGATCATAGAGACCGCTATCAACGAGCTCACAGCCATCACCGGTCAGAAAGCGGTGGCAACACTCTCGAAGAAGGATATCTCTAACTTCAAGCTCCGTAAGAAAATGCCTGTGGGTGTGATGGTGACTTTGCGTCGTGATAAGATGTATGAGTTTCTCGAACGTCTGATCCGTGTGGCTCTGCCCCGTATCCGCGACTTCAAAGGTATCGAAGGTAAACTCGACGGCCGTGGCAACTACACACTTGGCATCACCGAGCAGATTATCTTCCCTGAAATCAACATCGATACTATAAGCAAACTTCTGGGTATGAACATCACCTTCGTGACTTCAGCCAAAACTGATGAAGAAGGCTATGCACTGCTCAAGCAGTTTGGTCTCCCATTCAAAAATGCTAAATAATATTCGTATATGGCAAAAGAATCAATGAAAGCCCGCGAGGTTAAGCGCGCAAAACTCGTAGCTAAATATGCCGCAAAGAAAGCAGCCCTGAAAGCTGAAGGCGACTACGAAGCACTGCAGTTGCTGCCCAAAAATGCCTCTCGTGTACGTCTGCACAACCGTTGCAGCATCACAGGTCGCCCTAAAGGATATATGCGCCAGTTCGGTCTGTCGCGTATCCAGTTCCGCGAAATGGCATCGGCAGGACTTATCCCCGGAGTTAAGAAGGCAAGCTGGTAATCTATACAGACAAAAGCAAGCCCTCGGACTCCGGCTCTCAGCCCTCCGGCTTCAACCCATCAATAAATCACACTGTAAATGAGCTGCCGACCGTGGGTCGGAACACACATTCGCAGATATTATTAAATATTGTTCGGCTTGCCCGAATCAATTTAAACAAAACATAAAATGACAGATCCAATAGCAGATTATCTGACAAGATTGAGGAACGCCATCAAAGCTAACCACCGTGTAGTAGAGATTCCTGCCTCAAACTTGAAAAAAGAAATCACCAAGATTCTTTTTGAACAAGGCTATATTCTTAATTATAAGTTTATAGAGGGTGAAACTCCCGCAGGCGTAATCAAAATCGCCCTTAAGTATGATCCGGTAGACCGTGTCAACGCTATCAAAAATCTCAAGCGTGTGTCGCGTCCGGGTCTTCGCCAGTATACCGGCTACAAAGATATGCCGCGCGTGTTAAACGGATTAGGTATCGCCATTCTTTCCACTTCACAGGGTGTGATGACCAATAAGGAAGCAGCCCAGAAGAAAATCGGTGGTGAGGTACTTTGTTATGTTTATTAATTCATAGGAGGATACAGATATGTCAAGAATAGGTAAAGCTCCCATTGAAATACCCGCCGGCGTAACAGTTACAGTCGACAATAATGTAGTAACCGTAAAAGGACCCAAAGGTACTCTGTCGCAGGCTATCAATCCTGAACTGACAGTAAGCATCGCCGATGGTCATCTTACCCTTACCCGTCCGAGCGACGATCGTGAGCACCGCGCCCAGCATGGTCTCTACCGTGCTTTGATTCACAACATGGTGGTGGGTGTGTCGACAGGCTATCGCAAGGAAATGGAATTGGTAGGTGTAGGTTATCGTGCCAATGCCACCGGTCAGGTCCTGGAACTTTCACTCGGTTATTCACACGCAATATATATCAAACTCCCCCCGGAGATCAAAGTCGAAACCAAGAGCGAGCGTAACAAGAATCCGCTCATCATTCTCGAAAGCGATGACAAGCAGCTCCTCGGTCAAGTTTGCGCCAAAATCCGTTCACTGCGCAAGCCCGAGCCCTACAAAGGCAAAGGTATCAAGTTTGTGGGTGAAATCATTCGTCGCAAATCAGGTAAATCGGCAAGTGCAAAATAAACTTTAATCTGAAGTAATCATGATCTCCAAGATACAAAGAAGAAATAAAATCAAAACCCGCATCCGCGGTAAAATATCCGGCACAGCTCAGCGTCCCCGCATGACAGTGTTCCGCAGCAACAAGCAGATCTATGTCCAGCTCGTTGATGATCTCGCAGGCAAGACTCTGGTGGCAGCTTCATCGAAAGGTATCGAAGAAGGCACTAAGAGCGAAATTGCAGCTAAGGTAGGCGAAGCTATCGCACAGAAAGCTCAGGCAGCCGGTATAAGTGAAGTGGTATTTGACCGTAACGGCTATTTGTTTCACGGTCGTGTAAAATCATTGGCAGATGCCGCACGCAACGGCGGTCTTAAATTCTAAACAGACATGGCAAAAAGAAATAATAGAGTAAAATCGACCAACGATATCGAACTCAAGGATCGTCTGGTAGCTATCAACCGCGTAACCAAAGTGACCAAGGGTGGTCGCACATTCACTTTCGCAGCTATCGTAGTGGTAGGTAACGAAGATGGTATCGTAGGCTGGGGCCTCGGTAAAGCCAATGAAGTCACAGCAGCTATCGCCAAAGGTGTGGAAGCTGCCAAGAAAAACCTTATCCGTGTGCCTGTTCACAAGGGTACCATACCTCACGAACAGGTGGCCAAATTCGGTGGCTCGCGCGTGATACTCAAGCCTGCATCTCATGGTACCGGTGTGAAAGCCGGTGGTGCGATGCGTGCCGTGCTTGAAAGTGTAGGTGTGACTGACGTGTTGGCTAAATCAAAAGGTTCGTCCAACCCTCACAACCTGGTGAAAGCTACCATCGCCGCTCTCGACGAGATGCGTTCACCGGCTCAGGTGGCTCAGAACCGCGGTATCTCTGTAGAAAAAGTTTTTAACGGTTAATCTTTTTACCCAATATGGCACAAATTAAAATTACTCAAATCAAAAGCCGTATCAACTGCCCTGCAGTGCAGAAGCGTACACTCGACGCTCTTGGCTTGAAAAAAATGCATCACACAGTGGTAAAAGAATACACCCCCTCAGTGATGGGCATGGTCGATAAAGTACGTCACCTGGTAAAAGTGACAGAGGCCTAACTAATTTATTGTCAACATTCCTAACAACGAACTATTATGGAACTAAATAATTTGCGTCCCGCCGTTGGCTCTGTAACCTCAAAGACCCGTATAGGCCGTGGTCCCGGCTCGGGTAAAGGAGGGACTTCTACCCGTGGTCACAAAGGAGCGAAATCACGCTCGGGTTATTCACGCAAAATCGGTTTTGAAGGTGGCCAGATGCCTTTGCAGCGTCGTCTGCCTAAATACGGATTCAAAAATATCAATCGCGTAGAATACAAAGCCATCAATATCTCAGTAATAGCAGCTTTGGCCGAAGCTCGTAACCTCCAGAAGGTAGGTCTCGAAGAATTGCGTGCCGCCGGCTTCATTTCAGGCAAGCAGTTGGTGAAAATCCTTGCCAACGGTGTTATCAGCATTCCTGTCAATGTTGAAGCCAACGCATTCTCAAAAGCAGCTGAAAAAGCTATCACTGAAGCAGGTGGCACCATCTCTAAAATCTAATTACCACGATGAGATTCATTCAGACAATTAAAAACATTTGGTCAATCGAGGAGCTCCGTCAGCGTCTTAAAGTGACTTTCATGCTGGTACTCATCTACCGCTTGGGTTGCTACGTGCTTCTTCCCGGCATCAACTCGGGTGCTATCAGTGCTTTACAGTCATTTACTGACAAGAGCGGTCTGATGCAGTTGCTCGATATGTTCTCCGGAGGTGCGTTTTCGCATGCATCGGTATTCGCCCTCGGTATCATGCCTTACATTACTGCGTCAATCGTGATACAGTTGCTGGGCATGGTGCTCCCTTCGTTCCAAAAAATGCAACGCGAAGGAGAGAGTGGCCGTCAGAAACTCAATCAGTACACACGCTACCTTACCGTGTTTATTCTTTTGCTTCAGGCTCCCGCTTACCTGTTTAACCTCCAGTATCAATACGGAGGTATAGGCAGTATGTCGGCGTTTCAGGTTATATATCTGACTATATTGCTTGCGGCAGGCTCCATGTTTATCATGTGGCTTGGTGAGCGTATCACGGACCGCGGTATCGGCAATGGTATTTCTTTCATCATCTTGATCGGTATCATCGCTCGTTTGCCCGAAGCTATGTTCTATGAATTTGTAAGCCGTATGCCCGGTTCTACCGGCTCACAGGGTGGTCTGGTTATGTTCCTTGTCGAGATAATCCTCCTGTTTGCCGTAACTGTTGGTGCAGTGCTGTTGGTGCAGGGTACACGCAAGGTGCCCGTGCAGTATGCCAAGCGTGTGGTAGGCAATAAGCAGTATGGCGGCGTGCGTCAGTATATTCCTCTGAAGGTTAATGCAGCCGGTGTGATGCCTATCATTTTTGCTCAGGCTATCATGTTTGTGCCCATTACTTTGGCCGGTTTTGGCGCTAATCCCGACGGCTCAGGCTTCTTCGCTGCATTTGCCGATATCAACGGATTTTGGTATAACTTCGTTTACTTCCTGATGATTGTGGCTTTCACATATTTCTATACAGCTGTCACCGTGCGTCCCACTCAGATGGCTGAAGATATGAAGCGCAACAACGGATTTATTCCCGGAGTAAAGCCCGGCAAGAAGACAGCCGAGTATCTCGACAGCATATTGTCGCGCATCACTCTGCCCGGTTCGCTCTTCCTCGGCATAGTAGCTATCCTTCCTGCATTTGCCCGTTTCTTTGGCATCAGCCAGGGTTTCGCCCAGTTCTTCGGCGGTACATCGCTTCTGATTCTGGTGGGTGTGGTACTTGATACTCTCCAGCAGATTGAAAGCCACCTGTTGATGCACCGTTACGACGGTCTGATGAAAGATGGTAAAATCAAAGGTCGTACCACCGGAAGTGCTTATTAAATTCAATCGATAAACTATAGCTCAAATAAATGATCTATCTGAAGACACCGGAAGAAATCGAACTCATGCGCAAGGCTTGCGCACTGACCAGCGACACTCTCGGCGAAATAGCCAAGTGGATAGCTCCCGGTGTGACCACACAAAAAATTGATACTGTAGCTCGTGAATATATTCACGACCACGGAGCCACTGCAGCCTGTCTGGGCTATGGTGGTTTCCCTGGTGCAGTATGCTGTGAGGTCAATGAGATAGTGGTTCATGGCTTTCCCTCGAATTACCAGCTACGTGAAGGTGATATCATAGGTACGGATCTGGTGGTGGCTCTCGATGGATTTCATGGCGATATGTGTTACACATTTCCCGTGGGTGAAATATCTGACGAAGTCTACGCTTTATGCCGTACTACTAAAGAGTCGCTTTTCAAAGGAATCGAGGCTTGCAAGGAAGGTAACCGTATTGGCGACATAGCCAATGCCATACAGACCTATTGCGAGCATCGGGGCTACAGTGTGGTGCGTGAGATGTGTGGCCATGGCATAGGCAAGAAGATGCATGAGAGTCCGGAAGTACCGAATTACGGACGCCGTGGCACAGGATCATTAATCCGCAACGGTATGTGTCTTGCTATCGAGCCGATGATTAATCTCGGTAGCCGCAATGTGGTCATAGAGCGTGACGGCTGGACATGTCGTACACGTGACCGCAAGCCATCGGCTCATTATGAGCATACTGTGGCTGTAATTGATGGCAAAGCACAGATATTAACCAGCTTCGAGCCTGTATATCAGGTACTTCAAGATAGATTTATTTAACTGTTAATCGAATGGCAAAACAAGCAGCAATCGAACAAGACGGCGTAATCGTCGAGGCATTATCCAATGCAATGTTTCGCGTCGAACTGGAGAACGGGCATGAAATTACGGCTCATATCTCAGGCAAAATGCGTATGCACTACATCAAGATATTGCCCGGGGATAAAGTCAGAGTAGAAATGTCGCCCTACGACCTTTCAAAGGGACGAATAGCATTCCGTTACAAATAATAAAATCAAAAAAACAACTATACATCATGAAAGTAAGAGCTTCAGTAAAAAAGCGTACGCCCGACAGCAAAATTGTGCGTCGCAAAGGACGTCTGTATGTGATTAACAAGAAAAATCCCAAGTACAAACAACGTCAAGGATAAAATATTTATTAATTTTGCAAAAAAATTAGTCTATTTATGGCAGTACGTATAGTGGGAGTTGACCTCCCCCAAAATAAAAGAGGTGAGATAGCCTTGACTTATATATTCGGCATTGGTCGCAGTGCCGCAAAAACCATACTTGAAAAAGCAGGTGTGGACAAAGATTTGAAAGTAAAAGACTGGAACGACGATCAAGCAGCCGCAGTGCGCGAAGTTATCGGTAGCGAATACAAGGTGGAAGGTGATCTCCGCAGCGAAATCCAGCTCAACATCAAGCGTCTGATGGATATCGGCTGCTATCGCGGTATCCGTCATCGTATCGGTTTGCCCGTACGTGGCCAGAGCACCAAAAACAATGCACGCACTCGCAAGGGTCGTAAGAAAACAGTTGCTAACAAGAAGAAAGCTACAAAATAATAAAATAATATGGCAAAAAAGACAGTCGCAGCAAAGAAGAGAAACGTCAAGGTTGACGCAGCTGGCCAGCTTCACGTTCACTCATCTTTTAACAACATCATCGTGTGCTTAGCCAATTCCGAAGGTCAGGTGATCTCATGGTCAAGCGCTGGTAAAATGGGCTTCCGTGGCTCAAAGAAAAATACTCCCTACGCTGCCCAGATGGCAGCTCAGGATTGCGCTAAAGTAGCCTATGACTTGGGCTTGCGCAAAGTGAAAGCATATGTCAAAGGTCCCGGTAACGGCCGTGAGTCAGCTATCCGTACCGTACATGGTGCAGGAATCGAGGTAACTGAAATCATTGATGTTACTCCGCTGCCCCACAACGGATGTCGTCCTCCCAAACGTCGTCGCGTGTAATCGGGAGCCGATTCATAATTCATTTATCACATATATTTTATATGGCAGAGCCGCATCATTATGATGCATAAACCTTGAGCGAGCGATTACGCAGAGTGAAATTGATCAAATTTTTCATCACCTCTCTTTGGTCGCGGCTGCACTTTCCTAATCAGCTCAGTCAAGCAAGTTAGCCCATAAGCGGTAAAGCCGGCATAATTAATAATCTTCTCAATCGATTTTATACAAAATGGCACGATATACAGGCCCAAAATCAAAAATCGCACGTAAATTCGGAGAGCCTATCTTCGGTGAAGACAAAGTCCTTGCTAAGAGAAATTTCCCGCCGGGTCAGCACGGACAAAACAAAAGAAGAAAAACTTCGGAATATGGTGTTCAGCTTCGTGAAAAACAGAAAGCTAAATACACCTATGGCGTGCTCGAAAAGCAATTTCATAACCTCTTCCTCAAGGCTGCACGTACGAAAGGTATTACCGGTGAGGTACTTCTTCAGTTCCTTGAAGGCCGCCTCGACAATGTAGTCTATCGTCTGGGCATCGCCCCCACACGTGCAGCAGCTCGTCAGCTCGTACTTCACCGTCACATCACTGTCAACGGTCAGGTTGTCAACATCGCATCTTATGCAGTTCAGCCCGGCGACGTGGTAGGTGTGCGTGAAAAATCTAAGTCACTTGAAGTGATAGCCGACGCTCTGGCAGGATTCAATCACTCTAAATATCCTTGGATTGAATGGGACGAATCTGCAAAAGCAGGTAAATTCCTTCATGTCCCCTCACGTGAGGATATCCCCGAGAATATTAAGGAACAGCTTATCGTCGAGCTCTATTCTAAATAATAAACTCTAAAGACAGATCCACATGGCTATATTAGCATTTCAAAAACCTGACAAGGTATTGATGTTGGAAGCCGATAATCGTTTCGGCAAATTCGAGTTCAAGCCATTGGAGCCCGGCTACGGTATCACCATAGGCAACGCTCTGCGTCGCATTCTGCTTTCTTCGCTCGAAGGCTTCGCTATCTCATCGATAAAAATCGATGGCGTAAAGCATGAATTTGATACTGTGCCCGGCGTTAAGGAAGATGTCACCAACATAATCCTTAATCTCAAGAAAGTTGATCTCAAGCAGGTGGTGGACGACACCGAATTTGAAAAAGCATCCATCACATTGTCAGGTGTAGAAGAGTTCAAGGCAGGAGACCTCAATAAGGTTCTGACAGGCTTTGAAGTCCTCAATCCCGATCTTGTAATCTGTCATTTGGACGCAAGCGCTAATTTTACTCTTGAATTTACCGTTAATAAAGGACGCGGCTGGGTTCCCGCCGAAGAAAATGAAGTAGATACTGATGACGTCAACGTGATTGCTATCGACTCCATCTATACTCCTATTAAGAATGTGAAATATACCGTTGACAACTTCCGCGTAGACCAAAAGACCGACTACGATAAGTTGACTATCGAAATCACAACCAACGGTTCAATTCTTCCTAAAGACGCACTTAAAGAAGCATCTAAGATTCTTATCTATCATTTCATGCTCTTCTCTGACGAGAAAATCACACTCGAAGCATCAGAACAAGAGGAAAATGAAGAATTTGATGAAGAAGTGCTTCACATGCGTCAGTTGCTTAAGTCCAAACTCGTTGACATGGACCTTTCGGTTCGCGCACTTAATTGCCTCAAGAGCGCTGAAGTGGAAACACTTGGTGAACTCGTGGTATTTAATCGCAACGATCTTCTCAAGTTCCGTAACTTTGGTAAGAAGTCGCTCACCGAACTCGATGACCTTTTGGCAAGCTTGAACCTTTCGTTCGGCATGGACATTTCAAAATACAAATTAGATAAAGAATAAACGATGAGACATAATAAGAAATTCAACCATCTCGGCCGCAAGAAAGCCCATCGCGACGCTTTACTCGCCAATATGACCATATCTCTGATTATGCACAAACGCATATTCACAACTTTGGCTAAGGCGAAAGCTCTCCGTATGTATGCCGAGCCTCTGATTAATCGTGCTAAAGCTGACTCGATGGAAAACCGTCGTCTCGTGTTCAGCTATCTCCAGAACAAATACGCTGTGACCGAACTTTTCCGTGAAATCGGTGCTAAAATCGCTGAACGTAACGGAGGTTATACTCGTATCCTCAAGACCGGCAATCGTCTGGGTGACAATGCTCAGATGTGTTTCATTGAGCTTGTTGATTATAATGAAAATATGCTCAAAGAAAAATCAGCCAAGAAAGAGGGACGTACCCGTCGTAGCCGTCGCTCTTCAAAACCGGCAGCAGAATCTGCAGCAGAGACTCCCGCTGTTGAAGTTTCTGAAGAAAAAGAGCTTCCCGCAGCTGAATAATGATTTTGTCAGGCATATCGCCTGACAAATAAATATTTACAAATATAAGTCTGTTTTATATCAGGCTTATATTTGTTTTGTAATATATTTCATATATGATATGACAGTTGTTGATTCAGTTCAGCGCCCTGTGCAAAGGCTTGGAGTGGTCGATGCGCTTCGCGGATTCGCTCTCATGGCTATTATCATGCTCCATTGCGTTGAGCATTATAATTGTTTTTATGTGCCTCAGTGGCAGCCTCAATGGTTGAATGAATTAGATGGAAATGTAGGGGAATTATTATGGTTCTTTCTGGCCGGGAAAGCTTATGCTACATTTTCGCTGCTGTTTGGTTTCAGTTTCTTTATCCAGATGCGAAACTCCCGTAATCGCGGGTGTGATTTCCGATTGCGGTTTGCATGGCGAATGGTGCTTCTTGCGGGCTTCGCGCAATTGCATGCTCTGTTTTACAATGGCGATATCTTGCTGCTTTATGCGTTTTGTGGGTTATTCCTTATCCCTGCATCTTCGCTGAGCAACAGGACATTGCTGATAATAGCGCTTGTGTTGCTGCTTCAGCCCGTCGACTGGGCTCATATAATTACCGCTTTATGTGATCCGGCCTATATAGACACTAACAGCCGTTTCGCTGTATATGCGGCTCAAGCCGAGCAGATAGCCATGCATGGCGATTTATGGCAGACATTGTCGGATAATATAGGCAACGGTCAGCTGTATTCCAACTTCTGGCAGGTGGAAGCCGGCCGTATCACGCAGACTCCGGCATTGTTTATGTTGGGAATGTGGCTCGGGCGCAAGCAATATTTTCAATACTCCGCACAGTCATTGCGGTTCTGGAAGCGAGTGGTAATGGTGTCTGTGCCATTATGGGCGTTATTCTATATGCTCAATATATTGCTCCCGCCGGTGTGTGACAATGTCACATGGACAAGCCATATCGGTATAGCACTCAATATGCCTGCCAATTTTTGTTTTATGGCTATGCTTGTGGCTGTTTTCGTTTTGTTTTGGTCCAAGGCCGGTGACGGGTGGCAGTGTCAGCGAGTGGCAATTGCTATGGGGCGTATGTCGCTGACTAACTATATAGTACAATCTATAATAGGCGTAATCCTGTTTTATAATTTCGGATTTGGTTTGTATCGATATTGTGGCAATACATTATCTTTTGTTGTGTCGATCGGAGTAATCTGTGTCTTGACTTCGGCAAGCAAGCTGTGGTTGTCGTGTTTCCGGCAGGGTCCATTGGAATATCTGTGGAAGCGCCTTACATGGATTGGGCAAAATGCTTCTCAGAAATATGAAAAATCATCTTGCAGGTAACATAATTATATAGTAACTTTGCACAAAAGCTAAAGAGAAATATCATAACATTATATAACCAACTTTTTAAGTTTAACACAATATGAAAATTGAAAAAATTATCGGTCGTGAAGTCCTTGATTCTCGCGGCAATCCCACGGTAGAAGTTGACGTAATCCTCGAATCAGGCGCACGTGGCCGTGCTTCTGTTCCCTCCGGAGCTTCTACCGGTGTAAACGAAGCACTCGAACTTCGTGATGGCGACAAATCACGCTATATGGGTAAAGGTGTTCAGAAAGCTGTTGCTAATGTCAATGGTCCTATCGCCGACGCACTCGTTGGAATGAGCGCACTTGACCAAATCAAGATTGATGAGACTATGATCGCTCTCGACGGCACAGACACAAAGAGCAATCTCGGTGCAAACGCTATTCTTGGTGTTTCACTTGCTGTTGCTAAAGCTGCTGCTGACTATCTTGACCTTCCTCTTTACAAATACATCGGTGGCTGTAATTCATACGTACTTCCCGTTCCTATGATGAACATCATCAATGGTGGCGCTCACTCCGATGCCCCCATCTGTTTTCAGGAATTTATGATTCGTCCTATCGGTGCCTGCTGCTTCAAGGAAGGTATCCGTATGGGCACGGAAGTATTCCACAACCTCAAGAAAGTGCTTCATGATCGTGGCCTCAGCACAGCTGTAGGTGACGAAGGTGGTTTCGCTCCCACACTCGACGGAACAGAAGATGCACTTAACGTTATCATCAAGGCTATTGAATTGGCAGGTTATGTTCCCGGCTAAGATGTGACCATCGGTCCTGACTGCCCTTCTTCCGAATCTTTAATGTAAGGTGTATATGACTAT
>CAZJKZ010000080.1:0-12016 GCA_964546885.1 uncultured Bacteroides sp.
GCGACCCCGACCTTGGCAAGGTCGTGCTCTACCAACTGAGCTATTTTCGCATCATTTTTCTGCCTTTAGGCTTGTCATTTGCGCTCTCTTGCGTTTGACGATGCAAAGGTACGCACTTTTTCTGAATCTGCAAATTTTTTCGACACTTTTTTTCAATCAAACTGATGTTTTTTATTGACCGATTCTCATTAAAAGCTCATAATTAGTGAATAATCAAAGAATTGGGCTCAAAAGCCTTGTAATCGACGACATCACTTTTTTTGTGATAGGGCGTTTGTTCCATTCGGTGGGCAGTATTCGAGTGCAAGATTTTATATCATTGTAGAATATATCCGCCATTTGTGCATTAAAGGCTTTGGAATAAACCTGCATATTTGCTTCAAAGTTGTGTTCGAAGCTCCTGAAGTCAAAATTAGTGGACCCCACGCTTGCAAACTCATCATCTACAATCATCGTTTTAGCGTGAAGCATTCCTGCGTCGTATGAGTATATTTTCATTCCTGCTTTGAGGCATTCGTTCACGTATGACGCTGACGCGTAGGTCAGCATCTTCGAGTCGCTTACCGTTGGTATCATTATTCGTACATCCACCCCCGATAGCGATGCTGCTTGAAGTGCTTTGAGTAGACCTTCTGTGGGGAGGAAATAGGGCGTTTGGATAAACACGCGTTTCTTAGCCGAAGCAATCGCTCGGTTGAAGAGAATTGCCACAGTGTTCCAGTGTAAAGTAGGACCCGAAGTAAGTAGCTGCATCACTTGTGTAGGGTGCGATACATGTGGATATGTGTCTGGAAGTGGCTCCTGCTCATCGAGTAGTTCTTTTTTCCCCGTGAAGGACCAGTCTACGGCAAACGAATACTTAAGTGATAAAACGGCGCTGCCTGTTATACGCAGATGTGTGTCTCGCCAAGAGTCGAATTTTCCTCCCGTTATGTATCGCTCGGCTATGTTCATTCCGCCGATATATCCTATCTTGCCGTCAATAACACAAATTTTGCGGTGATTGCGCCAATTGATGCGTGTCCCAAAAGGAGGAAACACCACTTTAAAAAATGGATCTACCTCCACACCTGCGTTTTGAAGGTCTCGGAAGAAAGATTTCTTTACTTTAAACGATCCCACATTATCATATATTAGCTTTACCTTGACATTCTGTTGAGCCTTTTGTATGAGAAGATCCTTTAGTCTCATACCAGTGGCATCGTCTTCAATAATATAATATTGGAGATATATGTAGTGTTCGGCATTAGCTATATCCTGAAAGAGTGCCTCAATCTTCTGGCCGCCGGAGGTATACACAGTGCAGTCGTTGTCGATATAGAATATCGATCCTCCCAAAGTATTGGTGAGTTTTATCAGCTGTTTCGACTCCTGAGACAGGTCAAGATGCGAAATCAACAGTTTTTTCCCTGTGGAGTCTTTCTTGCGCAGCTTGCGTCGATTGCTGCGTGAAATCATTCGGGTGTTTTTTATGCTGCGCCCGAATACAAAATATAGTATGATGCCAAAAGCAGGAAGCAAAAGAAGTACTGTAACCCAGGCGAGGGATTTCACCGGGCTACGATTCTCTGAAAGCACTACTATTATTATGCCTATCACTGTAAGCGAATAGGCCACTGTAAGGACATAATAGAGCCAAGAGAGGTATGTGGCATCTATTAGACTAAACACGATATGTACTTATGTTTGGTAGGCTTAAAAGTTGTCTTCCGTCATTTCGCCAAAACCTTCGGCATCAAATTCGTCTTCGCTATATTCGTCTGAGCCGTAGAAATCCTCATCAAGGTCGTCAATGCCGATAGATGTATTAGCGGCTTTTGCGTCGAGTTCCGAGGTATAGGCGTCGAGGTCAACGTTCTGAGCGGGAGCATTGCCTAACGAGAGGGTGCAAACGGGGTCCTTCAGCACGCGACCGGTTACGATTTCTGTAAGCTCCATTGCCATTGAGCGGTCGGTCATGTAGTCGAAAGTGAAGAGCAGTTTCTGGCCTTCGTCGTCGAGATAGTCGCTGAGCACGCATTCGTCCATCAGCCACACGTCCTGGTCGTCGTCTGTATCCATGTCCTCGAGGGTGATTTCTTTTGTTTTTTCCCAGTCATCGTTACAGATGAAAAACGAGCACATTTGGTTTTTGTCATATTGCACACTGTCACATATGGCATTTTTCAGGTCCTCGAAGGTTGCTGTTCCGTCAATACTGATTTCGCGTCTAAAGTTGTTTACCTCATCGGAGGCTATTCTAAATTTAAAGATCATGATATATTGTTTTCGTTTATTTGTTCATGGTTTGCAAGTCAAATCTTGCGTTTATTCGATTTGATTTTGCAAAGTAATAATTAAACAACAACAATAGCAAATTTTTTTCTCTTTTTTTTTACACTTTTCATATATTTTTATTAAAAAAATAGCGAGTCTCTTGTTTGGGAGACCCGCTATTTCATATAAATAGTTAATTTACATCATTTTGGTGTAATACCAAGATTGAAGAAGATAAATGAGTAAAGATCGGTGTATTCTTCAATAATCTTAGAGATGGGTTTTCCGGCTCCGTGGCCTGCTTTCGAGTCTATGCGGATTAGCTTGGGAGCGCTGCCTGTGTTTGAAGCTTGGAGTGTGGCGGCGTACTTGAATGAATGTGCAGGCACCACACGGTCGTCATGGTCAGCCGTAGTCACTAAGATGGCAGGGTAGGGAGTGCCGTTGTTGCTTATGTTATGCATAGGCGAGTAGTTTAGGAGGTAGTCGGCCATCTCTTTAGAGTCGGCAGATGTGCCGTAGTCCGATGCCCAGTTCCATCCGATGGTGAAGAGGTGGTAGCGCATCATATCCATTACGCCGACACGCGGGATAGCAACCTTGAATAAGTCGGGACGCATATTTACACATGCTCCTACCAATAGGCCACCGTTGCTGCCGCCTTCTATAGTCATCAGCTCTTTTGTGGTCCAGCCTTCAGTTATTATATACTCCGCAGCGGCGATGAAATCATTAAACACATTCAGCTTATTGGTCTTTATGCCTTGTTGATGCCAAGGCTCGCCGTATTCGTTTCCACCGCGCAGATTGGCCTGAGCATATATGCCTCCATTTTCCAGCCATAATATGCGGTTGGCTGAAAAGCCAGGGTTGAGTGTCACGTTAAAGCCTCCGTATCCATAGAGGTACACAGGATTCTTGCCGTCACGCTTAAGACCTTTTTTATATGTGATAAACATTGGTATTTTTGTGCCGTCTGCCGAAGGATAAAACACCTGTTCTGTCACATAATCCTGAGGATTGAATCCATTGATAGCTGTTTGACGATAGGGAGTGGAAACTCCGTTGTTGAGGTTGTACATATATTGTTCTGACGGATAAGCGAACGATGAGAACGAATAGTACACGTCAGTTGATCTCTTTGATGAGCTAATCGAAGCCATTCCGTAGGTAGGAAGTTCTATTTCATTGAGAAGTTTGCCTTTGAGAGAATATACATATACTCGGTTGGCTGCGTCTTTGTCATATGTCACTATCAATTTGTCAGAAGCCATTTCGGTGTCGGAGAGCACATCGCTCTGCTCGTTTATCACATTGCGCCATGCTTTACGGTTGGATGCTTTGTCGAGAGGTATTGCCACGATGCGTCCGAGAGGAGCGCCAATTGTCGTTGACATATATATAGTGCCGTCTATTACGTCTATTGGGTTTACCTCATAGTCTTGCGATGCCTCTATCACTTGCCACGGTGCGTCATGTTTACGAAGGTCCTTCACTTTAAGAGCCGAGCCGTTGCCCTGGCCGTTTTCAAAAATAAAGATTGCTTCCCCGTCTTCGCTAACACTTGCTGATACGAAAACCAGTGGGTTCTCCTTATTCTCATAGAACACGACATCATCGCTTTGTGGTGTCCCGATTTTGTGAAAGTACACCTTGTGGCTGTCGTTTACGTTGGAGAATTCTTTGCCCTCTTCAGGGGCGGCATATGCGCTGTAATAGAATCCTTCGTCTCCAAGCCAAGACGCACTTGTGAATTTTGCCCATTTTATGTGGTCGGGTAGCAGCTTGCGTGAGGCTGTCTCCATTACATATATTTCTGTCCAGTCGCTGCCGCTGCGCGATATAGTGTATGCAGTGTACTTGCCGTTTGGCGACATGAACACGCCTGTGAGTGCCACAGTGCCGTCGTCGCTCAGTGTGTTAGGGTCAAGAAACACTTCGGGTGTGTCGCCTGGACGTTTCATGCGGTAAAGGACCGCCTGATTGCGAAGTCCGTCATTTTCATACATGTAGTACATGTTGTCGTACTCCAGATACGGAAGGCCATATTTATGGTAGTTGTTGAGCTGAGTCAAGCGATTTTTTATATCTTGGCGGTAAGGTATCTGCAAGAGATAGGCTTGTGTTAGGGCGTTTTCTGCGTCTACCCACGTCTTGGTGGCCGATGCGGTGTCGTTTTCGAGAGGACGGTAAGGGTCGGATACATTTGTGCCGAAGTAGTTGTCGGTGGTGCCGTCTTTCGGAGCTTCCGGATAGGGGATGGCAAGCGTATTGCGCGCTTGGCCTGTGAGTAAGGCTGCAGCCATAGCTAAAAGGATTGTGAATTGTTTTCTCATAAATATATATTATTTTTTCAGTGATTTCTGTCAGTTTAGTTGATGATTATATTGTCGGTGGGATAGTGGTTAGAGAAGTCAGGTCTGCGAGCCAACATCCCGGCCAAGAGTGACAGGATGCCTACACGTCCCAAGAACATAGCCAGAGATAGCAGAGCTTTTGATGCCATGCCTAAATGCGGAGTCACTCCGAGCGATGAGCCCACAGTGAATAGTGCAGAAACGGCCTCGAATACCAATGGTTTAGTGCCTAATTTTGGTTCGAGAAGCAGAAGTATGAATGTGAATGCTGCCAGTGTTAGCAGCGATATTAGTGCTACGGCATTGGCGCGCCGTATCGAGGCTTGATTTATGGCTCTACCGAAGGCAGCGGCTCTCTCATGACCGTAAAGCACAGATTTCAGGTTGAGAATAATTGCTCCGAATGTGTTCACCTTGATACCTCCGCCCATCGACTGTGATGCACCTCCTATAATCATCTGCATCATTACCAAAAGGAGTGTAATGTCAAGAAACATTGCCGGGTTGACCGACGCGAAACCGGCGCTTCGTGGAATGAGCGAGTTGAATACCGCCTGTACCATCTTTTTGTATGCGCTCATGCCTTTCAGAGTGTTGTCATACTCAAGGAGCAGAAACGATATAGTGCCTACTGCGAGTACGGTTAGCGTGGTGCAAAGCACGATTTTGGTGTTGAGGTCGAAGATATGGAGAGGTATGGGGTCTCCTTTTCTTATTCGGAAAAATTTGTGTCCTATGCGCTTGAAGTAGCATCTGATTATCTCTCTGAAATTTACTAATATCGGAAATCCTACAGCTCCGGCAAAAATTAATATGGAGGTGACTATGTAGATGCTTTGATTCGACTCCATAAAAGCACGATTTGCCATACCTCCGGGAATACATGAAAAACCTGCGTTGCAGAACGACGACATTGCGTGAAATCCGGCAAAAATCAGTTTGTTGCTTGTGTCCAGCCCCAATGTGTCTGGCACGACAAGGTATACGCAGGCGGCTCCGGCTATCTCAATCGTTAGTGTAAAGCCCAGGACATAGAGTAGGGTGGGGATTAGAGCATTCATACTTTTGGAGTAGATCACATCGCGCAGCAGCAGTTGGTTGTATATGCTCGTACTGCCTGTGAAATATAAGGCGAAAAAGCTTGTGAATGTTATGATGCCCAAACTGCCGAGTTGTATGAGTATAGTTAGGATGCCCAGGCCTAAGGGAGTAAATGTTGACGGTATGTCTACTGATGAAAGACCTGTGATACTGACTGCGCTTGAAGATATGAAGAGTGAGTCGATGTAGGAGATGCCGTGATAGGTGCAGCGAGGCAGCATCAACAGGAATGACCCTAAGATAATGAATAAAAGAAAGCTCGATGCCATGAGAAGCGACGGGTTGGTGCGCCGTCCCGGTATACGTGACAGTGCGTAGCACAACTCTACAATCGAGTAAGCTGCCAACGCCGTAAACATGAATACGCTCTTGTGGGTGAGCGTATTCAATATAGTGTGGCGTATTCCCAAGTAGTCATGTGACACCCATAGACCGATACCTATCACTATTCCTGCGTCTACTATCCATTTAATCCATTTGTTGTCGTGTACTGTTTCCTTGAAAAAAGCGCAGATATGGTACGCTATGTTCACAAAGAATATCACCATGCAAGCTCGAAGTATCTCTCTGAGCAGCAGTGACTCACTTGGCTTTAAATTATAGCCTGCATACACCACAAGCACCACTATGCAGATGACGGATGTGGATGTGGTGAGGGCCTTGAGAAAGGATGATAGGTATTGAAGCCGTCGTTTTATCTCGGGTGTCACCATCACTGTTGCCTCGGTTGGTTTTCTATTTTATCACAGCGAGGCCTCCTTGCGAGGTCTCCTTGTATAGCGATGGTATGTCGTGGCCCGTTTGTTTCATCACTTCCACAATGCGGTCAAAGCTTACTGAGTGCCGTCCGTCAGAGAATGCGGCGTATAGGTTGGCGTCAAGGGCGCGGGCGGCGGCATATGCGTTGCGTTCGATGCAGGGTATCTGCACAAGTCCGCACACGGGGTCGCAGGTTAGACCGAGGTGGTGTTCCAGACCCATTTCCGCCGAGTATTCGATTTGGGCGGGGGTACCGCCGAAAAGTTGTGAGGCAGCCGCTGCTGCCATAGCGCATGCCACGCCTATCTCTCCTTGGCAGCCAACCTCCGCACCTGACACCGATGCGTTGAATTTCACCACGTTGCCGAAGAGTCCCGCTGTGGCGAGGGCGCGAAGAATATGCTTCTCAGAGAAATTTTTTGATGTG
Source organism: uncultured Bacteroides sp. (assembly GCA_964546885.1). Classification (GTDB taxonomy): domain Bacteria; phylum Bacteroidota; class Bacteroidia; order Bacteroidales; family Muribaculaceae; genus CAG-873. The sequence continues at coordinate 6,901 of CAZJKZ010000080.1, forward strand.
TAGAGGTGGTAAAGTACAGCCGGAAGCACTCCGCACGATCCGCAAGTCGGGGCAGTGACGATTGTGCCACCTCCCGCATTTTCTTCGCTCACGGCAAGAGCGTAGGCGTACACAAGTCCGCGGCTCTTCAGTGATCCGTTGTGACCGCCTGCGTGCATATAGTAGCTATATGCTTTTCTGCGCACTCCCAGGCCGCCGGGTAGCACGCCTTCAGCTTCGATTCCGCTCTCTACAGCGGCTTTCATCACGTCCCACACCTCTTTAAGGTAATCCCATATTTCCGGACCTTCGCACATCTCCACATATTCCCAGAAGCTGTGGCCTGTCTCTGTTGTCCAGTACAAGATATCCTTTATCGTGGTCTTATGATATAGGCGTTTTTGTGGTTTGCGTTCTTGACCTTCTTCCACAATATCGCCTCCGCCTATCGAGTAGGCTGTCCACTGCGCCGTGCAGTTGCCTTCTACGTCAAGGGCTTTGAACGTCATGCCGTTGGTGTGGAATGGTAGCACGGTGTCTGGTTGCCACACAATCTCGGTAGGTGCTGCGGGTTGAAGCACATCGAGTATGGCTGCATCGGTGAGGTGACCTTTGCCCGTTGCGGCAAGCGACCCGTAAAGCGTCACTTCATATTTGGCAGCGTCGGGGTTGTCGGCAAGAAATTTTTGTGCCGCGCGTCTGGGGCCCATTGTGTGCGAACTCGACGGTCCTTTGCCTATTTTGTATATCTGGCGTATTGATTCCATATCATTTATTTTGTATTAGCCGCCGAAAAAATCTGTAGTCAGTCTTTCCCCGCGGATTAAGGTTAATTATAATGGTTGGGTAAATTATTTTTGTTGGCTTCCGAATGTCTCTTTCACATTCCACACAGCGCAGGCGCCGAGAGCGAGAAGTACACCTGCCACTACAAGCATCATCACCGTGTTGGGTGCGCCGTTGCTCATTGTCGGGAAAATTGAAAGAATCGCGCCGCCGCATATGGCAGCTATAATCTGAGGTATGCAGATTGTGCAGTTGAAGAGTCCTAAGTATGTGCCGATATGGTTGCCCGACAAGGCATTGGTGAGGATCGTGAACGGCATTGCCAGCATCGCTGCCCATCCGCAGCCTACGAGAGCGTAGCTTATGGCGAGCAGTCCGGGGGTGTTGAAGAAATAGACTGAAATAAAGCCCACGGCTCCGATCAAGAGACTGACGGAGTAGCCTAATTTACGACTCTTAAATTGCGAAAGTATTACAGCCCATACCAGAGCGGCTACAGCCTGGATTGCGAGAAGTACTCCGTACCAGTCGCCTGATTTTTGATATTCAAGCGAGGCTGCGTTAAGTATTGTATGTGTCGAAAGTGTTATGTCTTCCACCTTTGCTCCGGGCATCTCTTTGTCTTCTACGAATATCCACTCGCCTTCATGGTTGGTGGCTCCATGGGCCACGATTAGCGGCTTGTCAGGATTCAAAGCGTTGAGAGCATTATTGTCAACGATGCCTTTTAGCACTATGGGTGTCTGGCCTTGGAAGAGGTTGTTGTCTTCGAATGTCTGGCCGTTGATGGTGATTGAGTTCACCACTTCGGTAGCCGGTGTATGGTACACATGTCCGGCGATTGCGTCGGTCGAATAGGTCCACATATATAGGAAGGCCGACCAGCAAAAAAATTGCACGAGCCCAACAGTCCAGAACACTTTGGGCGCCTTTACGAGAAGCTTGAAAATGCCTTCTTTCTTGGCTTCCTCGTCGGCTTTAACTTGCTTCTCCTCGATTCCGTGGTACACGGCGTATTCGTGAGGAGGCATTTCCTTAACCTTTACAAAGGTGTAGATCACGCATAAAGCCAGGATGATAGCGCCGAGATAGAACGCCCATATCACAGTGGGTGGCACTTCGCCTTCGGGGGCGGTCTGAGCCAAGAAGAGTCCTAATAATATTGGTGCCACGTAGCCCACCACAGATCCGGCGTTGCACAGCGAACTTTGTATGGAGTAGGCGAGGCTTTTTTGGTCTTCGTTTACGAAGTCGCCCACGAGCATCTTGAAAGGCTGCATAGCCATGTTGATGGAGGTGTCAAGAAACATCAGCATAAACAATCCGAACCATATTGCCGGAGAAAGTCCGAATAGTGATGGTTCGAGGCTAAGACCGATTGACCCGGCGTTGGGTAGAAAGCACATCACTATAATGGCAACTGACGCTCCAATCAGCAGATAAGGGAGGCGGCGTCCCAGGCGGTTCCAGGTGCGGTCGCTCAAGCTGCCGATGATCGGTTGCACAATTAGTCCCATAAGGGGAGGGAGTATCCAGAAATAACTGAGGTCGTGCGGGTCAGCGCCGATAGTGGAGAATATACGGCTTACTTGTGCGCTTTGTAGGGCATAAGCAATCTGCACGCCGAAAAATCCAAAGCTTAAGTTCCAAAGCTTCCAGAAGCTTAAATTGGGTTTGTTGCTCATTTTCTATGAAAATTGGTAAACGGATTTAAGTTGGTATTTAGATTACATTCAGTGGTCGGTAAATAGTAGATATTAACATATAAAAACCGTTTGCTAAAGCCGGAGTGCCTGCTTAGGCGCTCCGACTGTACGTTTTTTAGCGAACTGCTATCACTTCGATTTCTACTCTCACGCCTTTGGGCAGGTCTTTTACTGCCACGGCTGAGCGTGCCGGATAGGGTTCGGTGAAGTGCTGGGCATACACTTTGTTCATTTCTGTGAATTCTCCCATGTCAGCGAGGAATACAGTGGTTTTAACCACATTGTCCACGCTAAGACCAGCTGCCGCAAGTATGGCTTTTACATTAGCTATCGACTGTTCAGTCTGCTTTTCTATGCCGGCAGGAATTTCTCCTGTGGCGGGATTGATAGGAATTTGTCCGGAGGCGTAAACGAAAGTGCCTGTGTCGATGGCCTGGCTGTAGGGGCCGATAGCACCGGGGGCAGCTTCAGTAGCAATTACTTTTTTCATTTGATAATGTTTTATATGTTAATATTGGGGTTGATATTTATATTGATATCGATGTCTTGCAGAAGGGTATTCTCTGTGGCTTTTGTCACAGCCGCATTAATGCTCTCTATTGATTCTATCACACCCGGAAAGTTTTTGTCAAAATATGGAATGAAATCCTTTGATCCTTCATCGTGTATCTTTGTTCTTACAAAAGCTAAAGTCAGTATTGAAGGCTCTATTGCCGGTTGAAGACCGAGGATTCCGTGTTTTTCGTCAATTACCACTAATGATATTACTCCCACGTTGCAAAGTTTGTCCACTATTGATGACAGAAGTCGCGGAGGGATACCGTAGTTACGGGTAATCTGCTCTTTGGTGATGGGAGGTCGTTGATGTGTGAAGTTTTGTACCACCACTGTGGCTATCGCCATCATCACCTGGTCGCGGTAGTCACGCGAGATGTCCTGGATTTGGTCGTCGAAACTGAACTGTACAATATTCTGGGAGGCGTAGCATATAAGACATCCCGTAAAGCATATCACCCACACGAGTTGTAGCCACAGCAAGAGTAGGGGCAAGAACGAGAAGCTGCCATAGATGGCGTTGTATTTCGACACGTACAACTGTCCGCTAACAAACAGCCATTGCAGTATAAGGAAGGCTGTGCCTGTCAATGCGCCTGCTATGAGAGCGTTCTTTATAGCCACCTTTGTATTGGGGATGAGCATAAACACAGCTGCGAAGAACATGCAGGTGAACAAATAAGAGGCAAACTCAAATAGGACAGAAAATACAGGAGTGAGCAGAGGAAAATCAAAGAGGTTGGCAAAAGTATTGCTCACGAATATCGAGAATCCGCTGCCACATATCATTAGCACGGGCAAAATAAGAAACATTGCTGTGTAGTCGCTTATCTTGCGCCACATGCTTCTTCCTTGTTTTACTCCCCATATGAGATTGAAGGAGTCCTCTACACTGCTTATTAGGGATATCAAAGTCCAGAGCAGAAACACGAGGCCTACCCCTACAAAGATGCCCTCAGAAGCCTGGTTGAGGTAGGAGTCCACAAATTCGAGAGCGTGGGTTATGGCTTCACGCTGGCTCGGAAGCATCTTGTACAGTTCGTCTTGCAGAAGATTCTGAAATCCAAATCCTCGCCCTATGGCGAAAAGGAGAGCCAAAGCCGGCACGATTGCAAGCATAGTGCGATAGGTCATGGCACACGCTTGGGTCTGTATATCAGTGCTTAAAAACGATTTTGCCGTTATGTTAAGCGTCTTTACCACCACCACTTTAAATGTGGAGCGTGTGTCTTCCCACACTCCCTGAGTGCAGTAGTTCCAGGCTGCGATGGCCTTGTCCCATATTTTCTTAAACTTGTTGTTCACCTTTGTAAAATAAAAATTATGCAAAAATAAGAATTATATTTTTTATAGAGGGTCAAAACTTTATAAAAAATAACAAAAAAACGCCTTCACCTTCGTGAAGACGTTTTTTTAGATTGTCTTGACCAGCCTATTCGACTGCCGGTTTGTTGATTTTCGTCGATATTTTCTGTTCGGCTTCATCGAAGTCGACATAAATCTCGTCGCCTGGCTGAAGCTCGGAGTTCATAATGATTTCTGCGAGTTCATCTTCCAAATATTTCTGTATGGCGCGCTTCAGCGGACGTGCGCCGAATTGTGCGTCGTAGCCTTTCTCGGCGATGAAGGTCTTGGCTGCGTCGGATATTGTCACGCTGTAGCCGAGCTCTTTCACGCGTTTGAAGAATCCTGCGAGTTCGATGTCGATAATCTTGAAGATTGCCTCCTTATCGAGAGAGTCGAACATCACGATATCGTCGATGCGGTTGAGGAATTCCGGCGAGAATGCCTTGTTGAGAGCTTTCTGCAGCACGCTGTGCGAGTAGTCCTTATCCACGGCTTTGGTGTTGAAACCTACTCCCGATCCGAAATCCTTTAGCTGGCGTGTGCCTATGTTGGAGGTCATGATGATGATGACGTTTTTGAAGTCGATATGGCGTCCAAGGCTGTCGGTAAGGCGGCCTTCGTCCATCATTTGCAGCAGCAGGTTGAACACGTCGGGGTGCGCCTTCTCAATCTCGTCGAGAAGTACCACCGAGGAGGGGTGGCGACGCACGGCTTCTGCCAGCTGGCCTCCCTCCTCGTAGCCT
>CAZJKZ010000081.1:0-5166 GCA_964546885.1 uncultured Bacteroides sp.
GACCCACGGCTACTATATTTCGTCCCTACGGGACTACCTCTTCCCTTAACTTACTAACACTATATCCCTTACATATGCGACCTTTTCAGGATTCCCTTTTCAATACACTTTACAGGTCATATCAGCCGATACGCCAACGGTGCCCGTTGGGCACCAATATGGTAGCCGTGGGTCCATGCGACCCACGGTAGGCAAATCCACCAAACGGCTCACAGCCCTGTAGGGGCTGAATACCTCCCCGGTTGGTGCGATTGTTCGGTACCTACAGCACCGATATGTGTTATTTACCGTGGGTCTTTGTGACCCACGGCTACTATATTTCGTCCCTACGGGACTACCTCTTCCCTTAACTTACTAACACTATATCCCTTAAATATACGATCTTTTCAACATCGCAATGTTTCAGGATTCCCTTTTCGATGCATGTAGTAGGCTGCCTTTAATTATTATTAACGATATTATATGTTAAAACGCTTGTGAATTTGCACGGGAATCAGTAACTTTGTGCTGAATACCGAGTAGGCATTAATTTTATTTGTTGATGATGAATTAAATATTGCTATCGGGTTCTACATAACAAGGGTTATCATAAGCACAAAAATATATACTTGAATTTTGGTTATGAGGGAGGTGCGTTGCTGGGAAGCAATGCACTTTTCGCATAATATGAGAAAATAATAAATTATTTAGGTAAAAAATTTGACTTTATGGGTTGTAAATTATTAACTTTGTGAAGTCAAATTGAAATGACAATATTTAGGCAATATCTTATCTCTAAGCCACTTCATTAACCGGTACACGAATAATTAGAATATCATTAATTTTTTAACTTTATCAATAATTCTTAGATGAACTACAAAACCATTATGCGGACGCTGGGGATTTTGCTCCTCACTGTCTTATCCACACAAGGTGTGGACGCTGCTCGGCTGACGCCTCAGCAGGCGTTAAGCCGAGTGCAGAGTTCGTCAGTTCGTTTGCGCATGCCAGGTCATGGCTCGTATGAACTGACGTATACCGGCAATGCTGCAGGAACGCCGGCTTTGTATGTATTCAACAAAGGGACAAACGGCTTTATCATTGCTTCTGCAGATGACCGTATGCCGGCTCTTTTGGGTTATTCCAACAATGGAGCGTTTGATATCAAAACTGCTTCACCGGAATTGAAATGGTGGCTTAGCCAGTATACTGATGAAGCTGACTACTTCTTTAAGAATGAGAGTAAATTTGCATCTCGTAGCTCCTCAGTCAAGCAACGTGCTTCAAGAGCAAATATTGAGCCGCTTGTTAAAACTAAATGGGATCAGAGTGTGCCATATAACAATGACTGTCCTCTAATAAATGGAGAGAAATCTGTGACCGGTTGTGTCGCTACTGCAATGGCCCAGGTGATCAATTACCATAAATATCCTGTTTCTGGTACCGGAAGTAACAGCTATGAGTGTAATGGTGCCACATATAGTTTTGATTATGGTTCCACAACATTTGATTGGGCTAATATGCTCGATACATATGATGATAATGCTACCGAGCCACAGAAGGCAGCGGTAGCCAAGTTGATGTATGCTTGTGGTGTTGGTGTGAACATGCAATATGGAGTGATGGCAAGTGGTGCGCAAGACCCCTATATCCCATATGCATTAAATAAATTTTTCAATTATGATAAAGGTGTACGTTTATTAGATAGGATATATTTTTCCGATGTAGATTGGGAGAATATGATATATGAAGAGTTAGCTGCAAAACGTCCTGTAATTTATAGCGGACAAGCAACAAACGGCGGTCATAGTTTCATTTGTGACGGTTATGAAGATGGCTATTACCATATTAATTGGGGTTGGGGTGGCTATTGCGATGGCAATTTTCTACTTTCAGCTCTCAATCCCGAGGATCAGGGCATAGGAGGATTTGAAGGAGGTTATAATTCCGAACAGTCGGCAATCGTGGGTATACAGAAGCCTGTATCCGGTTCAACTGCGTGGTATCCCATCTATGCAACTAACGGACTTAAAGTTGATGGAAATGAAGGAATATCGTTGTTCCTATCTATCGATCAAGGTGGTATGGTAGTTAGTTATTCACCGGAACCTTTAAGTGTGGAGTTTCGCATTAAAGCTGTTTCGTCAGACGGTAAAGAATATTTTTCGAGTATTGGAGCCGAATCCTCATTTAATTATTTAATTGGATATCTTAATCTTAGCGTTGCCGTTCCTTTTGACTTACCAGCCGGAAAATATACAGCATATCTAATCTTTAAGACACCAGATGGAAATATGCAGCCTGTACTTTTCCCACAGGGATGTACAGATTATATTGAGATTACCGTTGATGCAGATGGAAATATTTCATTCGGGGAAGGTGAGCCGACAGAGAAGGCTAAAGTTCAAGTATCCTCTTTTGCTCCGGATACCCCAAATGGTAAGATTGTAAATGGAGTTCAGACAATTTGTAATTTATCTATAGAGAATATAGGAGGTATCCCCTACACAGGAGCTGTTGTGATGTATACATATAAAAAGGGAACAGAGATAGAACTTGTCAAAAATGAAATTAACATAGGTACATTAGCAGCAAACCAGACGATCAGTGGTAGTATTCCAGTGACTTATACACTTGAACCGGGTGACTATGATGTCATATTCTATGATAAATATGGTGATAGGATAAGTGAGGTTTTCCCATTGATTATTTTATCTGAAGCTGAAATTGAAGTAGATGGAATTATTCTTGATAAGAAGGATGTGACTCTTGAAGAAGGAAGTAGTGTTGAATTAACGGCTACAATTACTCCTGAAGATGCGACCGACAAGACCGTAAATTGGAGCAGCTCCAATGAGGAGGTTGCTACAGTAGATGGAGGCGTTGTCACCGCGCTCAAAGCCGGAACAGCCACTATCAGCGCCACCACCACAAATGGCCTTAAGGCAGAGTGCGTTATCACAGTAAAGGCCAAGGTTATCGAAGCCGTCGGCATCACACTTGACAAGAGCGAGGGATCGCTTGTAGAGGGCGAGACCCTGACTCTTACCGCCACTATTGATCCGGAGACCACAACTGACAAGACCGTGACTTGGACTAGCTCCGACGCAGAGGTCGCTACAGTAGAAGCAGGTGTTGTCACCGCCGTCAAAGCCGGAACAGCGACGATTACCGCTACCACTTCTAATGGCCTGAAGGCAGAATGCGTTATCACAGTAAAGGCCAAGGTTATCGAAGCCGCGGGAATCACCCTTGACAAGACTGAGGCATCGCTTGTGGAAGGCGAGACCTTGATTCTTACCGCCGCCATCGATCCTGAGACTACGACCGACAAGACCGTTACATGGAGCAGCTCCGACTCAGAGATTGCTACAGTAGAAGCAGGTGTTGTCACCGCCGTCAAAGCCGGAACAGCGACGATTACCGCTACCACTTCTAATGGCCTGAAGGCAGAATGCGTTATCACAGTAAAGGCCAAGGTTATCGAAGCCGCGGGAATCACCCTTGACAAGACTGAGGCATCGCTTGTGGAAGGCGAGACCCTGACTCTTACCGCCACTATCGATCCTGAGACGACAACTGACAAGACCGTGACTTGGAGCAGCTCCGACGCAGAGGTTGCGACAGTAGAAGCAGGTGTTGTCACCGCCGTTAAGGCCGGAACAGCAACAATCACCGCCACCACCACAAACGGCTTGAAGGCAGAGTGCGTGGTTACAGTAAAGACCAAGGTTATCGAAGCCGCGGGAATCACCCTTGACAAGACTGAGGCATCGCTTGTGGAAGGCGAGACCCTGACTCTTACCGCCACTATCGATCCTGAGACGACAACTGACAAGACCGTGACTTGGAGCAGCTCCGACGCAGAGGTTGCGACAGTAGAAGCAGGTGTTGTCACCGCCGTTAAGGCCGGAACAGCAACAATCACCGCCACCACCACAAACGGCTTGAAGGCAGAGTGCGTGGTCACAGTAAAAGCCAAGGTTATCGAAGCCGTCGGCATCACACTTGACAAGAGCGAGGGATCGCTTGTAGAGGGCGAGACCCTGACTCTTACCGCCACTATTGATCCGGAGACCACAACTGACAAGACCGTGACTTGGAGCAGCTCCGACGCAGAGGTTGCTACAGTAGAAGCAGGCGTTGTTACCGCCGTCAAAGCCGGCACAGCGACGATTACCGCCTCTACATCTAATGGTTTGAAGGCAGAGTGCGTGGTCACAGTAAAAGCCAAGGTTATCGAAGCCGCGGGCATCACGCTTGACAAGACTGAGGCATCGCTTGTAGAAGGCGAGACTTTGACTCTGGTCGCCACTATCGATCCGGAGACCGTAACCGACAAGACCGTGACGTGGAGCAGCTCTGACTCAGAGGTTGCTACAGTAGAAGCTGGCGTTGTTACCGCCGTCAAAGCCGGAACGGCAACGATTACCGCCACCACCACAAACGGCTTGACGGCAGAGTGCGCGATCACAGTAAAGGCCAAGGTCATCGAGGCTGCCGGCATCACACTTGACAAGATCGAGGGATCGCTTGTAGAGGGCGAGCACCTGACTCTTACCGCCACTATTGATCCGGAGACCACAACTGACAAGACCGTGACTTGGACTAGCTCCGACGAGGAGGTTGCTACAGTAGATGGAGGCGTTGTTACCGCGCTCAAAGCCGGAACGGCAACGATCACTGCCGCTACATCCAATGGCCTGACGGCAGAGTGCGTGGTCACAGTAAAGGCCAAGGTTATCGAAGCAGCGGGCATCACCCTTGACAAGAGCGAAGGATCGCTTGTAGAGGGCGAGACTTTGACTCTGATCGCTACCATCGATCCGGAGACCACGACCGACAAAACCGTGACTTGGAGCAGTTCCGATGAAGAGGTTGCTACAGTGGACGCAGGCGTTGTAACCGCAGTCAAAGCCGGAACAGCAATAATCACCGCCGCTACATCCAATGGTTTGACGGCAGAGTGTGTTATCACAGTAGAGCCCAAGATTATTGAGGCAGCGGGCATCACACTTGACAAGACTGAGGCGTCGCTTGTGGAAGGCGAGACTTTGACTCTGGTCGCCACTATCGATCCTGAGACCACAACTGACAAGACCGTGACATGGAGCAGTTCCGATGAAGAGGTAGCTACAGTGGACGCAGGCGTTGTAACCGCAGTCAAAGCCGGAACAGCAATAATCA
>CAZJKZ010000081.1:5266-11893 GCA_964546885.1 uncultured Bacteroides sp.
GCTACAGTGGACGCAGGCGTTGTAACCGCAGTCAAAGCCGGAACAGCAATAATCACCGCCGCTACATCCAATGGTTTGACGGCAGAGTGTGTTATCACAGTAGAGCCCAAGATTATTGAGGCAGCGGGCATCACACTTGACAAGACTGAGGCGTCGCTTGTAGAAGGCGAGACAATCACGTTGACAGCAACCATCGATCCCGAGATGACTACCGATAAGACCGTGACTTGGAGCAGCTCTGATCCAGAGATCGCTGCTGTCAGCGAGATAGGTGTTGTAACGGCTGTCAAAGCTGGTGTAGCCATTATCACCGCTACAACATCTAATGGTATTGAGGCAACGTGCACAGTAACTGTTGAACCATTGATTATACTTGTTACAAGTATTACTCTTGACCAAGAGACTATAGCTGCAGAACCTGGTAATGTAATTCAGTTGATAGCTACTGTAGAGCCAGAGGATGCCACTGATAAGACTATTATCTGGAAATCTTCAGATGAAAACGTCGCTACTGTGAATGAAGAAGGTGTGGTGACTGTTTTAAGTGAGGGCACAGCCGTTATTACAGCTACTGCAGCCGATGGTTCGGGAGTTAGCGCTTCTTGCAGTGTTAGTGGTTTATCCGGTATAGAATCTTTGATTAATAAAGAAGGTAATGCCGATGTTTACACCATGAGCGGTATGCTTCTCAAAAAGAATGCAGACCGAGAATTTATATCAACACTTTCTAAGGGTGTTTACATACTTAATATCTCCGGCAGAGCACATAAGGTGGTATTGAAATAATCCACATAAATTCTTATAGAAAGGGTTGCAAGTGCGATAAATACTTGCAACCCTTTAATTTATTTGTATATTATGTGTTTCGAACAGATTAGTCAAAAATTACTTTCTTTGCCACTTTACCCTGACGCTTTACATATATACCGGATATGGGGTGAGTAATAAGCATTCCCTGGGTGTTGAAGTATTCTGCATTGTCCTCATCAATAGTGATATCGATGCAAGATTCGGTGTCTCCGACAATATATGGAATAAGGCCGCCATCAGGAAAAGTTGAGAAATCCCTTATAGTATACCACCAATCATTGGCTGTGACATTTGTTCTTGACCATGAGGCTCCCGGAGTAGCGGAGACACAAGCTCCTTTCTTATATCCTTTCATATAATCCGTTTCAGGCTCCCAGTAGAAAAGACCGTCGCATGTGCTGTTGTCACCTGACAGATTCTCAATGAGATATTGAGTGAAAGCCTCCACATCGGAATTACATTGCCGTATATACGCAGCTTGAAGTTGGTCAGATGCCAATCCATTGACGTTGGCGGACAGAGAATACTCATTATTCATTCCAATTTCGGCAAGTATAGTACGAAAGCCATAGTTGTCATAAATATTATCAATGGTCTCAATGCCGAGATCTGCATACTTCTGCCATTTGCTCGTATAATCCTCCTGGCTGTCATCAATTCCGGGGTAGAGCGAAAGCCCGATATAGTCGCACTTATCCTTAGACAGTCCGGCTTTTACAAGCAGTCCGAGCGACCAGTTTATAGTGGTCCATTCTGCTGTTTTGGTGAGATGCATCACCGTTTTCGTTTCTGGGTAAATGTCCTTAGCTGCGTCAGAGCAGGCATTAAACACCTTCACGAAATTACGTGTAGTCTCTGAAGGCATATTTGCCGAGGTCTGTGCTACTTTGCATCCGAAAGGCACGTTCTTTACAGCTTCGCCGCTCTTGTTGGGTAGTTGCCACTCCAGCATACCATTGTTGGTTTCATTGCCTATTTGTACCCATGTAACATTTACATTATTATCATGCAAAATCGTCAGTACTTCCTTCACGTGGGCAACAGCTTTATCGGTGAGCTGATCCACATCGGTACATCCGCTCCAGGAAGCAGGAATAAATTGTCTTGCCGGGTCGGCCCATTGGTCCGACATCTGGAACACCACCATAATGCGTTGACCTCGAGCTGCACAGCGTATGGCTAATGCTGTCATTTCATCCACGGAGCATGTGCCGAAAGTAGACATTTCATCATATTTATATCCATATTCATCTACAAAAGAAAAGCCCGATAGAGCCATGGGCGCTGTAGGGTCAACCCACACGCGGAGGCGTACAGCATCAATACCATAGTCGTGTAGCATGTCGGACACACAGGTGATTTGATCCTGAGTTACGACATCCTCTTTGTAGTAGGTGTAAACATTATTTTCCTCTATATATGAGGTCCATGACACGTCGGCCCCAAGTGCGAATTTCGGATAGCCATTGGCCGGGGTAAGTGTAGGAGCGGCAGCTTGAGCGAAAAAACCTGTTGCCGCTGTCAATAAAGGAAGTATAATCCTATTCATATGCAGTGTTATTTTTTACTGCAAAGATATTACGTTTATTCAACATTCGCAAGCTAATGTTGAGGGTTATAAGGTGATAGAATTATGTATTAGACTCGTTTTTTCCCCGGTTTGCTATAATCGTTTTCAGATTGTTTTGTGCCCATTCTGTGAGTTGCTTGATGATGGGGATTAACGAGCGTCCGGTGTCTGTAAGATTATACTCCACTCGAGCGGGTACTTCGTTGTAAAGTTTCCTATTTACAAGCCCGTCTGCCTCAAGAGTACGCAGAGTACCGGAAAGAACTCGTGAAGATATATCCGGAATCTGTCGTCTAAGCTCATTATAACGTATATGATCGTTTTCGCTGATTACAAGTAGTACGAGAATAGCCCATTTGTTGCCGAACCGTGCTATCACATTACGTACAGGGCAAATTTCTATGATGGAGTTTTGTTGATCTTTTTTTAGCATGTCAATGGTGGTTTCCGTTCACAAAGGTAATGTAAATTTGAGCATAATCCAAATCCCTTTTGTACAAAAAAAATAATTAAAAAATATCAGATTATTAATATATTGCTTTTCAATAAAAGCGAGAAAAAGGTTACTTAATCACAAAAATTTCCATACTTGACCATATAAACTTAATTTGCTAAATTTGCGTTGACAAACTGAATACTAACCCCAAATTAATGCGATTATGAAACGTATCAACAACGGTGCTGCAAAGCACACCGCACAGGCTTACCTCTGTGCAGCTACCGAGACAAAGAAACCCGCCGGCGCATGCGGCTCAGCCTGTGGAGCAGGTGACGAAAAACCCGAGCCAAAGCCCGCAGCATGCGGATCTGCTTGTGGAGCCGGAGAAAAATAAACGAATTTAATCGTCTGATATGCTCCAATGCAGTATATTTCATGATGCCGCATTGGGGCTGTTTTAAATAAGGGTCTATGGAGTATTTCGCTTTTCAATGGCATATAACTGACAGCTGCGACCAGCGTTGCGAGCATTGCTATATCTTTTCTGAGGGACATCCGCATCTTATTGAGATGCCGTTGCCAAAAGCTGAAGAGGTGATAAATCAGTGTGTGGAAATGTGCCGCAGGATGGATCGTCTGCCATATTTTTACATTACTGGAGGTGATCCTATATTGCATCGTAATTTCTGGGAAATACTTGCCAAGATAAAAGAACATGACATACCTTTCACAATCCTTGGCAATCCTTTTCATATTACCGATGATGTATGCCGCCGTCTGAAGGATTACGGATGTCAGAAATATCAGCTATCTATTGACGGGATGCGTGATACACATGACTCTATAAGAAAGCCGGGATCTTTTGATACCACTATAGAAAAGATCGGCGTACTGCGGCGTAACGGCATACGTGTTGCAGTGATGACTACTGTGTCAGGAACAAATATAAAAGAAATCCCCGATATAATTGATCTTGTTGTGGCTGAGAAGGTAGATGTATTCGCTTTTGGCCGTTATTGTCCTACCTCTGAAGAGAAGTCCACTCATATCTCACCCTCGGAATATAGGGATTTTCTCGATACGATATGGAAGAAGTTTGAAGAGCATAGGGATGCTGATACAGTATTCAATCTCAAGGATCATCTTTGGACACTGTATTTATACGAGAAAGGATTGTTTAAGATACCCGAAGACAGCGATCCTGATGCGATATATGACGGATGCCATTGTGGAGACTGCCATTTTACTATACAGCCTAACGGCAATGTTATGGCTTGTCGGAGGTTTGAAAGTGTGGTGGGCAATATTTTCCGTAAGCCTATACATGAAATTTGGAACGGAGAGGAAATGGAGGTATACCGCCAATATGATAAATTCGAAAAATGCGCTAAGTGTGAGTTGTTAAGATTTTGTCGGGGCTGTCCGGCTGTGGCTTATGGCTATCATCGCTCATTTTATGCGCCTGATCCTCAATGTTGGAAAGAAATATGAAAGCAGTTATAATATCTAAGACGTGTAAGGCATCTGACCTTAACGTAAGTAATGTCCCTATTCCTGAAGTGCGACCGGGCTGGGTGTTGATACATGTAAAAGCCTTTGGTATCAATCACTCCGAGGTATTGCTACGTCAGTTTGAGGCTGATCGGCCATATATCCACACACCCATCATTCCCGGAATTGAATGTGTAGGAGAGATAGTAGATGGCTCAAACTCCCGATTTCATATCGGACAACGCGTAATAGCCCTAATGGGTGGGATGGGGCGAAGCTTCAACGGCAGTTATGCCGAATATGTTCTGCTGCCGGAAAGCCACGTGTTCGCTGTGAATTCCTCTCTTGATTGGGATGAACTTGCCGCTATTCCGGAAACATTCTATACTGCATACGGTTCGCTCTCATTGTCCCTGCAACTTGTACCGGACGATACATTGCTTATCCGAGGAGCAACCTCTACCGTAGGCCTGGCAGCTATACAGCTCGGTAAGGCTATGGGTGCGAGAGTGATTGCCACTACACGGAGTGAACGTAAGGCCGATGTGCTCCGTAGGGTTGGAGCTGACGATGTTGAGCTTGAGGGTGATAATTTCCGTCGCCGGTTTCTTGAAAAGCATCCTCGGGGCGCAACTAAAGTACTTGAACTAATTGGCGCGGCCACGCTCCTTGAGTCATTGCGAGTCACTGCTTTGCATGGTATTGTATGTCATACAGGACTTCTTGGTAATGTGTTATCGCTCAGGGATTTCGATCCGATAAAGGAAATACCGTCGGGTGTGTACCTCACGGGATTCTACAGCAATACACCGACGCAGACGCAAATCGATGACATGATGAAGTTAATTGATGAGAGTGATATTCATCCGGTGATAGCTGCCAAATTTACTATTGAGCAAATAGCCGATGCCCACGAGCTTGCAGAGAAGCGTGGGCAAATTGGCAAAATTGTAGTAACGGTATAAAAAAAACACCTTGCCTGAAAGAGGCAAGGTGGAAGCTAAAAGTGCGCACGATAGGACTCGAACCTACACGTCTCACGACACTAGATCCTAAGTCTAGCGCGGCTACCAATTACGCCACGTGCGCGTCTATGTAAAACAAAAAAGATATGGTACCCAGACTCGGGATCGAACCGAGATGGATTGCTCCACTGGTGTTTGAGACCAGCGCGTCTACCTATTCCGCCATCTGGGCAATTGCGATGCAAATTTACAAATAAATTTCTATACGCAAAAATTTTTTAACGTTTATTTTATCTTTAGAGTTAACTTTAGAATCAGTCTGCTTTCGGAAGCCACAAGATAGCCTCTGAACATGCGGTAGTCCATAG
This sequence comes from uncultured Bacteroides sp., assembly GCA_964546885.1. Classification (GTDB taxonomy): domain Bacteria; phylum Bacteroidota; class Bacteroidia; order Bacteroidales; family Muribaculaceae; genus CAG-873. The sequence continues at coordinate 10,910 of CAZJKZ010000081.1, forward strand.
GTGCGTCGTGGATTTCGCCTGGCTTATTTATAGCTTTTCAATCTGGCTCAATGAAGACATTTCCATCTAATATGTATATAACCCTTTCATTAGGAGTATAGTCGTAATCAACGTCAATAGGTATTATGCGTTTAGGGTGTGTTTTTAGAAGAAGTTTGTCACAAGCGACTGTATAATCGTAGTAAAGGTCAATGTCCCTTTGTCTCACCTTCTCTTTGTCGAAATGCCAGTACGAAAGATCCATGTATTCTTCTTTTTTGCATTTTTCTTTATACTTATTGATGTAGTTTAGGTCAGTAATACATCCATTTCCCAGATAAAAAGTCTCGAATTGTGCAATTGTTAAATCCGGTTCACCTATATCCGTCACTTCTCCAATTCGTAAAAAATGTCCTATAGGGTTCAATACCGAATACATTGACGTTATTGAATAAGGACATCTATATGATGTTTTGCTATTTAGATAAACGTTGGTATACATTTTGTCAAAATACTCGTCCTTGACTCCTATATATAGAGTATCGTTGTTGGCAGCCATGTGGTCAATCACTGCCTTAAGCGCTAGCAGATCTTTGGGGTCTGCCATCTTGCATGATATCTCCATGAAATTGGCGTTGCTAAGGAATAACGACCCTGAGCAGTACTTTCGGTCAAGTATTATATTGTCTTTCACCCACTCCTCGCCATGTACTTCTATGCATGCCTGCCTTATCTTGGCGCTATTATACTCTACAGGCCAGAACTCTCTGTCGGCTATAGAGACATACGCCATTGTCAAGGCGGCTTTCGTGGTTATAGATATGAATAGTGCCACGCTTAATAGGGTAAATAGGAACTTAGTATTAATCATTTTCTTATAAATGAAAGTGGGTATGAGGCTGCCTGTGGGTCAGGCTGGTACCAGAAGCTGCTGATATGACAAAAGAGAATGATTTGGCAAATGTTGCTTCAATTGTTTAGGATAGCTTAAAATACTTCCATTTG
>CAZJKZ010000082.1:0-11816 GCA_964546885.1 uncultured Bacteroides sp.
TCCACAACCCGATCACCGATAAGGAAGTGCGTGCTGATCGCACCATCCATCTTCGCCACGGAGAAAAGATGCTCTATGGCAAAAACATGGACAAGGGTATTGTGCAGGATGGTTTCGGACTTAAGAGCGTGACTGTTGGCGAAGACGGCTACACAATCGACGACGTATTGGTGCATGACGCTCACTGCCCGTCAAATTTCCTACATCAGCAGCTCGCCATGATGGACGGCATCACCCTACCCCTCGCCGTTGGTGTTATCCGCGATGTTGATGCTCCCACCTACAATGACTCCGTTGATGAGCAAGTGGCAGCCGTGCGTGCAAAGAAAGGCTTCCGTACTCTCCGTGACATGATTTTAGCCGGAGAAACCTGGGAAGTGAAATAATCATATTAATAATATATCCAACAAACAACGGTCGGACTCCCATAAAAATAGTGTCCGACCGTTGTTTGTTGTTTTTTATTTATAAGCGCAGCTTGTATAACCTAAAATATTATCGAATCCGAGAGATTTTGTCTAATTGCTGGAGCTGACAGCCAAAACATGATAAACCACAACTTTTGTAGTTTTTCATTAAACTCTGTACTATTAGCACCCGTATATCCGATTATATCGCTTGACTTGTGATAAAGCCTCTCTCCTTCTGAATTATATATTGAAAGAGATGAATACATCGGGTTATAATCATGATTAATAATAGGTGTCATTCTTAATGCCTTCTTAAGAAGTGTATCTAATGCCCAATTTATACAAGCCTTATTACTTGAGAAAAATCGCAGCGAATCAAATCCACTCTGGTCTTTAGAAGTAAGCGATCCCCGGTTTGATGGCACTGACCCGGAATAAACCATAAAAGTATCAGTTGATTTCACCAAAATTGCCCAGTTATATCCATGATGGCCTGCTGTAAAAAAAATAAACGGCTTGTTTTCAATGTCCGGCTTCACAGAATCAAGCTGTATTTGAGTAATAATCCGTTCGATATTTTTTCCGGGCGGCATTGTAAACAATGAGAAAGGTATCAGAATAAGAAAAACAGAAATAAGATATATGATTTTTCTCATACCACACTATCAATCATTTCCATACTTAATCTTATCATCACTCATGTCACGAAATATGCCTTCCTTTTTCACCAAGACCTCTCTTTTATTCACTATCAGCGAATAAGGCTTACAGTCAATCGGCTTATGAATAATAGTGTCGGCACCTACTACACTCGAATGAGGAATAGATACATTTTTGTATAGCTTGCATCCATTCGCCACCCATACATCATGGCCTATCCTGATGGGACCGTAGCTTTTACCGGCCTCTCCACCGCCATCTGTGGTCTTTATGGTATGGAAATCTGTGTCGATAATTTGACAATTCCACCCGATACGGACATTATCTTCAAACGTGACGCTGTCATAGCACACCAATTTCAGACCTGTACTGGCTACAAATTTGTTGCCAATCTCCAAGGTGGCTCCTTCGCGCAACGTGATTGCTGAGTTATTGCCGATTGTGGTAACGCCGTTGAATATTATCTGCCCTCGGTTTTCAATCACAATCCCATTGTTTGGGAAAATACTTACGCCGTAGATGCCAAGTTTTATCATCCCGAAATGAACTTTTCCGTTAATGCGTACAGTCCCGGGATTATTAATGAAATGCGGTTTGTAGAGCAGTATCGGGAGCTTTAAAGCTTGTGACAGGGGGAGATATCTTAAATTAAAGTAAAGCGATGGTATCAAAGCTCTGATCATCCATCGCCTTTGTATTAATTTATTAATAAAACTCATATATACACTATTCTGCGGGCTTGATTTCAACGCCTATTACATAATAATGCGGAATATACTTCAAAATTTCTGTAGACAGATCAGGATCTATCTCATTGTCCCCGCAAAAGCGATGCACCCCGAATTGCTCATCCCACCAAAATGATCCAAAGAGAAGCAACGGAATAAACTCGCCCATCTTTATATCTTTTAGAATGAATGGACGCGCTTCGTATGCATAAATCTTCTTGCCGTTGATCGAATCATTATTGAGATACTGAGGTTTCATTTCCAAACGTTGATATAAGGTCCCCTGGTTTTCAATGTCCATAACTATCGGAAGAATGGAGTCATTTACTACAGGGGTTGAGCCGATAAGGATTTTTTTCGCAGCTGAATAAATTCCTCTCTCGAGATCGTACATGTCCTCCGGCTTGATTTTCGCCTGAGTCTCCTCATCGAAATCCTTGAGATAAGTGATATTTCTTTTGCCACTGTAACGCCCCAATCCTTTTAAGTCGGCATCAATCAAATCCGGGCCATACTCACGGATTTTGAAAGTGATAATATGCTTTTTGTTCAAGAGTTCGGAGATATCAAACGCAAATGCGTTATATCCCGTCGAATTCAATAATTCGATATAGTCCTGAGGAGTAGCCGCAATAGGCTTAATCACCTCAGCATTGGTTTTCGCGATTCCCAAACCGCAGAGGCCCAATGCAATTAACACATAATTTAATAATTTTTTCATGCTCTAAAAGATTTAATAATAAAATACAGATTATGCTTCAGACATTCCTAAAAAATATATCCTACTTCGAAGCCGAGAGATAAATGACGGTACTTTATATCTAACACATTGTGGTTTACGGCCAGATTGCGGGCGCTCATCTGGAATACCCAGTTGAATGAGTAGTGGTTCTTATAAAGCACTCCTGCCGAAAGGCGCGGGCCATAATCCATACGCTTGACGCTGTTGATCACCGAATTGGCCTCGTCATAATAGTCTCTCTTATAGAAAAGATGATAAATCACCGGCTGCCCCAAAGAATTTTGCCCCGAAGCATAACCGCTTGCACGGAGCTTCCCGGTAAGACCATATGCCATGTAGCCGCCGAAATCTATCACACACTGCACCCTACGCCCCATATTAAGACGAAACGACAGGAATATAGGTATATTGATATTGTAGAAATGATTTTTTATATATACGGAATTTATCGAACTGGTGTTGGCGTCAACAAGGCTAAAAGCACAGCGCGTGTTGTGGATCCCCATCTCAATGCCTGTGCCGATGGCAAGCGAATTTCTGATTTTGAAATCGACCTCCACACCCGGACGAAACAGCGCACCAGGCGAGAACTGCATATCCATAAGGCCCGGAATAGCACTCTTATAATTGTTAACCGACGAAGAGCCTCCCACCACGAAATGCAATTTAACATCCAAAAACTTATCCGGACGCGAACTGTCATAGAGAGGGGCTTCGATATATTTGCTCCTTGTGTCGGTCTGCGCATAGGCTACAGCGCACACCACCATCATCATGATAGCTAATAGAGGTCTGAGATACTTCATAATCTTTATATGATTTATTCGTAAGGAGTGGCTTCCTTCGATTTGGGAGTGGTGTTCTTTACTTTCACCTTAAGCTGATCAAAGCCTTTGCCGTAAACGCCGTTGACATTGGCCTGCGTGACAAAAGCCTCGGGGTCAATACTTTTGATGATGCGCGAGATCGTAACGGACTCTATCTTGCGGCACATCACAAGCAGAATCTTCACCTCATGCTTGGTGTACCAGCCCTCGCCGGTCAGCACCGTGCATCCGCGGTGTGCCTCTATATTGATGGCGTCGGCTATTTCTTTCCACTTACTTGAAAATATTGTAAACTCCACTGCCTGCCTGTTGGTGTTCACCACCATATCAGCAACATAAGACACTAAAAACAGCACCAAATAGCCGTAAACCATAGTCTGGACCTGATGAGTGATGAAATACGACGATGAAATAATCACCACATCAGTGTAAAGCATCATACGGCCAATAGTCACATTAGAGTGTTTTGCTACCATCGCCGCTACGATATCTGTTCCGCCCGACGATCCGTTATGCACAAAAGCCGTACCTATGCCAAGACCGCAAAGCACACCTCCGATCACAATATTCATAAACGGCTCTCCGTGCAGGATGCCACCTTCGAAAATCGGAGTGAATATACCCACAAACACCGATATCATTGTGGCGCCGTAGATAGTGCCCAACACAAACTGTTTGCCCACAATTCGATAGGCGAATGCCAGCAAAATGAGGTTGATAGCATACTGAGTAATAGCCACGGGGATACCGGTAAGCAGATACACGATAGTGCCCACACCGGCCAGACCGCCGATCACAATTTTCTCAGGGAAAATGAAGGCGGAGAATCCGAAAGCATAGGTGGCTATGCCTAATGTGATAAAGAAATAGTCTTTGGCCGTAATCCAAAGTTTGGTCGATGAAGTCAGCTTCATAAATATTAAAACTGTAAGTTACGCCTACAAAGTTAGCTACTTTATCTCAAATTGAAAAATAATTTGTAATTTTGTTGCCTAAAAGCAAATTTTATGACAAAAGCTATCCTGTATACGGCCATACTCACTTTCACGCTTAGCGCCTGTTCGTCAGGAGCGACCACCGATGGCGGCAAGCCGTTGCTCACTGTGAGCATAGAGCCGCAAAGAAAAATGCTCGAAGATATCGTGGGCGACCGCTACGAAGTGGTGTCTATACTCGGCGACAACACCAATGCCGAGACCTACGAGCCTTCTGTGGGCCAGCGCAAGGCTCTCGACAAATCCAAAGGCTTCTTCATCACCGGCTATTTGCCGTTTGAGTCAAAACTTACATCCACTGTGGATCCGGCAGTAACAGTTGTTGACACGTCTGTTGGCATTACACCTGTGACAGGCACTCACGGACATGCCGACGGCACCACCCATACCGAGGCGGCCGACCCGCATGTGTGGTCATCCTACCCCAACGCCATTATCATGGTGAAAACTATGGGCAAGGCCATGAATGAAATAGACCCCGACAATGCCAAGGTCTACAATGAGAAAGTGGCGGAAATCACCCACCGCCTTGATTCGCTCAATAGCGCAGCAAAGAACCAGCTTGCCGAAAGCGGAGCGCACGCTTTTGCAGTTTGGCACCCCTCGTTAAGCTATTATGCTCGCGACTACGGACTGCACCAGATCACCGTGGGCAACGAAGGCAAGGAGATGTCGGCCGGAAGCATGCGCCATGCCATCGAAGAAGCGCGCGCAGACTCTGTCACCACGCTGTTCTTCCAAAGAGAGTATGACCTCCGGCAGGCTGAGACAATCAACAAAGAAATAGGCTCGCGCATCGTGGAAATCAATCCCCTGTCATACGATTGGGAGAACGAACTAATGCATATCACTGATGAACTCGCACGCTGATACCCCACTCATACAGCTTCATGACATTGGCATTGAGCGCAACGGACGCACAATACTCCGTAATGTGGATCTCACCGTTGAGCCGGGCGACTTCATAGCTATCACCGGACCAAACGGCGGCGGCAAGACCACTTTGCTGCGCATCATCCTGGGGCTGCTGAAGCCTACTCACGGGACGGTGACGGTGAAGCCGGGCATATCCATTGGCTATCTGCCACAAAAGACCCGAATCGACTCTCACTTCCCTATAACAGTGGAAGAAGTTGTGGCTTCCGGTCTACTCGCTCAGAAAGGCATCACAAAAGACAAAAGGCAACGGCTCGTAGAGTCTACACTCGCCAGCGTGGGTATGAGCCATTACGCACACCAGCCGATAGGGATGCTTTCCGGGGGCCAGCTGCAACGCACCCTATTGGCGCGTGCCATAATCAGCGAACCGCAGATGCTCGTGCTCGACGAGCCATTAAGTTATCTCGACAAGAGATTTGAGGGCGAACTTTATACCCTAATCGGGCAAATAGCCGAAAACGCCACAGTGCTTCTCGTTTCGCACGAGATGACAGGCGTGTCAGCCATGGCCAACAAGCACATCATCGTGGACAAAACGCTGCATATCTGCTCGGCGCAGCATCATTTTGTGCGTTCGGAATGCGACGAATAAGAAGTAAAATCATAAGACAAACTTATTTATTACGTTGAGCAAAGCATCGGCAGTGACGGGCTTTGAGAGCACATCGTCAAATCCGCTTGAGATTATGCGTTTGCGGTCGGGGGCGCACACATAGCCCGACAGGGCTATTATGGGCACATGGTTGCCGCTCTTTCTTATTTCGGCGAGCGCGCTGTATCCGTCGAGGTCCGGCATATTGAGATCCATCAGCACGATGTCAGGCTTTGATTTGGCGCACATCTCCACAGCCTCGTGCCCGTTGCTGGCGTGTATCACCTCAATATTCTGCGGTATTAGCTCTCTCAGCATCTCGAAATTACTGTCCATATCATCAGCCACCAGAATCAATGGATTGCCATTTACCGACATCATATCGAAATCCTCATCTGCCATATCGAGATCCTCCGATTCAACTACCGGCTCTATCTCCTCGGCATCCACTTCGTCGATGTTGATATCCACAGCGTCATAGGGGATATTAAACCAATATGTCGAGCCCACGCCTTCGCTGTTCGGGTCCAATCCAACGAAGCCTCCCATAAACTCAATAGTGCTCACGCTTTTGGCCAAGCCGAGATCCTCATCATCCACTATCTTTTCGGCGTTGTCATCGCTGTTGTTGAATATTTCAGAGTGGTATTCGTACACAACGTCCGACCCTGTGTCCTGCACAAAGAAATGGATGTAAGCGCCTTGTATTTCATACCCTACGGTGATGGTTCCCTGGTCTGTGTATTTACATGCATTGTTGAGCAGACTCATCAGCACCAGCGACACGCGCTGCGCATCAAATTTTGCAAAACAGTATTCCTTACCGAAAGCGTACTTCAGCTCCACCTCTCTCTGCATTCCGTCGCGTACAGTCTCGCCCACGGTGAGAATAAGCACATTGATGTTCACTATCGTCTCGTGCAGATCAAGGTCGTCTATTTCGGATTGTGCAAATTCTATCATATCGTTGATCAGGGTCCTCAGCACTTCGTTGCTATGCATGATAATGCGTCTGTATTCCTTGCGTTTCTTGGCATCGTCGGTGTTGCATATCAGCTCAGAGTATTTTATTATGGCGCGTAGCGGAGTACGGATTTCACGACTAAGGTTTGCCACAAACATAGTCTTCATATTATCTACCCTCCCGGCTTTATCAGCGGCTTCGATAAGTTTCATTTCCTGATTTTTGCGTTCGGTGGTCACGAGCGAAGATCCAATCACCTTTATAGCTCGGCCTTGTGCATCGCGCTCCGACACGGCACCGTTGATATCCATCCACTCTATATAGTCCTTTCCTTGCCGAGGCACTTTCATACGAAATTCGATATGAAATTCATCAATGTTTCCGAGTAATATCTGCTCCTTCACATTGCGCAATTTCTCCCTGTCCTCCTTCACAATCATGGATATATATTCTGCGTAAGGCTCAGCCTGCCAGTCCTTTTTTGAAGGGTCATTCACCACTTTGCGGTTTTCGTAGCGCCGGAACATATCGGTAGCCTCGAAGTACATCATTTCCTCCGGGAGATTCCATTCCCACGGAATGATATTTGCCATGCTCAGCGACAAATCAAGACGCTGAGTGAGTTCTCTCAGCTCCTTCTCATCTTTAAAGCTCTTTGTAAACTCTACCGCAAAAATATCAATCAGATTGACATAGGCGTGTTTGGCTTTTTTCTTATGATCGATAATGCAGAGCGTGATTTTGTAATAGGTGTCAGATTGTTCGAAATGATGGATAAACGACAAAGGCTCGTTGGTTTTCATCATCTCAGTAGTTTTTTCCACTATGAGCTTAGGAGGGAACAGAACGTATGGCTTGTTCTTCTCCTTATTTTCCTTAATGATATTCTCGAAAGCCTCATTATAGCTCGTGAAATCCATACTCACCACCTCCATGGAATGATTGTATTTCAACCTTGCCTTAGCGTAAGGTATAGGCATTATATCTACGAATCTCTTGTGGCGCTTTAGTATTTCTATCTCCTGCTTCTGCGCCATGTTGCGACGCACAAACACTAACCCCACCATTATCAGCAAAAGAGTGCCCAAAATCATCTGCCAGTAATATTTCTGCCAGAATGACAATGGTTTGTCGAGGAAAATCGTGTCAGGAGGGCAATGGCTGGTTTTCAGACCGTACTCTTTCATAAGGGGATACTTCAGCACAGTCTGCTTTTCTTCGTTGTAATAAAAGGGTATGTCTCTTGGCGACACACCGTCAAGAATATCATTGACGGTCTGAGTGATGTCGGTATTTAAAAGCTCCGGATCAGAGAATACGCCTCCTATCGCTCCATGATTTATATAGGCGTAACGCAGTGTGAAAATCGGGTTAACCGAACTGAAAAGAAGCTTAAGCCCACCCATCACAAGCGATGGGTATCCAAGAGCGTTGCGCTTTTCATAGAACCAGTTTGATATCATCAATCCTGTCTTTGATGCCTTGTGCGACAGGAAATACTGCAGATGAATGTCGTTTTGCTCGCTCGCCTCTATCCATTTGTATTTTATGCCCGGATATTCCTCCATCAGATAAACCTCTATGTCGCGCGACAGATGCCTGTTGTAATAGTCCACGTCAGAGAATAGTACAAACTCCTCCATCTCAGGGATTAGATCGTTCATAAGATCTATCGTTTCTTTATAGTTGTCGGGGAGGTAAATTGTAGTGAAGTTATAGTCGGCCTTTAGGGAATTAAGCGTGCGTATATCGTCATCATCTATAGTGTCTGTGTTTCCTGAGAAGTAAAATTCCGGCTCCGCCACAGTGAGGTCTCGCGTCACAAGCAGCATAGGTATATCTCCCCACATTTCCTTTACCTCCTCGCGCAGAGTAAATGCCAACTGGCCGATAAATGCCACATAATCCACTTTTTCTTTGGCATAGTTTTTTAAGAACTGCGTCCTCACTCGCTCGTATGTCAGGCTGTCAGTCACCAATGTGCTGTTAAGATTGAAAAGCTCAGCCCGCAGACCGTCACGACCTGCAATAAGATATGTCACGGGAGCTATAATCGAACGCGTCCAGGGCGCATTCTCATTGTAGGAGTTTATTATTAGAAATGTCTTTCCGTTATTAGACATTCCGAACTTTGAAATATTTGTCAAGGAGTCTATCTGGGCATACCCTCCTGTCGCAGACAACAACGAGAACAGGATGAGGAAAAAAATAGGCTTCAGATTCATCATTTATCAACTATTTATCAACTATTTACTACTGCACTTCCTGACATAAAGCCCACTTTAAACTACGACCTGAAAAAGACTAACTGTTTAATCTTCTTGCATTTCCCGTTAAAGCGCTTTTAGTCTATGACACAAAGTTACTTGGTATTTTTGGCAAAAAAAAGAATTGTAGCAAAATTTTTGGCAAAAAATTGTTAAACTTTTTAGTGGTCCGCAAGATATGTTATACACCTATTTCTAAGGTGGTAATTTTACCGGAAAAAAATGTTTATGGAGGATTTATCAATTGACAAAGGGCGAGAACTGCTGCATCTTGCCGACTTGCATTACGGACGTCTGGCACAGTTTCGCTCCGATCGAGAGCGTAATAAACGATATAACTACGGCAACCAATGGAGCGATATAGTGGAAGTCGACGGACGCCGGATTACAGAAGAACAGTACATAAAGGAGCAAGGCAGCATACCGCTAAAAAACAATCTCATACGGCGCCTTGTGCGCAATGTGGTGGGTGTATACAATTCGCGCTGCAAGCCTCCTCAGGTGTTGCCGACCTATAACACACCAGCGGCTACGGCTAAGAAACTGGACCGAATGCTCAAACACAACATGCAGATCAACCGCATGAACTCAATATACACCCGCTCGATGGAGGAATTTCTGATATCCGGTATGGTTGTTCACCGAAAATCCTACGGTACTCGCAACGGACGCAACGGATGCTGGACCGACTATGTACAGCCCTCCAACTTCTTCTTCGACGGTAGTATGCGCGATTTCAGAGGTTGGGACTGTACGTGTGTGGGCGAGATACATGATATTTCGTTTCAAGACGTTTGCAGGCAGTTTGCCGGCTCTGAGCCTCAATACAATCTGCTAAAAATGCACTTCGGCGCATGCGGTGAGAGCGGCGAAGGGCTGCAACGCGTCACCGAGATATGGGTGAAAGAGAGCGAGGCTCAATACCTTTGCCACGACACGGCCTCCGGCACCATCTCTCGTGTGAGAGCCGACAAATACGAGAAGATAATTGAAGAGGAAAATGCAAGGCGCAAAGCGGCTGGCTTGGCTCCGATACGGACCCACTGGCAACTCGCCGACGCTTGGCATTATTATTTCTTGGCTCCCGACGGATGGATAATAGCCCATGGCAAGTCGCCATACGCCCACGGATCGCACCCTTATGTGTTTAAGGTGTATCCGATGATCGACGGCGAGATACATTCGTTCGTGGGCGACGTGATCGACCAGCAAAGGTACACCAACCGGCTCATCACTCTCTACGACTGGATCATGCGCGCATCGTCGAAGGGCGTGCTGTTGGTGCCTGAGGATTGTGTACCCAGAGGATGCACTCCTTCCGACTTTGCTGACGCATGGAGCAAATACAACGGTGTGATCTTTTACAAACCTTCGGCGCAAGGGCAAATACCGCAGCAAGTGGCAAACAATAGCACCAATATAGGCATTCGGGAGCTACTGGACGTGCAGCTTAAATTTTTTGAGGATATAAGCGGAGTTAATGAGGCGCTGCAAGGGCGCACAAGCAGTGTGGCGATGAGCGCGGAGCTTTTCGGAAGGCAGACTCAGAATGCCACCACCACCCTACTCGATATCCTGGACACCTTCAACGAATTTGTGCGCGACGCCGCCCACAAAGACATCAGCAATATCAAGCAATACTACCCCGAATGTGAAGGCATCAGAAATGCTGAAGTGGAAATTCGGGTAAAAAACTAAAAAACAAAATATTATTCGTTGGATATAATCAAGTTAGATAGCAGTTTTCTTTACAAAGAAAAAAAAACACCATTTTTTTTCTTTGTAAAGAAAATCTTTTGTAACTTTGTGAAAATTTGTAAGATATGGAACGAATATATGAAATTACTGAATAAACGCAAACGCAGCCGAGCTTTCAATGCTCGGCTGCGTTTGTGTATAATCTTGGAGGATGTATCAGAGTAATTAGAGGGATCAGAGGGATAATATCATAATCACCTAAGGAATATCATTCTATAATGTTTGCTTTGATGGTATCGACGATGTAGCGCACATCATCGTCGCTTACATATGGTCCGGCAGGCAGACAGATACCAACGGCAAACAGCCCTTCGCTTACACCGTTGGTGTACGCCGGGGCGTTTTTGTAGACAGGCTGCTTGTGCATTGGTTTCCAAAGCGGACGGGCTTCCACGTTGGCTGCGTCGAGTGCCACACGCAAAGCCTCGACATTGGCGTTCGGCTGGCAGTCGGTGGTGGCGGTCTTGGCAGCGTGTGTCACGCCAGCAGCACCTCCTACCGCACCCGTTATAACCTCCTTGTAGGCGTTCTCCTGGCCTTTTATTTTCAAGTCCGGGTCGAGAGTGGCTGTACAGAGCCAGTAGTTGGAGGAAAACCTCTCCACAAGCCCCTCCCCATCCCTCCCCGCAAGGGAGGGAGCTGGGTTTGCTATGGAGGGCTTCCCCCCTGCGGGGGGATTGAGGGGGGCTGTATGCATCGTAATTCCCTTCACATCCTTCAGCAGCTCGCAGTACAGCTCCTGCACGTGCTTGTGGTGGGCGATATGCTCGTTTAGAACAGTCATCTGGCCGCGGCCTATACCAGCACAGATATTCGACATGCGGTAGTTGTAGCCGATATGCTCGTGCTGATAGTAGGGATAGCTCTCGCGAGCTTGTGTGGCGTAGAAAAGTATTTCTTTCTTGTCATCCTCGTTCTCGCAGATAAGAGCGCC
>CAZJKZ010000083.1:0-11524 GCA_964546885.1 uncultured Bacteroides sp.
GAGCTGTAACTCAATGGGTTACAGCTCGTCTTAATAGACTGTCGGGGTGAGAAGACTCGAACTTCCGACCTCCACGTCCCGAACGTGGCGCGCTAGCCAACTGTGCTACACCCCGATTGACTAATTCGACTGCAAAGGTAGTAATAATTTTTTTAATGAGAAATTTTTTTGCTACTTTTTTTATTATTACCTTTGCTTTAAGTTTTTTTATTGATAAAAATGACAAAAATTGAAAATATAGCTTTTGATTTGTGTGGCAACGATTTCTTACTGCCTTATCTGGAAAGGGAATTGACGCGCGAACATCCTGATGATGCACCGATTCCTATAATAGGCGGAATAAGAATATGGACCGACGAGACAGAAGGTAATGCTGACTTTGAGCTTGATAGATATTGTGCTGATAACCAGCTGCCACTTGCAGTGTTGCGCTGTAGGTTTATAGTGGGTACAGGCATGAATGGATTAATGATGAAGATTGCCGCTGGTATTAATAGGGGGAAATTTGTGCATATAGCCGGAAATGAGGCGCGAATAAGCGTGGTGCATGCGGTGGACGTGGCTAAAGCCGCTTCTCTTGCCGCCGGGGTGCAAGGCACATTTACTCTCACCGACACAACGGACCCTACTATACATAATCTTGCCGAGGCTTTTGCTTACCGATTAAATAATAAACGAATAATCACAATTAAACCACGTTGGGCGCGATTATGGTACGGATCGACATATTATACAACCCTCACAACATCGCACACTTCTCCCTGCACCTTCTGCGAAGTGTTCCCAGATCTGCACCCAGTGAGTGTGACCGAGTATCTCACCACCCATATCTACGATGAGTCGAGTCTCTAATCGCAGTTTAATCCGCCAATACCGACACTTTGCGCCCAATACTGGTGGGTAAAGTGCGCCTTTTAGCTTCCAAGGTAATGGAGGTTTATATATGTATATGAGGTTACAGGAGAATTAGCCTATAACCCCATATACAGCGAAAAGATTATCTTCAACTTTCGCTTGCGAAAGTTGAATTAGTTGTCAAGATGATTTAGTAAGTCCATTAATTTCTGGCCGAGACCGATATCATAGCCTTGTGAATACCACACTACTCGATTAAATGTATCGGCAACCGCAAAGATAGGTAGAGATTCAGCATTTATATTAAGACTTTCACTCAGCTGTTTACGGAGCTCATTGTTGGGGTCGGTACCTAATACTATGTTGTCGGGCAGATTGGGGAAATGAGACGCATCAAAGCGTGAGGCTGTGCCTTCAGGGAGCAGTACTACCATCTTAAGTCCGGTACCTTCAAGTTCGGAACGTATGGCCGACATATCGTTGAGAGCGTGAGCCGACGGCTCGTGAGAAGGATTGATAAAGCCTAATACATAGTAGCCTCTTCCGGTGGTAGAGATGATGCTTTGCGGCTCTCCGCCTTTGAGAGGCTTGTATTTCGATTCGGCGTCGAAGTTGCCAATCACGCTTATACTGCGCGAATCGCTGCGTATTTCAAAAGGCACTTTTGTGGTCTTATTAGCCTCTACTAAGAAAAATTCAGCGCGAACCAATACACTGCCGTCAGCAAGACGCTTTCCGGTAACAAGCATATACTGTCCGGGTGCAAGTTCAAGTGGCTTTGTTAATATATCATTGGCGTTTGCGCTTTCATCGTACTCCATAAGCTGCGGCACGCCGTTGGTAATTTTTGAGATGGTAAATTGGCTGTAGTACGCAGGAATGGCACCCGAACCTGTATGTATATATCCGAAATCGGCGTATCCTTTTGTCGGGTCTTCTGATTTCTTTGCTTCGAAATCCACTATTTGCCAATTGTTGGTAGAGTCTATGTATTCCAGGTCGGAGGTCACTGCATTTATGCGTGCGGGTATGCCCGCGCTCCTTGCGGCAGCCACGAAGAAAATGTCGCGGCTTAAGGGGTCAGTGATCTTAGTCTGAAGCACGCCGAGAGGCGAGGTAGGATAAGATTTAGGATTGCGTGTGGCATCGATATTCAGATTATCGCTAATCCATTGTATGAGCTTCTGCGGATCGTTGTTTACGGTCTGCTCCATCCATTTGCTTAAAACCGTGCGGTAGGGCCATAGCTTCTCATTGGCCACACGTGGGCTGAGCACGTAGGATTTGATATCCTTGGAGGCGCCTGCAGGCAGAACGGCAGTGATTTGGTCGGCAAGTACCTCGTAGGTTACGTCATTGAGATCCTTTGACGCAAGCGATTCAAGAAGGTCTATCGAATATGTGCTATCCTTGTATTCTTTCAAGAATGTCTCAATCACTGGCCAGTTGCCTTTAGCATTCTCCATTATTGGCTGTAGCCTTTTTGCGTCTGCACCTATGCTTTGAGCAAGAGCAGCGGTGCGCTCAGGGGTATAGAATGTGGCGGTGTAGGCCATACGTATAGAGTCCTCAATTGCTTTACGGCGATCGTTCTCAGCAGCCTTATCAGGAGCAACGGTAGGAATTGTACCGGAGATGGATGGCGGTACGAGATCCAGGCTGACAGTGCCGGTATAATCCGGGCCATAGGAGAGTGTCACGGTGCAAGGCTCTTGATAGTTGGCCTTAGCAATTCCGAATTTCTGTCCGTTGGTTGCCCATACCACTATATCGCCGTGTCCGGCAAGAAGACTGGCGTGTCCATCGGCATCAGTCTCTTTCTGTACCGCAGGATAGAATTCACCGTAGTTGTAGATACAGAAATTTACTTTTGCGTCTGCCACAGGTTGTCCTTTGTCATCCACTACCTGTACATCTATAATTGATACGGGCGCATAGTTGGAGGTGACGTTGATTGTAGTTGTGATGGCGTTTTGTGATAATTGCTCTTCCGGACCGTCGTAGTTACCGAAAACGTTGGTGGACATAAGCATGCCTCTTGAAGCCGGTTCGTTGAACCATCCAAGATCGAGCACAACTTCAGGTTCGCACGCCCCTAAAAAGTGCCACTCTCCGTCAGCCCAGGCCTCAACCCAAGCGTGATTGTCGTCAGTATGTGCCCAGCGTGGAGTATATATCTGTCGTGCAGGTATGCCGACGGCTCTAAGTGCAGCCACAGTGAATGTGGATTCCTCTCCGCATCTACCTGTTGCTGAGCAAACGCTCGCAAGAGGTGAGTTTGTACGGCTGTTGGATGCCTTATAAGACACTTTTTCATGGCACCAGTGGTTTACTTCGAGAATTGCTTCAGTCATTGACATACCTTTCACACGATCCTTCAACTCTTCGTAAAACACTACGCGCGATGAGTCGATATTCTCATTGTTGGTGCGTACGGGCAGCACGAAATGGCGAAATTCGCGGTCGGGCACGATTTTTCCCCAAGGCATCTCTTCAGCAGCCTGAAAAGAGGCGCGCACATTGTCGAGGAAGAACTGTGGAGTATAGTCTGTAGCATCATTGTCAGGCATATACGCATAAAGGAAAGTAAGAGCCTCTTTTTCTTCCGGTGTCACCGAGTCGCTTTCTAATAGGGTTTCGAGTCCCTCGGGAAGACCATTGGCGTATCTTTCATCAAAATCTTTTTGTGCTAAAGAGCCTGCGATATCTCTGCCATGCTTGGAGCAGGAGCATATCGTCAATAGTAAAATTGCTAAATACAGAAATTTTCTCATAACGAGTACTGATTAAAGGAGTTTATAATATTTGCGGCTTTTTCTATAGCGCGTGCATCAGATGCTTTGTACGATTCATGATCTGCGGAGAATGATCCATGCACATCGTCGGCATGGCTTAGACGGAGTACGTCAGCGATATTGTCAGCACTTACTCCAGCACCGGCCATTATAAGAATGCGACTGTCGGCGCGTGCATGTAGATCAGCTATCATAGATGCGCCTTTAAGTGCGGAGGGCGCTTGGCCGGAGGTGAGCAGTCGGTTGCATCCCAGCGATATGATGTCTTCTAATGCACGGAATGGATTGCGGCACACGTCAAAGGCTCGGTGAAAGGTCACCGACAGGCCTTTTGCTGCCGATATTAAGCGCTGCATTATTTCTGTATCAACATATCCGTTAGGGGTAAGAGCGCCTATCACGACACCATCTGCACCCAAATCACGACATACCTCAATATCGCGCACCATACAATTCACTTCGTCGGCAGAGTACACGAAATCACCTTCACGGGGGCGTATGAGCACGTTCATCTCGTTGGGAAATATTTCGCGGGCAGTGGCTATCATGCCTGCCGATGGGGTAAGGCCGTCAGCAGCCAGAGCTGAACACAGCTCTATGCGGTCGGCTCCGCCTTTGGCGGCAGCCACCACACTTTCGAGATTTGCAGTGCAAATTTCTAATGTTTTCATTTGCTAAATGATTGATGAGTTATTTAAGCGCAAGTTCCACTATATAGTCAGGAGAGGCAGGTGTTTCGCCGAGCTTTACGGCAATGCCATTGAATGTGGAGCGATAGTCGAGTTTCTTACCTGTGGCAAATTCTTTTACGCCATTTATGTTGTAGGCCTTTGGCACGAGAATCTCGCCGCCGACTGGTACTTTGGTGATGTGCAGATACACTTTATCGTCAGTGCGTGTAGATGTGCCCCAATCCTGAGCGGGGAAATCGCTGCCTGAAGTGCCATAAATAGTTTCGCCGTTGGCTCTTAGCCATTCGCCCACTTCATGCAGACGCTGCACTGCTGTTTCCGGTAGTTCGCCGCTTGGCTGTGGACCTATGTTAAGCAGCAAATTGGCTCCCATGCCCGATGTATTGATAAGCAGACGTATGATATCGTCAGAACTTTTATAGTTGGTGTCAACGATCTTATATCCCCACATGCCGTTCATAGTCTGACAGGTCTCTAATGGCAATTTACTTATTTCCTGGCCTGAAAGTCCGGCGTGGTTCTGTCCGGGCACGTCACGTTCGAATATTTGCATGTCTTCTCCTGGAAATGGAGTGAGGTGGTGGTTATTTGCCACCATACACTGAGGCTGCAGTTGGTGGATCAAAGCGTACTGCTCGTCGAGTTGCCAGTTGAAGGGCACAGTGTCTGCGTCGTGGTCCCATAGACCATCGAACCATATACAGCGTATCGGTCCGTAATTCGTAAGCAATTCGGTGAGCTGCCGATTCATGAACGCATAGTAGGAAGGCCAATCGTAGCCAGCCGGATCGATACCGGTGTTAGTGCCTGTGCGTCCGCGCGGATAGTCAGGGCGCCCCCAGTCGATATGCGAATAATAGAGATGAAGATCAAGATCCTCTTCACGAAGTGCCTCTGACAACTCAGCAAGCACGTCACGACCGTAAGGCGTGGCGTCAACTATATTGTAGGGACTTTGCTCTGTGTCCCACATCGAGAATCCGTCGTGGTGGCGAGAAGTAAAAGTCACATATTTCGCACCGCTGTCCTTAAATATACGTGCCCACTCCTTAGCGTCGAAAGATCCGGGATAAAAGCCTTTTGCAGCCTTGGAATATTCGCTGTGCAGGGGCCCGTAATTGAGATACCATTCGCCTTGTCCCATCATGCTGTAAATACCCCAATGGATAAAAATGCCAAAACGGTCGGCAGCAAAGTCGCGTTGAGATGCTTTTACCTCTTCCGATGGAATATAAGTTTGCGCCACTGCACTCAGACCTATAAGCAGACTGATTACTAAATACAAAGTTTTTTTCATGGCAAATTTTATAAAATCCTCGCCGTTGGACCGGGCGAGGATTTAATGTTTATTTATTCCCACTCG
The DNA here is from genome assembly GCA_964546885.1 of uncultured Bacteroides sp. Taxonomy (GTDB): domain Bacteria; phylum Bacteroidota; class Bacteroidia; order Bacteroidales; family Muribaculaceae; genus CAG-873. The sequence continues at coordinate 5,706 of CAZJKZ010000083.1, forward strand.
ATTGTGCTTGGTGGTTTTGAAGAAATATCGTAGCAGACGCGGTTGACGCCTTTCACTTTATTGATTATGTCGGTTGATACTTTCGCAAGGAATTCATAAGGCAGGTGAGCCCAGTCGGCGGTCATTGCGTCAGTGCTTGTTACGGCACGGAGAGCCACAGCGCGCTCGTATGTGCGCTCATCGCCCATTACGCCAACGCTCTGCACGGGCAGAAGCACCACGCCGGCCTGCCATACTTTGTCGTATAGACCGTGGTCACGCAGCCCCTGAATGAAGATATCATCAGCGTCTTGCAGTATACGCACCTTCTCCGGAGTGATATCGCCCAGAATACGCACGGCAAGACCGGGACCGGGGAAAGGATGACGTGTTATCAGGTGTTCGGGCATACCGAGTTCGCGGCCAACAGCTCGCACTTCATCTTTGAAAAGTAGGCGGAGAGGCTCGCATAATTTGAGATTCATCTTCTCAGGTAGACCACCTACATTGTGGTGGCTCTTGATTGTCGTGCCGGTGATTGACAGCGACTCAATGCAGTCGGGATATATCGTGCCTTGAGCAAGCCATTTGACATCTTTAAGCTTTTGTGCTTCTTCGTCGAAAACATCGATAAATCCTTTGCCTATAATTTTACGCTTTTTCTCGGGTTCGGTTACGCCTGCGAGTTCGCTGAAGAATTTTTCAGATGCATCCACGCCTATTACGTTAAGACCGAGACATTCGTAATCATTGAGCACGTTGCGGAATTCGTTCTTGCGCAGCAGTCCGTGATCCACAAATATACAGGTCAGATTTTTGCCAATCGCTCTATTAAGCAGTACGGCTGTGACTGATGAGTCTACCCCTCCGCTCAGACCGAGCACCACCTTGTCGTCGCCGAGCTGTTCGCGCAGCTGTGCCACTGTGGTCTCAATAAATGATGCGGCATCCCAGTCTTGCTTTCCTCCGCATATATCCACTACGAAATTTCGAAGCAGTTGAGTGCCACACTCGCTATGATATACCTCGGGATGGAACTGTACACCCCAAAGCTTTTCGCCTTCTGCTCGATATGCCGCGCACTTCACTTTGTCAGTAGATGCTATAATCTTGAATGTGTCCGGCAGAGATGTAATAGTGTCACCGTGGCTCATCCACACTTGTGCGCCGGGTTCAATGCCATGCAGCAGTGGATCAGCCTCATCAATATATTGTAGGTGAGCTCGTCCGTATTCGCGCGAGCCTGCAGGCTCCACTGTGCCGCCGTTGTTGTATGCCATCAGTTGAGCGCCGTAGCATATTCCAAGTATAGGCAAACGTCCGCGTATGCCGTCCAGACTCATTTTAAAGGCTTTTTCGTCGTACACGGAGAATGGACTGCCCGATAGGATTACGCCTATCACTGAGGCATCGTCGTGCGGGAATTTATTGTAAGGCACTATCTCACAATACATATTGAGCTCGCGCACACGTCGTCCGATGAGCTGTGTGGTCTGCGAGCCAAAGTCAAGGATAATGATTTTTTCCTGCATAAAAATGTGTAATTGAAATATATGTGGGCAAAGATACGAATTTTCCTTGAATTTTTGAGCTAATATTTTTGTTTTATTAAATATTAGTCGTAACTTTGCACCATATAGGCGGCAGTAGCTCAGTTGGTAGAGCATCAGCTTCCCAAGCTGAGGGTCGCGAGTTCGAGCCTCGTTTGCCGCTCTTATAGCTAAAAAAGACATGTCTTCATTATGAAAACATGTCTTTTTTAATCAGATTAGGTATATGGGGATTAGCGGAACCTGCTTAGATACCTTGTTGCCACTGTGGGTATTTATTGCTATAAGATATATGGGGTTAAGAGATTCGACATAGGGTCGGATGACATCGTATGGGGAGTGTCCATACGTTTTGAAATTTTTGGTGCTTGTTAAACATAGATAAGATGCCGTAATGTCGTGTGATAGACAAGCTTATAAAATGCCATTATCCCCCAATTTTTTAATCATCTCTTGGTAAGAGTTGCTTAATCAAGTACAAAGATAAGCAAAAAATCTGATATATTGGAGATTAAGAATTGGAATTTTTATCACATAATGCGAATAATTACACAATTGTTTAGCAAATTTAAAAATTGACATTTCTAATAGTCTGTATATCAATCTTTTGCTATCCATCCAAATCTCTTACCAATAGATACAAAAAAATGAAAGTAAATGATGCGATTTGGCGCCTAATGCTGATATGTATTACGGCCATGATGTGTGTCGGTATTTCGGGCTGCAGTGACAGTGACGAACCGGACACACCCACTCCTTCTAAAACCAAGGGCAACGTGGAGTTTTCTATCAATCTTCCTTCAGGCAGCGGGGCTGCCACAGCCTCTTCCCCGGCGGTTGTAAACAAAGGCGACACTCTAAGCCTCACCATCTCTCAGAAAAGCAGCTACACGGATCCCGACGGGTCGGTCTTTTCATGTGAGCCTAAGGCGGCAATTTCGCTTTTCGCTAAGGTCGACACGGTATATGCCAAAGACTTGGCAGCCCTAACCCAAGTAAAGGGTACGGATGTAAAAATCAATAGGACGGGAAGCTCTCCTGTCGTGAACCAAACGATCCAGACGTTTGAAATCGGAGGACAGAGCGTGGTGTTTGATTTGTCGCATGAGGTGTACACTTATATCAATTCCAAACAGGAGTCCGTGGAGATGCCTTATGTAAGGTTAAACCAGGCAAAAATCGGCAACAAAGCCGCCACCGAAGAGAAGCCTCAGGGACGCTCGGCGATTGCCGTAACAGGAATTACGGTGCGTCCTCTTGCGCCTTCTCGGGCTATTACGGTCACTGACACCACGATGTATGAGGTGAACGTACGATTCAGTCTCGAGATTGAAAGCGTGAATACTTCCAAAACCGACAAGCAGGCTCTTGAGTTCTCTCTCAACTATGTCGGTGGTGTGGAGACCGTGACCGAACTTAAGGATCCGGTCAGCGCACTGGCGTATGAGTGGAGCGTAAAAAGCGGAACCTCCAATACTGTTCCGCCGTTTGTCACAAATGCCAAGGAGATGGAGGTGTGGATGGTGCAGAACAGCTCATACACCGACGAGTACGGAAACACAGCGACAGCCTCACCTACAGCCAGGATAAAGCTTAAGGCCAAGCAGGACACCGTATGGATCAGCTCTCAGGACGAGCTGAGAGACGTCGCCGATATCACAGGAGAGACAGACTTCGGACAGTCGGCAATCCAAAGATTTGGCTCTGATGCGCAGGAGATAGCAATAGAGTGGAGCTACGAGAGCGTCGAAGCCTCAATTGCTGGCAAGACTATTGAAATGCCTTACTACGCTTTAGAGCCTGCCAGACTCAAAGATGTAAATGTAAAGGAGCTGCGTGATGACAAGATAAACGGCAAGGAATGTACGCTTTATGAAGTCACCGCTACGTTCACCCAGAAGGCAGTGGCGAACAACGTCTCCGGCGATTCATCCGAAGTTGAGATCGAATATAAAGTAAAGTACATAGGCGCATTGGAAATCAAATGTGTTATGGTGGAGTACTTCCCAGGAGGCGAGTGGATAGACCCTCATGATAATATGCTCTTAGCTTACTATCCGCATGTGCATCGTTATAGAACTTATAGTAACGGCAAGCGCGTTGGCCCTGACGTTTTTGGAGATTACGGCCACTTCGTACAATTGGGTTTTGTACATATAGAGGTAGAGGGGTTCGTTGAACTGGATAATGGCGATTGGATAGAAGGCGGACCAATACACTATACTAAAATTGGAGACAGCATTTCAATTAGAACAAAAACCCATCAGGTGTCCCGTTTGTACGATGTTTCTACCACCCCCACAGTACATTATTCCGGATATTTAGGGGAACACTTTGGCGATTGGGACAAATATATACCGAGTAATCCCTATAGAGACGAGAGTTTCAACCTGTGTAAAGGTGTCTACTGCCCTGATGAATGGCCCGAAGACTCTCGTCCTAACGGATGGTATTTTAAGGAGTTCTTTTACGAGCACAGAACTGGATTTAGGTATAAATACTATGAGGATCAGGAGGAGATATATGCGATTCCAAGCGGTATAGCTTTTTATGTGCACGATCAATTTTTGGTTATTGATGGCAGGCGTATTGACTTTTCACGTCTTCGTAAAATGAATATGGATTTTAAGCAGACGGTAAATCCTTTTTCCGAGCCGGGAAAGGAAGGCGTGGTTTCCAAACTGGAAATGAATGCTACTTTTTATGATAAAAAATTCTATTCCGCCCGAATCGATACTCTTTATGTAGCAAAATGATATAACGAATCACAATGAAAAAAGCTCTAATTATTCTTTCTGTGGTGCTTAGCGCACTTCCTATTATAGCCCGGGATTTCTCCTACACTTATAAAGGAAAGACACTCACATACACAATAATCAGTGAAGACGCTAAAACGTGTATGACAAAAGAAGGCGGAAATGGTAAAGGCGGAAATTCTGTAATCGGAAATCTCGTCATTCCCGCTGTTGCCTCCGATGGAGGCACAGAATATTCTGTAATCGCTATTGGAGAGGCAAGTTTTTACGGATGCTATCGCCTCAATTCTGTCACTATTCCCAATACTGTCACCGAAATACGCGAGCGCGCATTCTATGGCGGTAGCCTTCTTACTTCAGTGACTTTCCCTGAGTCGCTCATATCAATTAAAGAAAAGGCTTTTTACTACTGCGGCAGCCTAAAGTCGATTACTTTACCGAGCTCTGTAACTAATATTGCAGATGGCGCCTTTAAGTACTGTAACAGTCTAAATAAAATATTGGTGGCAGAGGGTAATCCTAATTATAGCTCCATCGACGGCGTTTTGTTCAACAAAGAACAAACAAGAATACTACTGTTCCCAAGCGGCAAGAGCGGGGATTACACAGTCCCCGAGTCAGTGAAAGAAATATCGGATTTTACTTTTGCTAAATGTAGCAATATAAAGTCTATTACTTTGCCTAAATCAGTAACAAAAATCGGGAATAATGCTTTTTATGCCTGCGATGGCTTAATATCAGTTGTTCTTTCAAACTCAGTTGCTAAAATAGGAGAATATGCCTTTGGCGGATGTACTAATCTCATATCCGTCACTATTCCTGACTCAGACACTAAAATCGGTGATGATATTTATAATTTGGGAGAAGACGATGATTCTTTATCACGTGAAATAGGAATGTATTGTTTTATCTTTTGTCCAAATCTTACAACTGTAAATATACCCTCATCTATCTGTAAAATCGGAGAGAAAGCTTTCAGTGATTGTTCTGCGATTTCAGTTACTATACCACCTTCTATCAAGATAATTTCGGATCAAGCGTTTAGGAATTGCCGTAATTTGGAGTCTATTACTATACCTTCTTCCGTCATTGAAATAGGATCCTATGCTTTTTCTGGATGCGTCAAAATGACATCTCTTATTATATCTGAATCTGACACTGAAACCAAAATCGGAAGTCACGCATTCGATGAGTGCTGTAGTCTTACATCTGTTACAATTCCTCATTCTGTAACTGAAATAGGTGATTATATATTCAGTGGGTGTATAGGTTTAGTATCTATTAGCATCCCCGATTCCGTAACTAAAATAGGGGGTGGTGCATTCTCTTATTGCGAAGGTTTAGAATCTGTTAGCATCCCCGATTCCGTAACTGAAATAGGGCGTGGTGCATTCTCGGGGTGCAAGGGTTTAGAATCTGTTACCATCCCCCATTCGGTAACTAAAATAGGGGATGGTGCATTCTCGGGGTGCAAGGGTTTAGAATCTGTTACCATCCCCGATTCCGTTACTGAAATAGAGTATTGTGCATTCTC
>CAZJKZ010000083.1:11624-11808 GCA_964546885.1 uncultured Bacteroides sp.
ATATTGCACAGGTTTAGAATCTATCACCATCCCCTCTTCCGTAAATTACATAGGACCGTCTGCATTCTTATATTGCACAGGTTTAGAATCTGTTACCATCCCCTCTTCCGTAAATTACATAGGACCGTCTGCATTCTCATATTGCACAGGTTTAGAATCTATCACCATCCCCTCTTCCGTAAAT
>CAZJKZ010000084.1:0-11779 GCA_964546885.1 uncultured Bacteroides sp.
AATACAGAGCTTAGACGGTTATTCGCCTACCATCTTCTATGATTTTGGCGATTATATCAACTTGGTGCTTGAACAGAATATGGCTCCCGAAGAAATGATAAATGAATTCGACGCCAAACTGGATAAACTTGTTCCATATAAAACCAATACAGATTATTTTTTTACTGCCACTCAAGGCAGGATAAAAATAAACAGTTATTCGGGCATAACAACATCAGACCCCAGTGTCAGTCAGAGAGCTGCCAGTAAAACCAATACTAAATGGTTCGCGGCAACTCATTAACAATTCAAAACTTAGGGCACACAGCAGTTACACGCCTTCAGAATGGCGTGAGAACGCTGAGTGGCGCCATCAAAACAAAGCATGGCTGTCTTATCTACATAAAGATACCCCTCTTCCCTTATCTCCGAAAAGGTTTGGATACCCGCTGGATAAATACTCTTTCGTGCCATAGCTCAAATTTTTCCGCTAAGTTACTAAAAAAATCCCATTATCGCAACTATCAGCGCGGGCTACTTGTTTTCAGTAAAAAACGAAAGGTTATGAGATACATCTACATCGTAATAGCGCTGATAGGCCTGTGCGCCTGCTCGCAAACTGAGAAAACAGAAGCCATCACAGCCGAAATTACAGCGGCCCAGATGGAAGGTCGCAACGCGGCCCGCGACATCATCCTCCACCCCTGGAGCGACACCACAGGCATCGCACGCAGAATCAACAAGGCTCGCACACCACGCCTGAAGTACGACTCCCTCGGTCATACAGAAGCCTCAGCCGCTTTCGACTCCGCATTCAATAAAACAATCCGCACAGTCCGCCCTGTGCTCGCTAAGAAAATCAAACTGTAACTCACTTAAACTTAATATGAGAAAACTCGCTGCAGCCCTCACCTCTCTCCTACTGACATTCGCCACCTATGCCACCGAACGTTACGTCGGCGGCGACATCTCCCTGCTTCCCGATTACGAAGAGGCCGGAGCAAAATACTTCGACCATGACGGCACTCCAATCAACGATCTCCTACCCTTCCTCCACGAGGATGGGATGAACGCCATGCGCGTGCGCCTCTTCGTAAACCCAGACGATTACGACGCACCCGACAAAGACCCAAACGCTTGTCAAAGCCTCGACTACATCCTTCCGCTCTGCAAACGTATCAAAGACGATGGCTTCAAACTGATGCTCGACTTCCACTACTCCGACACGTGGGCCGACCCTGCAAAACAATGGACACCAAAAGCCTGGGCCAACCTCTCCGACGATGAACTATACCAGAAGATTCACGACTACACCGCCGAAACCCTCCAAACCCTCAAAGATAACGGCGCAACCCCCGACTTCATCCAGACAGGCAACGAGATCAGTTTCGGTATGCTGTGGGGCCCCTACGGTACACCCGAAAGCGACCAAAAGAAAACCTTCCTCGGCAGCGATGCCAACTGGCAGCGACTCGGCCGCCTCCTGAAAGAGGCAATCTCCGCGTGCCACGAAGAATGTCCCGACGCCAAGATCGTATTGCATACCGAACGCACCGCCGACATCGCCGTGCAAGACAATTTCTACACACGCATGGAGGAAATGAACGTCGATTATGACATAATCGGATTGAGCTATTACCCCTACTTCCACGGCCCGCTCAGCCAGTTGAACAACGCCATCTCCTCTCTCGAACAGAAATTCCCGACGAAGCAGATAATGGTAGTCGAAACCGGCTATTCCTACGCCTGGGAAGTGCCTGGCACCACCACCCCTCAGGATTATCCCTACTCCGATGCCGGACAGAACGCCTTCACGCAAGACCTTGTCCGTACCCTCGAAGCGCACGAAAACGTCACCGGTCTCTTCTGGTGGTGGATGGAATACAACGCCTACGGCACATCACTCTCAGGCTGGTATAACGCCCCCCTCTTCGATTCCCGAACAGGCCGCGCTACCTCAGCCCTCAAAACCCTCTGCTCCTTCGCCACCTCCGACACCAGCATCTCGTCTCTACCTCAAGATCAACGTCCTACCCCCTACTACAATCTCCAAGGCATCCCCGTCGCTCACCCCTCCTCAGGCCTCTTCATCCACGAGGGCCATCTCATCCATCTCCCGTAAACATAGCAGGCCGGACTCTCGGAAAACGAGGGTCCGGCCTGTTGTTAGAATCTATGTGATAGGTTTATGGCAGCGTAATGCCGTAAGTATATTGATGACCAGGATACCAATTGGGAGTCTCGATAGCGAATTTCACCGGCTCCCCGTCGACAGTCATACTGAAATCAAGGCCACCACGAGTCACGCCCGATTCTGTAACCCAATAATCATACAAACCATACGTAGGAGCAAGGAGAATGTCAACATATTTCGTTTGACCAGGTGAGAGACTCACACTACAGGGCACCGAAATCGACTTCACATTACTGTCAGGATAAAGCCAGTAAAGATTCCATGCAGTGTCACCACTGAAATCCACCGTCTCACGATCCGAGAGATAGCCGGGACGGTTTGGCATCTCGCTTATCGTAATATTCGAGATATACTTTTCTCCTGTCGTATTTCCCACTCGTAAAGTAACACGCGAAAGTACATGCTTGAAAACGATTCGAGCCATTGGATGCTCACGGTTAACCACCTCTGAATTGCCCATCATCACATCAGTCTGATCAAGAGCAGTCGTGATGTAAATGTTGTCGGCAGTCACATTGTAATCACCGGTCTTGTCATAAGGATACACGGCCTTCACATAGTAGTCGTTGATCCCTTGGCGGCGATATTGCGAAAGGTTTACGCGCTCGGCAATCACCCAATCCTTACCATTGTAAGTGGCCTTCGTGTCGAAATAATACTCACCAGGGCGCTCTACAGAAGCTACGATAATTCGGATTTCCGCACCTTCCTCAAACTCCGTGCCCGTCACGACACCACGGGTATCAGCCTGTGCGATGTCGAGAGAAAGATATACATCTTCCTGCACGTCAGTCACTATCTCCTCTACTCCATCGAGCTGGGAGCTGCATCCGCTTGCAAAAGCGAGCAGAGCGTATAGCGACAGCGATATTAAAAATTTGATCTTCATAGTCTACGGATGTATTATTCTACGATATTGATGTCAGGCATCTCGGTGTTCTCCCAGGGAATAATCTGGCAATCGCTTATCACGAGCTTGTTGCCATCGCTGATCTGCACATTGTAGATATACTGCACGCCCTGACCATAATCTGCCATAGGAAGATTGAATCCATCTACAAACACAGAGGAGTCGAGTTCCACGTAGTAATCCGTGGCACCGGGGATTACGAGAAAATCAATAAGCAACGGCTTGGTATTTCTGTTCAAGTAATCGCTGCTCAACTGGCCAGGGATACCCTCGTCATACCATTGCTTCTCGATCAATTGTCCCGAACTCATATCGAGCATCGCATAGTCATAGCACTGCTTCAACTCATCGTTGCCGCGTGTCAATCTTGCGCGATTAAACTCATAGGAGGCCACATTGTCAGGAGTCGTTGTGAAACGAAGAGTGATTCTCGCAAGCACATGATTGAAGATGATAGGCACTTTAGGTTCGGTGATCATCGCACGGTATTGCCCTTCGCCCCAGAGATAGTCGGTCACTCCTGCGAAAGCTCTTATACTGACATACAGATCATCGATAAATTCGGGCTGATAGGGATAGAGAGCAGTGACACGCAGACCATCAGTGGGTATCAAGATCTGCTTATTGAGAATCACTGTATCAGCCTCCACTACAGCTCCTACATTCCCAGCGCCCGGCATCAGAGAATTGTAGCCTTCGTAAGCTCGAAGGGAGAACTCTGAACCGATCGGGAGCGTCGGAGATTCGATGATGGCACGGCTTGACGATTCAATGCCCGCTACCGACACTGAAAGAGGAACTGCCGTGGTTTCGGTATCCTTTACAGGAGCTACATCCTGATCAGAAGAACAGGAAGCGAGAGCCAAGACAGCAGCCATAGCTGTAAGGCTTTTGAAGAATTTTATAGTTTTCATTTTGTATGGTTTTTAGTTTTTAGTTATTGTTGCGGTTTGATCACGATGGTGTCACCATTCTCCTCTACAAACCAATTATTGACGTAAACGCCATTGATAGAGAGTCCTTCGAATTCGAATACGTAACGTTTGCTTGCACGAGTTGAAAGATCAATCGGCAGTGGTAGCGTTACAGTCTCTAACGCATTCGAGATACGTATCTTGAGTTTACCTGCCGAGTATTCGATAGGCCATATGTTCATGACGTATTCCTTGTAGTTGGCGTCGGAAACTGACGGGTTGTTCACTCCGCTATAGGTATCCGTGTAAAAAGCAGGTCCAGCCATACTGAGTCCATCTACAGTATACGCATACGAAGGCAGTCTCTTATTGTCATCTATGAGCGTGAATGAAGTCTCACCCCAGATAGACGGATATTTTACTGCAATTTGGGCAGTCTTAACATTGAGATTGACCGATATTTCGGGGTTATCTATCGATAGCTTATAACTTTCGCCATAATAAATAGGATCTTGTTGTTTTCCTACTGCATAGCTTTCGTTATATCTTATTTGTCCCCAACTTGAACCGTCCGGATACCATTGAGTACCTGCAGCCTTGAAGATGGCAACCCCGTAATCATGTCCGTCCAATAGATCATACCCATTTCCGTCGGCCCATTTGTAACCTACGCTTGGATCGTAGATTGCCATAAGTGGCGAGTTCGTGACGTAACCCTCCTTATAGTCGTAGACCAAAATACTCAACGGATCGGTAATCATCTCATATTGACCAGCAAGATTAGGTTGTTGGCCAAAGATCTCTCCAATCCTGAGCGGCGTTGTCGTGCGAGGAAGAGTAGTGAACGTGATAGGCTCACTTTTTATAATATTGCCATCCAAATTTTGTGCAAAGATTACAGCATATTCCTGAGATGGATCCAAATCAGTCACGGTATAGTTAAATTCCCAGACATTATCGGCTTTACTATACGAATTATCCACCTTGATTTCCTTATAGTAATCGTTACCGGTCACATAAAAATATGAATTCCGTGGATTTTTGGAATTGCTTGGCACAGGATTCTCTGTGGTAGTAGCTCTGAGGGTTGCCTGCTTCCATGTGACTTCCACAGGATCCAACATAGTCAGAGGATTCTCAACTGTGAACGACTCCACGTTTGAAACATCATATATTTCATCACCATTCATTGCCACAAGCTTGTAAAACCATGTGCCTACATACTTCCATTTGTTAATCGTTGCCCATTTCTGAGTATCATCATAATTACCATGAGCTTCCTCACGAGATGTCCAACCGTCCTCAAAATTCTCACTCTGGCTGAGAATAAAATAGAGATGACCATCCATTTTTGTTTCCCCTCTGAGGGTTATCTTATTATCCTCATACTGCGCCGAGAAGGTCTTCATATCAGCCACCCAGAGAGACTCATCGACAGGATACGCATCATAGCAGCTTGACAAAAGCGCGCAGAAGCATACCGTCATCAAGTAGATGTATTTTTTCATTTTTTCTTTCAAGTTTTTTGTGAAGAGTTAGGTTAGAATGAATAACCGATACCAAAGTTGCCTGCGGTATATATGTCACTCATATCTCTCTGTTCATTAGAATTCCATCTCTTGGAAAATAGCGAACTATTACCTCCGACTGAGATGGTGAATTTCTTGATGCGGAACATGAAACCAAAGTCTACTGTAAAAGTTCCTTGGTTCCTTTCATCTACATCATACCAATTGCCCGACAAGCTTTTGATCTTGAAGTGATAACTCGAATAACCTACACCTGCATAAAAATGTAGAGGGCAACCGAGTCGTACAAGTCCGCCTCCTGTCACCGACCAATATGAGTAAGTCTCCTTTTCAATAAGCCCACTCCTATTGGCGTAGTAATCTCCCAAAGTGTTGTGCGTGCCGACAAAATTAGTGACGCCTTTTACATAATAACCCCACTTCTTCACCCGGCCCGCCATAAGGCCGAAAGCCGGGCGGTCTATATGACGGCCTTCTTCCCCCCACTCGCACGTCGGAACGGCTACGATAGCCTCCACAAACGTATTCCACTCTGTCGGGGCCGTGCGCCAAGAATTCTCGCTCATCTTGATGCGCATCCCATCTTTCACCTTCACTTTTCGCTGGTTCATTCCAGCGTAACTGGCGGTGAGCTTCTGTCTTCCAGGGTTGGTACATGTTATTTTGAATGTACCGTCGAGATCCGTTATCGTGGGGCCATCGGAATTTGGAACCTCTATCCATACACCCGGAATCGGATTCCCTTTCTTGTCGACCACCACTCCAGTGACAGTTTCCTGTGCCATAGCCGGAAGCAAGATTCCGGCCATAGCCAAAAAGGCAATGATAGCTTTTTTCATTTTATGGTTAATTTAAAAATTATTCTTTTTTCCCAAGTTTTATCTTATCCCAGGTGTTCGCCATCTGCGATGAATGAGTCACGGTCGGTGTCTGTGATTTACGATTTACTACAACCGACTGCTGGCGCACATTGGTCGTAATATAGTCGGCGAGCTGGCCCAACTGTACATTACCTTTCTCCTCTTTCAGTTTCTTGAGCAGATAGTAAGTGAAGAGACCGTGGCTTTTCTCTGTGTAAGGAAAGGCAGTCTCATCGCCTGAAGCAGCACTGAAAATCACCATATTTCCCGTCGGATCCTCAGTCTTTGCCTTGAGCTTCACGCCACGCGCCGAAGCCAGCATGTCGCCATCTCGGTTAGAGCCGCTGAAACATGCGTCAAGAAAAACTATTGTGTTCTTGGCGTTCAAGCCTGCCAACTCCTCGTATAGGCGTTTTAGCGAATAGCATCCGTCGGTAGTCGTGCCGTCGGCATCTATCGGGAGAAGATAAGCGTCTTTAGTGGCTTCATTCGGTATGCCATGGCCGGCATAGTAGAATATCACCTGAATATCGCCGTTAAACGCATCGGCTATCTCCTTGATATCGCGCATGGCCCTGAGCATGGTGCCAAACGATGCATCCTGATAAAGGCGTACATTTCTCTCTGGCAAACCAAGAGTCTGCTCGCAGTATTTAGCGAATATCGCCCCGTCGTTCGAAGCCATGGGCACCGGAGCCACAAGATTGTAGTTCTCGTTGGCAATCACCACAGCGAATGTCTTGTCGTTGACTGTCTTGGTGGTGGGTATATCCACGTCTACATCACTCTGCTGTGTGCCTACCTGCAATTTCTTCGTGCTCTTGTTTACGTTTGACGCTTTTCCCGTGTCGGCATGAGCAAACATTTCATCGTTGAGATTGCCGAATGAAACGTCAACCACTGTCTCCGTATAGTTGAGAGATTTGTCGGCATCAAAGCGATAACGCTTACCCATAGGAGTCACAAAAGTGAGTGAAGACAATAGCAGACGGTCATCATTGATGTAGAACTCCGGATTCTGAAACTGCATACCGTTCCAACCGCTCTCAAACACCTTGGCCTCGTTGTTCTCTCGAGGCACATCTACCACAAGTTCACCATAAGGCGACTCCACAAGGAAAACTCCGTTTTCTGCGTCATAGGGTTTGAGTGTCATGTTGTTAAACTTCAACTCCTTTGTATTCTCCGAAATATACTTTCCCTCAGCCTCTACGAGCAGTTCTTTGATCTTCGCGTCGCGGCTCTGTTCTGTGACTCTCGCCTGATACTCGGCTACGGTTTCATACGGATCCTTTGCTTGCCATTCGGCCAAACGGTTTTCCACATAGTGCTTGGCGAATTCAGAGTATTTCTGTGGTTCGGCTGAAGCGGAAGAGGCTGTCTGCTTGGGCGCGGAGGCTACTGCATTATGCACAGGAGACTGCTGTGCGGGTGAATAGCCAGCCGACTGAGCCGCCGCGCTCAATGAGAAGCCGCCACCGTTGGAAGCTGCTGAGCCGTTGTCGCCATAGGCAAGTAACTGAGGAATTGCATGTTCCTCTACCCCTTTCATGCCAACGGAAGCGAGTCGATTATTGACGTTTTGCAGTTCGTTCGACTTGCCGAGACAGCTGTAAGTGGTAGCAAGCGCCTGAAGATAATTCAGGGCCGTAGGATCGGCCTTTACAACATCCTCAAGCGTCTGAGATGCTGCGGCGAAGAACTCATCAGATTGCTTCATGAGCTTCTTGGCTGCCGCACTGTTCCCCTCCATCTGGGCCTTATTATAGTTCATCGCACCCAAGTTATAATAGTTGAGGGCAATGTGCTTGTTCACCTGCAAATTATTGGGCTTGAGCTTGGCAAGCTGATTGTAGGTGTTCAAGGCCTGTTGATATTGCTGTGTGTCCTCATACAATTTACCCTGGATATTGAGCAATGTTGGGTCGCTCGGCTTGATAGCCTTCGCTTTGTCTACATATTCCTGGAGTGCGACATTATCACCTGCCTCGATTGCGTTATTGATTGCCATCGACACCAACTGATAATCGCCTGGATATGCAGCGATTGCCTGACGAAGCGCCACATCGGCTCCGACACGGTCGCCGGTGTCTATGCATGCCTTCGCAAGGAAGTTAAACACATCCTTTCGGTTTTTCTGCTGGCCGCTCTCAATATAAGCCCTCAGATAAGGTATAGCCTTCTTCTTGTCGCCTCGGTTATATATCCCAGACGCTGCGAAGTAAGCCAGGTTCGCGTATTGATCGTCTTTCTCGAAATTCTGATCGGCGAAGGCCGGGTGAACAGACACGTCAATATAATCGCAAGCGAATACGAGTGCATTGTTCTGATTCTTCTTGCTCGAACTGTAGAATGCGCCCGAACGGAGAAAAGGATATATTTCTAGGAGTATATTGCGCGATTCGTTGTAGGCGGGAGTACCCGGCTGAGCACTATCCAACTGTGCCATTGCTGCCTTGAAGCAGTCGTGTAGCGAGGCATAGATCGCATCGTCGCCCGCTCCTGAAGTGCGCAACGCATTAAACGATTGAAAAGCATTCCCGGCCTGAGTTGCGGCAAAAACGTCACACGGTGTGATGGCAATGGTAGCGGCCAAGGTAAGCGAAGCCATTGCCCTTAAGGAAGTCTTGAAAATCTTATATCTTGTCATTCAATGAGTTTTATTTTTCGAAAGCGTCTACGAAAGTAAATTCAGCCTTGATGCGACGATACTCGCCACCTTTCTCATCAGCAAGCTCAATCTCTGTCACGTAGTCCACGTCCATATTATCGATATCTTTCACCTGCTGTGCGATGAAGTTTTTCACACCGGTGGCACGCAAGAAAGCAAGTTGCTCATTGTTGGTGATTCCCGAAGCCTTGCTTACAGATATTGCCGAGAGATTGCCATCCATGTAGATAGGCTCATCTACAAAGTCGCCATACACACCGTTGTAAGCTATCTTACCCTTGATGGGCATAGCATCGGCCATACCTGTGATTTTCACCTGAAGTTTTTTCCCGGGTTGCACATATTTGGCGAAGTCGTTCTCAAGGGCAGTCTTAATCACATTGAGCATGGCATTGGCGGCCGGAGAATCAGTTGCTACGTATTTACCCGGGGCAAAGTCTTCTATTGCCGAGAAACCGGGATCCACCTCATAGCTGAAATCAATCTCATAGTTGGTAATCTTATCCCCGCTGATATTCTTGTCGGTGACTACGCGTGAATCTACATTGAAATGTGTGTGGTCGCTGATCTTACCCTCCTCTTTGGCCAGATTCACAATGTTATTCTTCACATCCTCAAGAGCGAATTCCTGAAGATTCGTCTCTTGAATCAGCTCAAGGGGCACAAAGTCTTCGCTTTCCTGGAGATAAGTGAGGCTTTCACGTGCAAGGTTGTCGAAGGTATAGCTTTTGCCGGTATTCTTGTTGTATACTTCAGCAAAAATAAGCTCAAACTTATCGTTGTCGGTCAAGCCGTATTTCGCATTGCGGAATTCGAGATCAGCCCCGCTCATGAAATCGTTGAGATCGGCCGATGGCACGTTGAGATACACCGGCGGCATGTTGTCGAAAGAGATGGCCAGCATACCCGTCTGTGGATTATAATCACCGAGTGAGACCTGACTTGCTCTGATGAAGTTGTCGGCCATTCTCGTCGCGATTTCCTGCTCGAAAAGTTTCATCTGTGCCATTCTCGACTCCTCGTTCACACGAAGATTGTATTCTTCCAAAGTCTCTCCAGGCATCATCTTCATCCATTCGGCCATTCTTTCTTCAAGTTCGTCGGCAAGCTGCTTCGAATAGTTTGGCGCAAGGCTCATGAGCTTGTAGGTCACATTCTTATTTGTATTGTAAGCCAAATACTGATTACCCTTCATGTCCTTCACGAAGCGTGCGTCGGAAATGCCTCCTATCTCATCTTCCACGAAATCGCGATCAGATTGATCAAGACGGTTTACGAGCGCGATACGGCTGTCGCCTGTCACTACCGATACGTATTTGTCATCTGGATTGAAAGAAAGCGCTGATGCCATTCCAAGACCATCCACATTACCCAAGGTAAGGAAACGAGCAGTATCATAGAGGTGCATCACACCATCATCCGTAAGTACAGCTATGATATCATTGTCATTTGAAAAGTCGACATCTTTGATAGGAGAATCGAATTCGAGAGTCTTGCGCAAACCTGAATTATCTACATCATACACCATCACTTCTTTCTCCGTTACTGCGGCGAGATTCTTACCGTTTTGGCTGAAAACAATCTGCGAGATAGCTTCAGGCACAGCCACTTCCACTTCACCAGTCTTGTTGAAAAGTCGCGCATCGAGTGAAGTAATTTTACCTGGTGTGGCTATTACAAGATTCTTCGCATCGGGTGAATAAGCTATTGCGGTTGCATTCTTGAAATCTTTCAACTCCTTGATCTTGGAGTTGGATTTGTAGAGATGGTAGACCGTCACCGTAGCTTTCCCTTTTTTATTTTGTTCAAGCACTGCCACAGTGGTTCCTGACGGGTTCACTTTGATTTCTTTGATCTCACTACCTCTCTTAGCTATCGGAAGGCCCCTCAGGTTGAAAGCTCCTTTACCAGAGTTGTAAAACATGTTGAAGAGGTAATTGTCCATCCCGGCCACAGGCTTCTTCTGGGGGAAGACAAAAAGCTCATTAGGTTGGTTTTCATCGGCGATGTCTTGTGCGGAAGCCAAGTAAGCAGGCAGAGCCACAACACCGGCAAGTAAAAAGCAGACAAGTCTATTTGTCATATCGAAAAACACCTCCTACGGGATCCCTCTCCGTCTGGAATATAAAGGTTAATATATGACAAAAGCGTAGGAATCTGTATCTGTTACCGTCCTACAACTGGAGGCTTCTCGCATTGCCTTATTGGAGTCGGACGGCAACGCAGAAGCCCACGCTTGTATATGCAACTGTAGCGTTCGGCAACACCTTTCACAAGGCGCTCTGCCGAATGCATAATATTACATATCCACGGGCATCTACCGTTGCTCAACCCTTGACTCCAATTTGAAATTTTGCGAGAATTTCCAGTTGTCAAGAATCAGCGCGGATAAACGCTTTCTTAAATGTCACAGTACCCACCACTCTTACCCCAGATCGGGGCTTCTGCAATGGCGATCTGCAACCGCAAAATTAGACAAAATTTTTCGTTTCACCAATATTTTTTCAAAATCTATGTGAAATTTTATGACCCATCTTGCCTAACAATTTAATTATCAACAAATTTTAGAACACAAAAAAACAAGCAAAGCCCTCTGACGACAAAGAGTTTTGCTTGCTTGTATAATGAATTATTGTGTGCTGAGCTTAGTTTAGGTTATGCTTTCGTCTCGTCAAAGTGCCGCAGAATTAGCCCGGCGAGGGTCAGGCCAAAGATGGCCGTG
>CAZJKZ010000085.1:0-11579 GCA_964546885.1 uncultured Bacteroides sp.
GGTCGTAACTTTTTGAGTTACAACCTATTTCAAAATTACTGTCGGGGTGAGAAGACTCGAACTTCCGACCTCCACGTCCCGAACGTGGCGCGCTAGCCAACTGTGCTACACCCCGATTGACTAATTCGACTGCAAAGGTAGTAATAATTTTTTTAATGAGAAATTTTTTTGCTACTTTTTTTATTATTACCTTTGCTTTAAGTTTTTTTATTGATAAAAATGACAAAAATTGAAAATATAGCTTTTGATTTGTGTGGCAACGATTTCTTACTGCCTTATCTGGAAAGGGAATTGACGCGCGAACATCCTGATGATGCACCGATTCCTATAATAGGCGGAATAAGAATATGGACCGACGAGACAGAAGGTAATGCTGACTTTGAGCTTGATAGATATTGTGCTGATAACCAGCTGCCACTTGCAGTGTTGCGCTGTAGGTTTATAGTGGGTACAGGCATGAATGGATTAATGATGAAGATTGCCGCTGGTATTAATAGGGGGAAATTTGTGCATATAGCCGGAAATGAGGCGCGAATAAGCGTGGTGCATGCGGTGGACGTGGCTAAAGCCGCTTCTCTTGCCGCCGGGGTGCAAGGCACATTTACTCTCACCGACACAACGGACCCTACTATACATAATCTTGCCGAGGCTTTTGCTTACCGATTAAATAATAAACGAATAATCACAATTAAACCACGTTGGGCGCGATTATGGTACGGATCGACATATTATACAACCCTCACAACATCGCACACTTCTCCCTGCACCTTCTGCGAAGTGTTCCCAGATCTGCACCCAGTGAGTGTGACCGAGTATCTCACCACCCATATCTACGATGAGTCGAGTCTCTAATCGCAGTTTAATCCGCCAATACCGACACTTTGCGCCCAATACTGGTGGGTAAAGTGCGCCTTTTAGCTTCCAAGGTAATGGAGGTTTATATATGTATATGAGGTTACAGGAGAATTAGCCTATAACCCCATATACAGCGAAAAGATTATCTTCAACTTTCGCTTGCGAAAGTTGAATTAGTTGTCAAGATGATTTAGTAAGTCCATTAATTTCTGGCCGAGACCGATATCATAGCCTTGTGAATACCACACTACTCGATTAAATGTATCGGCAACCGCAAAGATAGGTAGAGATTCAGCATTTATATTAAGACTTTCACTCAGCTGTTTACGGAGCTCATTGTTGGGGTCGGTACCTAATACTATGTTGTCGGGCAGATTGGGGAAATGAGACGCATCAAAGCGTGAGGCTGTGCCTTCAGGGAGCAGTACTACCATCTTAAGTCCGGTACCTTCAAGTTCGGAACGTATGGCCGACATATCGTTGAGAGCGTGAGCCGACGGCTCGTGAGAAGGATTGATAAAGCCTAATACATAGTAGCCTCTTCCGGTGGTAGAGATGATGCTTTGCGGCTCTCCGCCTTTGAGAGGCTTGTATTTCGATTCGGCGTCGAAGTTGCCAATCACGCTTATACTGCGCGAATCGCTGCGTATTTCAAAAGGCACTTTTGTGGTCTTATTAGCCTCTACTAAGAAAAATTCAGCGCGAACCAATACACTGCCGTCAGCAAGACGCTTTCCGGTAACAAGCATATACTGTCCGGGTGCAAGTTCAAGTGGCTTTGTTAATATATCATTGGCGTTTGCGCTTTCATCGTACTCCATAAGCTGCGGCACGCCGTTGGTAATTTTTGAGATGGTAAATTGGCTGTAGTACGCAGGAATGGCACCCGAACCTGTATGTATATATCCGAAATCGGCGTATCCTTTTGTCGGGTCTTCTGATTTCTTTGCTTCGAAATCCACTATTTGCCAATTGTTGGTAGAGTCTATGTATTCCAGGTCGGAGGTCACTGCATTTATGCGTGCGGGTATGCCCGCGCTCCTTGCGGCAGCCACGAAGAAAATGTCGCGGCTTAAGGGGTCAGTGATCTTAGTCTGAAGCACGCCGAGAGGCGAGGTAGGATAAGATTTAGGATTGCGTGTGGCATCGATATTCAGATTATCGCTAATCCATTGTATGAGCTTCTGCGGATCGTTGTTTACGGTCTGCTCCATCCATTTGCTTAAAACCGTGCGGTAGGGCCATAGCTTCTCATTGGCCACACGTGGGCTGAGCACGTAGGATTTGATATCCTTGGAGGCGCCTGCAGGCAGAACGGCAGTGATTTGGTCGGCAAGTACCTCGTAGGTTACGTCATTGAGATCCTTTGACGCAAGCGATTCAAGAAGGTCTATCGAATATGTGCTATCCTTGTATTCTTTCAAGAATGTCTCAATCACTGGCCAGTTGCCTTTAGCATTCTCCATTATTGGCTGTAGCCTTTTTGCGTCTGCACCTATGCTTTGAGCAAGAGCAGCGGTGCGCTCAGGGGTATAGAATGTGGCGGTGTAGGCCATACGTATAGAGTCCTCAATTGCTTTACGGCGATCGTTCTCAGCAGCCTTATCAGGAGCAACGGTAGGAATTGTACCGGAGATGGATGGCGGTACGAGATCCAGGCTGACAGTGCCGGTATAATCCGGGCCATAGGAGAGTGTCACGGTGCAAGGCTCTTGATAGTTGGCCTTAGCAATTCCGAATTTCTGTCCGTTGGTTGCCCATACCACTATATCGCCGTGTCCGGCAAGAAGACTGGCGTGTCCATCGGCATCAGTCTCTTTCTGTACCGCAGGATAGAATTCACCGTAGTTGTAGATACAGAAATTTACTTTTGCGTCTGCCACAGGTTGTCCTTTGTCATCCACTACCTGTACATCTATAATTGATACGGGCGCATAGTTGGAGGTGACGTTGATTGTAGTTGTGATGGCGTTTTGTGATAATTGCTCTTCCGGACCGTCGTAGTTACCGAAAACGTTGGTGGACATAAGCATGCCTCTTGAAGCCGGTTCGTTGAACCATCCAAGATCGAGCACAACTTCAGGTTCGCACGCCCCTAAAAAGTGCCACTCTCCGTCAGCCCAGGCCTCAACCCAAGCGTGATTGTCGTCAGTATGTGCCCAGCGTGGAGTATATATCTGTCGTGCAGGTATGCCGACGGCTCTAAGTGCAGCCACAGTGAATGTGGATTCCTCTCCGCATCTACCTGTTGCTGAGCAAACGCTCGCAAGAGGTGAGTTTGTACGGCTGTTGGATGCCTTATAAGACACTTTTTCATGGCACCAGTGGTTTACTTCGAGAATTGCTTCAGTCATTGACATACCTTTCACACGATCCTTCAACTCTTCGTAAAACACTACGCGCGATGAGTCGATATTCTCATTGTTGGTGCGTACGGGCAGCACGAAATGGCGAAATTCGCGGTCGGGCACGATTTTTCCCCAAGGCATCTCTTCAGCAGCCTGAAAAGAGGCGCGCACATTGTCGAGGAAGAACTGTGGAGTATAGTCTGTAGCATCATTGTCAGGCATATACGCATAAAGGAAAGTAAGAGCCTCTTTTTCTTCCGGTGTCACCGAGTCGCTTTCTAATAGGGTTTCGAGTCCCTCGGGAAGACCATTGGCGTATCTTTCATCAAAATCTTTTTGTGCTAAAGAGCCTGCGATATCTCTGCCATGCTTGGAGCAGGAGCATATCGTCAATAGT
Source organism: uncultured Bacteroides sp. (assembly GCA_964546885.1). Classification (GTDB taxonomy): domain Bacteria; phylum Bacteroidota; class Bacteroidia; order Bacteroidales; family Muribaculaceae; genus CAG-873. The sequence continues at coordinate 3,601 of CAZJKZ010000085.1, forward strand.
AAAATTGCTAAATACAGAAATTTTCTCATAACGAGTACTGATTAAAGGAGTTTATAATATTTGCGGCTTTTTCTATAGCGCGTGCATCAGATGCTTTGTACGATTCATGATCTGCGGAGAATGATCCATGCACATCGTCGGCATGGCTTAGACGGAGTACGTCAGCGATATTGTCAGCACTTACTCCAGCACCGGCCATTATAAGAATGCGACTGTCGGCGCGTGCATGTAGATCAGCTATCATAGATGCGCCTTTAAGTGCGGAGGGCGCTTGGCCGGAGGTGAGCAGTCGGTTGCATCCCAGCGATATGATGTCTTCTAATGCACGGAATGGATTGCGGCACACGTCAAAGGCTCGGTGAAAGGTCACCGACAGGCCTTTTGCTGCCGATATTAAGCGCTGCATTATTTCTGTATCAACATATCCGTTAGGGGTAAGAGCGCCTATCACGACACCATCTGCACCCAAATCACGACATACCTCAATATCGCGCACCATACAATTCACTTCGTCGGCAGAGTACACGAAATCACCTTCACGGGGGCGTATGAGCACGTTCATCTCGTTGGGAAATATTTCGCGGGCAGTGGCTATCATGCCTGCCGATGGGGTAAGGCCGTCAGCAGCCAGAGCTGAACACAGCTCTATGCGGTCGGCTCCGCCTTTGGCGGCAGCCACCACACTTTCGAGATTTGCAGTGCAAATTTCTAATGTTTTCATTTGCTAAATGATTGATGAGTTATTTAAGCGCAAGTTCCACTATATAGTCAGGAGAGGCAGGTGTTTCGCCGAGCTTTACGGCAATGCCATTGAATGTGGAGCGATAGTCGAGTTTCTTACCTGTGGCAAATTCTTTTACGCCATTTATGTTGTAGGCCTTTGGCACGAGAATCTCGCCGCCGACTGGTACTTTGGTGATGTGCAGATACACTTTATCGTCAGTGCGTGTAGATGTGCCCCAATCCTGAGCGGGGAAATCGCTGCCTGAAGTGCCATAAATAGTTTCGCCGTTGGCTCTTAGCCATTCGCCCACTTCATGCAGACGCTGCACTGCTGTTTCCGGTAGTTCGCCGCTTGGCTGTGGACCTATGTTAAGCAGCAAATTGGCTCCCATGCCCGATGTATTGATAAGCAGACGTATGATATCGTCAGAACTTTTATAGTTGGTGTCAACGATCTTATATCCCCACATGCCGTTCATAGTCTGACAGGTCTCTAATGGCAATTTACTTATTTCCTGGCCTGAAAGTCCGGCGTGGTTCTGTCCGGGCACGTCACGTTCGAATATTTGCATGTCTTCTCCTGGAAATGGAGTGAGGTGGTGGTTATTTGCCACCATACACTGAGGCTGCAGTTGGTGGATCAAAGCGTACTGCTCGTCGAGTTGCCAGTTGAAGGGCACAGTGTCTGCGTCGTGGTCCCATAGACCATCGAACCATATACAGCGTATCGGTCCGTAATTCGTAAGCAATTCGGTGAGCTGCCGATTCATGAACGCATAGTAGGAAGGCCAATCGTAGCCAGCCGGATCGATACCGGTGTTAGTGCCTGTGCGTCCGCGCGGATAGTCAGGGCGCCCCCAGTCGATATGCGAATAATAGAGATGAAGATCAAGATCCTCTTCACGAAGTGCCTCTGACAACTCAGCAAGCACGTCACGACCGTAAGGCGTGGCGTCAACTATATTGTAGGGACTTTGCTCTGTGTCCCACATCGAGAATCCGTCGTGGTGGCGAGAAGTAAAAGTCACATATTTCGCACCGCTGTCCTTAAATATACGTGCCCACTCCTTAGCGTCGAAAGATCCGGGATAAAAGCCTTTTGCAGCCTTGGAATATTCGCTGTGCAGGGGCCCGTAATTGAGATACCATTCGCCTTGTCCCATCATGCTGTAAATACCCCAATGGATAAAAATGCCAAAACGGTCGGCAGCAAAGTCGCGTTGAGATGCTTTTACCTCTTCCGATGGAATATAAGTTTGCGCCACTGCACTCAGACCTATAAGCAGACTGATTACTAAATACAAAGTTTTTTTCATGGCAAATTTTATAAAATCCTCGCCGTTGGACCGGGCGAGGATTTAATGTTTATTTATTCCCACTCGATTGTGCTTGGTGGTTTTGAAGAAATATCGTAGCAGACGCGGTTGACGCCTTTCACTTTATTGATTATGTCGGTTGATACTTTCGCAAGGAATTCATAAGGCAGGTGAGCCCAGTCGGCGGTCATTGCGTCAGTGCTTGTTACGGCACGGAGAGCCACAGCGCGCTCGTATGTGCGCTCATCGCCCATTACGCCAACGCTCTGCACGGGCAGAAGCACCACGCCGGCCTGCCATACTTTGTCGTATAGACCGTGGTCACGCAGCCCCTGAATGAAGATATCATCAGCGTCTTGCAGTATACGCACCTTCTCCGGAGTGATATCGCCCAGAATACGCACGGCAAGACCGGGACCGGGGAAAGGATGACGTGTTATCAGGTGTTCGGGCATACCGAGTTCGCGGCCAACAGCTCGCACTTCATCTTTGAAAAGTAGGCGGAGAGGCTCGCATAATTTGAGATTCATCTTCTCAGGTAGACCACCTACATTGTGGTGGCTCTTGATTGTCGTGCCGGTGATTGACAGCGACTCAATGCAGTCGGGATATATCGTGCCTTGAGCAAGCCATTTGACATCTTTAAGCTTTTGTGCTTCTTCGTCGAAAACATCGATAAATCCTTTGCCTATAATTTTACGCTTTTTCTCGGGTTCGGTTACGCCTGCGAGTTCGCTGAAGAATTTTTCAGATGCATCCACGCCTATTACGTTAAGACCGAGACATTCGTAATCATTGAGCACGTTGCGGAATTCGTTCTTGCGCAGCAGTCCGTGATCCACAAATATACAGGTCAGATTTTTGCCAATCGCTCTATTAAGCAGTACGGCTGTGACTGATGAGTCTACCCCTCCGCTCAGACCGAGCACCACCTTGTCGTCGCCGAGCTGTTCGCGCAGCTGTGCCACTGTGGTCTCAATAAATGATGCGGCATCCCAGTCTTGCTTTCCTCCGCATATATCCACTACGAAATTTCGAAGCAGTTGAGTGCCACACTCGCTATGATATACCTCGGGATGGAACTGTACACCCCAAAGCTTTTCGCCTTCTGCTCGATATGCCGCGCACTTCACTTTGTCAGTAGATGCTATAATCTTGAATGTGTCCGGCAGAGATGTAATAGTGTCACCGTGGCTCATCCACACTTGTGCGCCGGGTTCAATGCCATGCAGCAGTGGATCAGCCTCATCAATATATTGTAGGTGAGCTCGTCCGTATTCGCGCGAGCCTGCAGGCTCCACTGTGCCGCCGTTGTTGTATGCCATCAGTTGAGCGCCGTAGCATATTCCAAGTATAGGCAAACGTCCGCGTATGCCGTCCAGACTCATTTTAAAGGCTTTTTCGTCGTACACGGAGAATGGACTGCCCGATAGGATTACGCCTATCACTGAGGCATCGTCGTGCGGGAATTTATTGTAAGGCACTATCTCACAATACATATTGAGCTCGCGCACACGTCGTCCGATGAGCTGTGTGGTCTGCGAGCCAAAGTCAAGGATAATGATTTTTTCCTGCATAAAAATGTGTAATTGAAATATATGTGGGCAAAGATACGAATTTTCCTTGAATTTTTGAGCTAATATTTTTGTTTTATTAAATATTAGTCGTAACTTTGCACCATATAGGCGGCAGTAGCTCAGTTGGTAGAGCATCAGCTTCCCAAGCTGAGGGTCGCGAGTTCGAGCCTCGTTTGCCGCTCTTATAGCTAAAAAAGACATGTCTTCATTATGAAAACATGTCTTTTTTAATCAGATTAGGTATATGGGGATTAGCGGAACCTGCTTAGATACCTTGTTGCCACTGTGGGTATTTATTGCTATAAGATATATGGGGTTAAGAGATTCGACATAGGGTCGGATGACATCGTATGGGGAGTGTCCATACGTTTTGAAATTTTTGGTGCTTGTTAAACATAGATAAGATGCCGTAATGTCGTGTGATAGACAAGCTTATAAAATGCCATTATCCCCCAATTTTTTAATCATCTCTTGGTAAGAGTTGCTTAATCAAGTACAAAGATAAGCAAAAAATCTGATATATTGGAGATTAAGAATTGGAATTTTTATCACATAATGCGAATAATTACACAATTGTTTAGCAAATTTAAAAATTGACATTTCTAATAGTCTGTATATCAATCTTTTGCTATCCATCCAAATCTCTTACCAATAGATACAAAAAAATGAAAGTAAATGATGCGATTTGGCGCCTAATGCTGATATGTATTACGGCCATGATGTGTGTCGGTATTTCGGGCTGCAGTGACAGTGACGAACCGGACACACCCACTCCTTCTAAAACCAAGGGCAACGTGGAGTTTTCTATCAATCTTCCTTCAGGCAGCGGGGCTGCCACAGCCTCTTCCCCGGCGGTTGTAAACAAAGGCGACACTCTAAGCCTCACCATCTCTCAGAAAAGCAGCTACACGGATCCCGACGGGTCGGTCTTTTCATGTGAGCCTAAGGCGGCAATTTCGCTTTTCGCTAAGGTCGACACGGTATATGCCAAAGACTTGGCAGCCCTAACCCAAGTAAAGGGTACGGATGTAAAAATCAATAGGACGGGAAGCTCTCCTGTCGTGAACCAAACGATCCAGACGTTTGAAATCGGAGGACAGAGCGTGGTGTTTGATTTGTCGCATGAGGTGTACACTTATATCAATTCCAAACAGGAGTCCGTGGAGATGCCTTATGTAAGGTTAAACCAGGCAAAAATCGGCAACAAAGCCGCCACCGAAGAGAAGCCTCAGGGACGCTCGGCGATTGCCGTAACAGGAATTACGGTGCGTCCTCTTGCGCCTTCTCGGGCTATTACGGTCACTGACACCACGATGTATGAGGTGAACGTACGATTCAGTCTCGAGATTGAAAGCGTGAATACTTCCAAAACCGACAAGCAGGCTCTTGAGTTCTCTCTCAACTATGTCGGTGGTGTGGAGACCGTGACCGAACTTAAGGATCCGGTCAGCGCACTGGCGTATGAGTGGAGCGTAAAAAGCGGAACCTCCAATACTGTTCCGCCGTTTGTCACAAATGCCAAGGAGATGGAGGTGTGGATGGTGCAGAACAGCTCATACACCGACGAGTACGGAAACACAGCGACAGCCTCACCTACAGCCAGGATAAAGCTTAAGGCCAAGCAGGACACCGTATGGATCAGCTCTCAGGACGAGCTGAGAGACGTCGCCGATATCACAGGAGAGACAGACTTCGGACAGTCGGCAATCCAAAGATTTGGCTCTGATGCGCAGGAGATAGCAATAGAGTGGAGCTACGAGAGCGTCGAAGCCTCAATTGCTGGCAAGACTATTGAAATGCCTTACTACGCTTTAGAGCCTGCCAGACTCAAAGATGTAAATGTAAAGGAGCTGCGTGATGACAAGATAAACGGCAAGGAATGTACGCTTTATGAAGTCACCGCTACGTTCACCCAGAAGGCAGTGGCGAACAACGTCTCCGGCGATTCATCCGAAGTTGAGATCGAATATAAAGTAAAGTACATAGGCGCATTGGAAATCAAATGTGTTATGGTGGAGTACTTCCCAGGAGGCGAGTGGATAGACCCTCATGATAATATGCTCTTAGCTTACTATCCGCATGTGCATCGTTATAGAACTTATAGTAACGGCAAGCGCGTTGGCCCTGACGTTTTTGGAGATTACGGCCACTTCGTACAATTGGGTTTTGTACATATAGAGGTAGAGGGGTTCGTTGAACTGGATAATGGCGATTGGATAGAAGGCGGACCAATACACTATACTAAAATTGGAGACAGCATTTCAATTAGAACAAAAACCCATCAGGTGTCCCGTTTGTACGATGTTTCTACCACCCCCACAGTACATTATTCCGGATATTTAGGGGAACACTTTGGCGATTGGGACAAATATATACCGAGTAATCCCTATAGAGACGAGAGTTTCAACCTGTGTAAAGGTGTCTACTGCCCTGATGAATGGCCCGAAGACTCTCGTCCTAACGGATGGTATTTTAAGGAGTTCTTTTACGAGCACAGAACTGGATTTAGGTATAAATACTATGAGGATCAGGAGGAGATATATGCGATTCCAAGCGGTATAGCTTTTTATGTGCACGATCAATTTTTGGTTATTGATGGCAGGCGTATTGACTTTTCACGTCTTCGTAAAATGAATATGGATTTTAAGCAGACGGTAAATCCTTTTTCCGAGCCGGGAAAGGAAGGCGTGGTTTCCAAACTGGAAATGAATGCTACTTTTTATGATAAAAAATTCTATTCCGCCCGAATCGATACTCTTTATGTAGCAAAATGATATAACGAATCACAATGAAAAAAGCTCTAATTATTCTTTCTGTGGTGCTTAGCGCACTTCCTATTATAGCCCGGGATTTCTCCTACACTTATAAAGGAAAGACACTCACATACACAATAATCAGTGAAGACGCTAAAACGTGTATGACAAAAGAAGGCGGAAATGGTAAAGGCGGAAATTCTGTAATCGGAAATCTCGTCATTCCCGCTGTTGCCTCCGATGGAGGCACAGAATATTCTGTAATCGCTATTGGAGAGGCAAGTTTTTACGGATGCTATCGCCTCAATTCTGTCACTATTCCCAATACTGTCACCGAAATACGCGAGCGCGCATTCTATGGCGGTAGCCTTCTTACTTCAGTGACTTTCCCTGAGTCGCTCATATCAATTAAAGAAAAGGCTTTTTACTACTGCGGCAGCCTAAAGTCGATTACTTTACCGAGCTCTGTAACTAATATTGCAGATGGCGCCTTTAAGTACTGTAACAGTCTAAATAAAATATTGGTGGCAGAGGGTAATCCTAATTATAGCTCCATCGACGGCGTTTTGTTCAACAAAGAACAAACAAGAATACTACTGTTCCCAAGCGGCAAGAGCGGGGATTACACAGTCCCCGAGTCAGTGAAAGAAATATCGGATTTTACTTTTGCTAAATGTAGCAATATAAAGTCTATTACTTTGCCTAAATCAGTAACAAAAATCGGGAATAATGCTTTTTATGCCTGCGATGGCTTAATATCAGTTGTTCTTTCAAACTCAGTTGCTAAAATAGGAGAATATGCCTTTGGCGGATGTACTAATCTCATATCCGTCACTATTCCTGACTCAGACACTAAAATCGGTGATGATATTTATAATTTGGGAGAAGACGATGATTCTTTATCACGTGAAATAGGAATGTATTGTTTTATCTTTTGTCCAAATCTTACAACTGTAAATATACCCTCATCTATCTGTAAAATCGGAGAGAAAGCTTTCAGTGATTGTTCTGCGATTTCAGTTACTATACCACCTTCTATCAAGATAATTTCGGATCAAGCGTTTAGGAATTGCCGTAATTTGGAGTCTATTACTATACCTTCTTCCGTCATTGAAATAGGATCCTATGCTTTTTCTGGATGCGTCAAAATGACATCTCTTATTATATCTGAATCTGACACTGAAACCAAAATCGGAAGTCACGCATTCGATGAGTGCTGTAGTCTTACATCTGTTACAATTCCTCATTCTGTAACTGAAATAGGTGATTATATATTCAGTGGGTGTATAGGTTTAGTATCTATTAGCATCCCCGATTCCGTAACTAAAATAGGGGGTGGTGCATTCTCTTATTGCGAAGGTTTAGAATCTGTTAGCATCCCCGATTCCGTAACTGAAATAGGGCGTGGTGCATTCTCGGGGTGCAAGGGTTTAGAATCTGTTACCATCCCCCATTCGGTAACTAAAATAGGGGATGGTGCATTCTCGGGGTGCAAGGGTTTAGAATCTGTTACCATCCCCGATTCCGTTACTGAAATAGAGTATTGTGCATTCTCATATTGCACAGGTTTAGAATCTATCACCATCCCCTCTTCCGTAAATTACATAGGA
>CAZJKZ010000086.1:0-11548 GCA_964546885.1 uncultured Bacteroides sp.
TCTCTTAGTAAGAGATATTGAAATTTGCTAAACAAAACCCTGTAGGAACGGGGGAGTACTTCCTGTATTATATAATGCATCTACACCATAAATAATTATTTGTGGTGCATGTCCCCGTGCGGGACAATCCAGAAGAAACGGCACCCCAACTCATAACTCATTGTTCATAGAACAGGAAAAGGAGACAGACATGGAAAAATGCGATTCCCGTAATTGCCATACTATTTTACAGAATGGTAATTGCGGGAACCGCCATAAGTGTGTGCAATAATATATAATTTACTCTAGAGTGGAACAGAAAAATTGTAGCTGTTTTGACATTTTCATTCTGTCGACGTAGAAATCTCGTAATTTATGCGTAACTTTGCGCAAAATTTATAATTAGGAAGAAAAAAAGACAATATCGCATGAATATACTCGAACTCAGCGAACAGGAGATCATCCGCCGCAACAGCCTTGATGCCCTTCGCTCAATGGGGATAGACCCATATCCAGCAGCTCTTTATCCCGTTGACGCCTACACCGACGAGATACGCAATAATTTTGATGATAATCTCACGCCGCCCCGCCAGGTATGTGTGGCCGGACGCATCATGAGCCGCCGTATCATGGGCAAAGCTTCATTCATGGAGCTACAGGACTCCACAGGCCGTATACAGGTCTATATCAACCGCGATGAAATTTGTCCTGACCCCGATAATACCGATCTCTATAATGTGGTATTCAAAAAACTGCTCGACATAGGCGACTTTGTAGGAGTGAAAGGCTATGTGTTCCGCACCCGTACCGGTGAAATCTCAATTCACGCCCAAGAGCTCACCGTGCTTGGCAAGTCGTTGCGTCCGTTGCCCATTGTTAAGGTCAAGGACGGTGTCACCTATGACGCTTTCGACGATCCCGAGCTTCGCTACCGTCGCCGCTACGTTGACCTTATCGTCAACGATGGTGTTAAGGAGATATTCCTGAAGCGCACTAAGGTGCTCAATTCCATGCGTCAGTTCTTCAACGACCATGGCTATATAGAAGTAGAGACCCCGATACTCCAGTCAATAGCCGGCGGCGCAAGTGCCCGTCCTTTCATCACGCATCATAATTCGCTCAACATGGAGCTGTATATGCGCATTGCCACCGAGCTTTATCTGAAACGTCTCATCGTGGGTGGTTTTGACGGTGTATACGAAATTGGAAAGAATTTCCGAAATGAAGGCATGGACCGCACTCACAATCCTGAGTTCACTTGTATGGAAATCTACGTGGCTTACAAGGACTATAATTGGATGATGGACTTTACCGAGCGTATGCTCGAGAAGATATGCCTTGATGTGAATGGCACGACCGAAATAAAGGTAGGCGACAATGTGATTTCATTCAAAGCGCCTTTCCCCCGTGTCACAATGACTCAGGCGATTCTCGACCACACCGGTATAGATATCACAGGTATGGACGAAGACAGCCTGCGTGAAGCTGCCCGCTCTCTTGGTATTGAGGTGGATGAGACAATGGGCAAGGGCAAACTTATCGACGAGATTTTTGGCGAGACAGCCGAAGGCAAATATATTCAGCCCACATTTATCATTGACTATCCTATAGAGATGTCGCCCCTCACCAAGCGTCACCGCGACAATCCCGAACTCACAGAACGCTTCGAACTTATGGTCAACGGCAAGGAGCTGTGTAACGCATATTCCGAGCTAAATGACCCCATTGACCAGTATGAACGCTTTGTAGAGCAGATGAAGCTCGCTGACAAGGGCGATGATGAAGCTATGATTATCGACCAGGACTTTGTGCGCGCTTTGGAATATGGCATGCCTCCCACATCGGGTATGGGTATGGGTATCGATCGCCTTGTGATGCTTATGACGGGCCAGCAGACGATTCAGGAGGTACTCTTTTTCCCGCAAATGCGCCCCGAAAAGGTGGAGAAGCGCGATAAACCCGAGGCTTTTGTGTCCATAGGTGTGCCGGAAGAGTGGGTGGCTCCAATTCAGAAAGCGGGAGTGCTTACGGTAGAGGCCCTTGCGGCAACCAATCCCGGCAAACTCCATCAGGACCTCTGCGGTATAAATAAGAAATACCACCTCGACCTCAAGAATCCCACTATCGAAGAGGTAAAGGCCTGGATAGAGAAGTAAAGCTAAACAAAAGGTAAATCAAGTTAATTACTTATCGTGACAGATACACATTTCCCGGGCAATATAGCAGTGATGGGCGGAGGCAGCTGGGCCACCGCCCTCGCAAAGCTGCTTATGCGCAATTGCGAAACTATACACTGGTATTTGCGGCGCGACGACCGCATAGAAGATTTCAAGCGCCTGCACCATAATCCGGCTTATCTGACGGATGTAGAGTTTGATGTCAACCGTATATATTTTTCATCTGATATCAATGAGGTATGCGATAAGTGCGACACGTTGCTGCTTGCCTTCCCATCGCCTTATTTCAAGGATCATGCCAATAAACTCACCGCTGACATAAGCGGTAAGACTATCGTGTCGGCAATCAAGGGCATAGTGCCGGGCGAAAATGTGCTGATTACCGACTATATGCGCGAGCATTTCGGCGTGAAGCGAGACAAGACGCTCGTCATCTCAGGCCCGTGTCACGCTGAGGAAGTGGCTCTCGACCGTATCTCCTATCTCACGATAGGATGCTACGATCCTACGCGAGCCGAGGCTTTTGCGGAGTGCATTACGTCAAAAAATTCGCATACAATAATATCGCATGATGTCGATGGCATAGAGTATGCGGCTGTGCTTAAGAATGTTTATGCCATTGCTGCCGGAATTATCCACGGCATGAAGCGAGGCGACAATTTCCTGGCTATGCTTGTGAGCAATGCCATAAGGGAGATGGAGCGGTTTGTCACAGCAGTTTCCCCCATGCCGGGCCGTGAGATATGCGACTCAGTATATCTCGGCGATTTACTCGTGACTGCATACTCGAGATTCTCGCGCAATCACAATTTCGGCTCTATGATAGGCAAAGGATATTCAGTGCAGGCGGCCAAGATGGAGATGGAGCAGACTGCCGAAGGATATTACGGCACAAAATGTATCCACGACATTAATGACACCTATGGTGTGGATATGCCTATACTCGACTGTGTGTACAATATCCTTTATCGCCGCATGTCTCCTTCAAAAGCTTTACAAGCTCTTACCGAACTGTTGACCTGATAAAATATCTGCTTACTCCTGCTCTTTAATAAATGATAGTATGTCGGAAAGCACTTCGGGGGAGATAGTCTCTTCAATTGAGCTGTATTCCTCCACTTTTCCCGTTTGCGCATGCTGCATCATATGATTGAGACCCGGATATGACTTTACGATTGCCTTTGGCGCCAACTGTTTTGCGGGCTCATAGTTGAGAGAAGACGGCACTTGCTGATCTTTTTCCCCGTAAATTATAAGAGTAGGTATATTCAGATTTTGAAGATCCCGGGCAGGATCATATTGCAGGAAGTAATGCATCCATTTCATTGTAGAGTCAGCTTCCAGCCGTTTACGTGCGTTTATAGCGAGTTCTTCGGCCTGGACCTCTGTATATCCGCTATTGGTAAGAGCGATCTTGTTTTGATAGTCAAGAATTTTGGATCCCACTACTGCCGGTCCGGCTATTGATACTATAAAATCAGGATTATCGTTGCTTGCTCCGAGTATATAGGCGATCATTCCGCCCTCGCTATGACCGATGATGCCTACTTTGCCAAATCTATTTTGAGCGCGCAACCAGTCGACTATCGCCTTAGTGTCAGAGGCATAGTCTTTTGTTGTGGCGTTCGCACGATCTCCGGTAGATTCGCCGAATCCTCGGTCATCATATCGCAATGATGCCACTCCATTGCGTGCGAGATAGTCGGCTATAACAGCAAAAGGTTTGTGTTCAAACAATTCCTCGTCACGGTTCTGCGATCCGCTCCCGCTTACCAAGACAACAACCGGTGTGGACGATGTATAATCCTGAGGAATGGTAAGAGTTCCTGCCAATACACACTCTCCATCAGGATTTTCAATATTCACACTTTCCTCTTCATAAGGGTAGGGTGGTTGAGGAGTCTGCGGACGGTTAGCCTTCTGTTCTCCAGGCTGGAAAGAAAGTGGCAATTTTACAAAACCTTGTTGAAAAATACCGGTCAGGATGCCATCTTTCACACTACCGCTGTAAGTCATCTGCAAATTTGGTATTCGAATACTGATGGAATCTCCTTTTAGATATGAGATTTCACATGCAAGCCCATAGGCTCCTTGATCAGGCGAATCCAGTGTGACAGCAGCCGGTGACTCTGCTACATGGAGTACTAACTTCAGATTTCGGCCGCCTCCAAGTTCGAGTTTTCCTGTCCAGTCGCCGTTAAGCGTTTGTGCTTGAGTCAAAGCCATCGCAACCACCAATAGAATAGCGAGTAAAATATTTCGTTTCATTTGTCAAATATTAGATGAAATGAGCATAGCAGCATTTTGCTACAAATATTGGCAAAGGTACAAAAATTAATTGAATTGCGGCTAAAAGTGAGTGTTTTATGCCACTTTTAGCCGCAATTTATATTTATTGTAGTTGCGCTTCTGCCTCTCTTCGGAATATTTTACGTATTTTTCTCCATTTGGGGAATATAGCTGCCGGACGAATAGGTCGGTAGCCCACAATAATTAAAATCAACGACAAAAGCGCTATAATTAGTAGCCAGCCGTAAATCTCTTTCATGGATACGACAAGTGCTTGTTTTTGAACCATGCCGTACAGTTCGCCGAAATAAGTATGATTTATCCCGGAAGCGAAATCAGTAAAGTGCGCACTGATTAAGGCGGCGTTTTTAGCCATCGTATGTCGCAGAAACTCTCCTATAAGGGCCGGCCCTAAAGTTGCGCCCATCACAGCGCCTGTAAAGCCGTTGACCGTCAGTGCCTGAGGAAAGACAAAGAAATGAAGTCCGCTCTGCACTATCGACGTGAGGAATACTATAGATATGATGACAGCTGCAAACCCACGTATACAAAGAGGGAAGAAAAGCATCTCTTTCTCCACGCCGTAGTCAATTGTGAAATAGAACCAGCTGATATATATTGCAGCCAGTGTAAAAGCTATTGCCGCCATTGTCTTGTATCTCCATTTGCGCAACGCAAAGGTGAAATATGTAAATGCACATCCTGCCACGATACCCACAAATACGTACCAGTTAAGATCTATAAGATTAGTTTCGTCGTATCCGAGTATTACCGCTGCATAGCTATGCTCAAACACATGTTCGGGCGCAATCAATGTGTAAAATACGAGATAAATTAATGTAGCTCGTATCACATTGCGATTTGTGAGAGCCTGAAATGATATGTATGGATGGTGCAGAAACGATGCTCTCCATAGATTGATTGCGAGACAAAGCAATCCTATTATAGTGGCTCCTACAATTTCTTCCGCATCCCACCAGTCGTAGAAATTACCGTATACGCAGATGAAGGTGAAGCACAGCATCACTACGCTCCATAGTCCCGCTCCAATCCAGTCAATGCCTAAGAGAGGTATCTGCATAGGCCCTTTTACCGGTTTTACAAGTATCAGCACCATTATCATCATCAGTACGAGCAATCCGCTCATTATCCAATGCATGTATTCCCATTGTGAGAAGAATGCGGTGTAGATGGTGGCTATGCCGCTAAGTTGTATCACACCGTCGACGAGAAGATAAATGTAGCAGAAAAATACCGACATATCGCGGACAGGAGTCAGCCATAGTTGGATAGTGGAATTGCATGCGAAGGTTGCCCACATGCGAAACCAACCTGCTACGAAACATGTAGTCACCAATACAGGCACACTGGTGGTGGCGGCGCAGATGAAATTCGATGCTATCAACACTGCTCCGCAAACGAGAAGCGCGATCCTGTTGGAGAATCGGAATTTCAACCTGAACATCACTGCAAAGTTGACAGACATTCCTATAAGCGAGGCGTAGCCGGCCATCAGTATATCTTCCTGCATCAATGCCGTCGTACCCACCATGTCGGTGGCGGCGGCGAGGTATATGCCGCCCGAAAACTGCACGATAAGCACGAAGAAGACAAACAACCACGGTTTCAGCCTGCGGGGCACATAGTTAGGAACGTCCGGAATATCGAATGGACCCTGAGGTCCGTGCCAATCTCCCATATCAGTACTTCACTTCACATTCCACATTCATACCGGCCTTTAGAAGGTTAAGGTCGGCATCATCTGTAAGCTCGATTCTTACCGGTATGCGCTGCCTGACTTTTACGAAATTGCCGGCTGAATTATCCTGAGGAAGTATTGATAATGCCGCTCCTGTAGCGGATGATAAAGACACTACCTTGCCTATGAACATTTTGTCGGGTATGGCGTCGACCTTGATAGATACATCGCTGCCCACATGTATATGCTTCATCTGCGTCTCTTTATAATTTGCTGTTATCCACACTTCTGAGCTGTCCACTATATCGAGAAGGGTCTGTCCCGGCTGTACGAGCTGTCCGATCTGTATTTCTTTTCTTGAAGTATATCCGTCGCATGGCGCGGTGATTACGGTGTACGACAGGTTAAGTTCGGCCATGTCCAGACGGGCTTTTGCGAGCTCTACAGCGGCATCGTTCTGAGCGGTGCGTTGGCGTGTCTCAGCCATCACCGATGATGTGGCTGATCGCTGTCGTGCCATCATCTCATATCGGGCTTTCTTTGCTTTGTAGTCAGTCTCTACACCGTCATACTGCTGTCGAGTCACAGCATTTTTTTCAAGGAGCTTACGGTAGCGTTCGAGGTTGACAGCTGCGTTCTCCATCAGAATCTTAGCCTCTGCAATAGACGCCTCGTTTACGGCTACATTAGCAGCCGCCACTCCTACGCTGCGGTCGGTGACGCTGCGGCCGGCAAGAGCGTTTTGATAGTCGGCGTTAGCCTGCGCCACACACAGACGCATGTCTGAGTCGTCTATGATTACCAAGGTGTCTCCTTTTTTTACCGTTTGGTATTCCTTGAAGCGTATTTCCTTAATATAGCCTTGCACACGGCTGTTGACAGGGACGATTTGCCTCTGCACCTGAGCATTGTCGGTGAATTCTACGTCGCCGAAGTGGATAAACTTTGATGCCACCCATACACCGGCGGCGATGATTACAACAAGAGTGATCAGATAGGAAAGTATCTTTTTTGTACGGTGTCTCATATTTTTCCGGAAGTAAACAATAGTTTATAATAATAGTATATGATATTGATGCGTGCGTTAACAAGCAGCTGCTCTGCATCGAGTTTTGAATTTGCGGCGTCGAGCATATCCGTGATAAGAGCCATGTCGGCAGAGTAGCGGGTGAATACTGTTGAGTAGTTCTGCTCGGCAAGTTCTACGCTTTTAAGTTGTGTCTTTAGTTCTTCGTAAGATTCGAGATAGCGTATGTAGTCAGCCCTGACTGATATTTCTGTATTTTCAGTTATGGCAGCGAGTTCATCTGCGGCATGGGTTGTGGCCACTCGGCTGCGCGCTATCGCCTTGTTGGTCTTGAACAGCGAAGACACGTTGTACGAAAGCCCGATACCTACATACCAATATCCTAAATTACGGTTGATTGGTGGCACCTCTACTAATATCGGCCCGTCAACGCTAAAACCGGCCTGCAGTCCTATCTTTGGCATACGCTCCGCCTGTGTCAGAGCTTCCGCTTTGCGTGATATGTCCACCTTTGATTGTGCCAGCTTTACCGATGGCGAATTGGCTAATGCTTCCGACTGCCATGAGTCCTCTTTTTGCGTCGGTAGCGATCGATGCAGTATCATCGTATCAGGCTGTATCACGGTGCCTGTCGGTAGCCCTGCTATGCTTACAAGATTATGGTTGAGTATGTCGAGCGTATTGTTGAGCTTTACCAGTTGTAGCTCCAGATTAGACACAAGCAATTCGTAGCGCGTGATATCGTTCTGTAAGGCTATTCCTTGCTCATATCTTGCTTTCATCTCATCCAGCACCTGACGGGCTTGTACAATGTTTTTTTCTACTACCGACCTTAGGTTTGCGTATTTATATATGTCGAGGTAGAAGCCGGTGATCTGAAAGCGTACATTGTCGCGCCGGAGTTCGGTGGCGTATCGTGAGGCCGTAAGTTTAAGTTCGGCAAGCTCAATACCGGAGGTAATTGCGCCGCCTGTATATAGCGGCTGGTTTACGTTGATCGACAATGCGTTGCCGTAATGAGGTATAGGCGCCTTCTGATAATCAGAGAAATTTCGTTTAGTGGTGAATCCATCGCCAATGTAGCTGAATGACAGAGAAGCATTGATGTCAGGCAGTCTTCCCGCACGAGCAACACTTATATCATGTACAGCCTCTTCCTCGGCTGAAAAAGAGGGGCGGAGCTGCAAGCTGTTGCGTTCAGCGGTCTCAAACAGTTCTTCGAGAGTAATCACTGAAGCATCCTGACCGACAGCGCACACCCCTGAGCTCAATAGTGCGGCGGCAAGCAGCACTTTGAGCAATCGGAGATTGTTCATAAAATAGGGATATGATGTGGATTAATGGATATAGGTCGCCACCCGTAATTCTTTTCCTACGGGTATGTTCGGCCGTTATATTATCAACTCAGATGGTGGGCTGCACAGCCGGCCGTACTCTTCCAATTTTCCTTGAAAGCGTAATTCTGAACATGCGCTCTTTCTGCGCTTATGGATATATTAATTACTCTCATTTATGCACCGCTCTTTATGAACGGCGCTGCAAAATTACAAAAAAATCGTTAATTACACGCGATGTTTTTCATAATTTAAGTTTTGCCCGGTTGCTATTCGATGAATTCGTATTATTAGATAGTTCGCTTTTTTGAAGAAAATTTTGCTACAATTCTGAATAATTTTCTACTGTCTGACTTAATGTGAACAGGCATATAGCTTTTTGATCAATTTGTTTTACCAAAAATGTTATCAATTTGAATTAAAAGGGAGGTGTATTGGAGAAAAAACGCTATCTTTGTGGAAAAATAACCGGCATTATGGAAAAGACAGGTACCTACATACGTTTCGACTGGGCAATGAAGCACATGCTCCGCGACAAGGCAAATTTCGGCATACTTGAGGGATTGATTTCTGTACTCCTTAATGAGGACATCACTATAGTGGAGATTCTCGAAAGCGAGTCAAACCAAAATAGCGATACCGAGAAGTTCAACAGGGTTGACATAAAGGCTAAGAACAGCAAGGGACATCTCATAATAGTGGAGGTGCAGCTCACCCGTCAGCTGTATTACCTGCAGCGCATCCTCTACGGCGCTTGCAAGGCTATAACCGAACACATCAATATCGGGGAGAAGTACGACCAGGTGAAGAAGGTCTACTCCATTAGCATCCTGTACTGCGACTACGGCCAGGGGGAAGACTACGTGTACCATGGAGAGACTATATTCAGAGGCATTAACAAAGGCGACGAGCTTCGTGTTAACGTTAAGGAGGAGGGGGTAATAGTGCAGCACCTTCCCAAAGAGGTTTTCCCGGAGTATTACCTTGTCCGGGTAAACGCCTTCACAAAGATTCCCGAGAATTACCTTGACGAGTGGATGGAGTATCTTAAGACGGGGATAGTAAATGACAGTACAAGAGCTCCGGGACTGCAGCAGGTGAAGGAAAAGCTGCGTCTTTTGTCGATGACTCCTGAGGAGCGAAGAGCCTACGACGAGCACATGGACAATATCATGGTTCAGAATGACGTGCTTGACACTGCGCGTGACGAAGGCCGTGCGGAGGGTCTGGCAGAAGGTCGTGCGGAGGGTCGTGCGGAGGGCCGTGCGGAGGGCTTGGCAGAAGGTCGTGCGGAGCAGAACATTGCGACAGCAAAAAAACTTAAAGCCGCCGGTATGGACGCCGACTTCATCCGTAATATAACAGGTTTGTCTCCGGAAGAATATTGCTGAGATATTGCATCTCTAACATCTGAATAGAGGAAGCACATATTGGAGAAAAAACAATGTCATCGCTAATTGCCAAATTTGCAATTGCTTAGTTTTTATCACACTCACATTATTGCATGACTAAACTATCAAATCATGAAGACAATTAAACAAATTACAGTAATTATTACTCTATTGATAGCTGCCTTGGGTATTGATGCAAGAGGGAAACAACCGAATGATGTTAATTCTTCAATCGACTATATTGTCGAAGGATCAGTTGACGAGTTGGATGGTAAGATGCTTTATATGTCAGATTATGATAATAATAAGATTATCGACTCCACTTTGGTGGTGAACGGCTGCTTTCAATTCAGAGGCAGTTATGAACGTCCCGCCTTTGTGAGGATTGAAAATGGAAATACATATTCAAATTGTGTTCTAGACTCCCTCGTGGTGATTGACTTTGCCTCACATTATCCCTCATCAGGATGTTGTTTGACTAAGAAGCTGATGGAACTGATCTCCGAAAACAAAGAGATTGACGACGAACTTGAGAAGTTTTATAACGAACTGAAAAATCATGGCTTTGTACAGCCTGAACTGGGAGAAATATATAAACATTTGTATGATAAACTGCGCCCCAAATCCCTGCATCTGAATACGCAAGCTATTGCTGATAATCCAAATGGCATCGGGGAGTATGCTGTAATGCATTTAGGCGACCTCATGTTAACTTCTGATGAATGGGATGTGGTCTGGTCATCAATGTCCTCATATCTGAAGGAGCGACAACTTACAAAACATTTCAATGACAAGTATATGGCAATGCGGAATTCAGAGCCCGGAAAACCCTTTATAGACTTTTATGCGAAAACGGTGGATGGAAAGGATGTGAAACTGTCTGATTATGTTGGTAAAGGGAAATATGTCCTCATGGATTTTTGGGCTTCCTGGTGTGGACCATGCAAGGAAGAAGCGGAAAAGACACTTCGACCACTGTATGAAAAGTATGGGGATGATGATCGCTTTATGATATTGGGTGTTGCGACATGGGATAAACATGACAGAACTATCGCGGCTCTTGACAAGTTAAAATATCCATGGTCACAAATTATTGATACAGGGCAGACTCCTATGAAGTTATATGGTTTTGACGGTATACCACAGATAATTCTTATCAGTCCGGATGGAACTATCTTGGAACGGAATCTACGAGGTGATAGTCTCATTAAATCGGTGGAATCGGTATTAAATACAAAGCAGGAATAGGTTGGATTCGCTTCACTGGGAGATTGTCACTGGCTAAACTGCTTTTTTACGGTAGTATTGTTGCGTTTCCTTGAGGCATTATTGGAAAGCTATTTCAGCTTGTTTCAACTTGTCTCTCTGAATTACTTGTTCGCTAAACAATCTTTACATGGCAAAATAACACTGTTAAGTATAATTAAAATTAGGTTATTTTGTGTTAAATAATTGGGTAGGGTGTTTTTTTTATTTAACTTTGACAATAATTTTTAACAACACGTTACAAACAAAAAAATCAATTGCATCAAAACAATATAACCAAACATTTACCTTAACACTTAAACTTATCATGTATCACAATCTAAGAGAAGCAGGTAAGCGATTTAAGTCATTGACTGTCTTGCTTATCACAATCTGCTTTCTGACCG
>CAZJKZ010000087.1:0-11343 GCA_964546885.1 uncultured Bacteroides sp.
AAGCGTCCCGGAGGGACGGCCTTAATACTGCGAGCCCCGCTCGCCGATACTTGCGCAAAGCGCACAATACTGAGTGCAAAGCACTCCGATACTTTGCGCGCAGCGCATCAGACTTTTGCTCGAGCGCATTTGGAGAATAGGGAAATTTGTGGTATTTTTGCAGACGAAAGACAAAAGCAAAAGGATTATGTGTAAGGAAAGATATATCAATCCGTTTACGGATTTCAGCTTCAAGAAGCCCTTCGGCGACGAGCAGTCAATGGCCGTGCGCGACTACGAGAACATTCTTGAGTCGGCAAAGAGGCAGGCCACAAGGGAAGGTTTGGAGATTGGACTTACTAAGGGGCGCGAAGAAGGCAAAGAGGAGGAGCGTAAAGAAAACATCCGGTTTATGATCTCGGTTGGAGTGACTCCCGAAACCATCGCCACCAAATACGGTATGACCATTGAGGAGGTTGTACAGATCTCTAAATCATAATTTTGACTGTGTATGACTGGGAGGAAGGTCGCCTTCGGCCTTCCGCTGCAACTGGGGTTAGGAGCAATTCTGGGTGTCGCCATCCGGATGACAGTGGGTCGAGGGTGACCCACATCCCAGTCAACGTCGAAGACAGAAGCACATAAGGCACATAAATTATCTTATGTTGTCCTTTTGTGCTTCTGTCTTTTGCATGTATTTTACTGTTTTGTAATAGTTACATACAAGCGGAAAGAAAAACTGTTGACAAGATACCGGATAATGGACGTGGTCAGGCACCCTACCATTCTTTAATGCGACTGTAGGTTGCCATATTTCCCTTCAATTTAAGTAGGCTTTTTAGGACTCTTGTAAACTCATATTATCATAAAATATCAGTCAGGGATGCCTCAGTTGAAGAATCCCTGACTGTATTGCAAATGATATTTAGCGTTTTTCATTCTTACGCTCAGCCTGAGGATTTTGAATCCTTTCAATAACTATGGGTTTAATGGGAATAGCATCTCCAAAGTCAAGCATGCTCACCGCATGATCTGCCGGACCAATATTGATATCAAAAAAGTTCATATCAAATCCCATCAAATAATCATTATTATTGCCGACTTTTCTATGAAGCATCTTTTTTGCCCAATAAATTACACCTGGATTTGCAGGGTTATTGTAGGCAATCGGTCGATACTGGTTAACGGGATTATTAGCTTGATCAAGCACCACCATTTGAGCTCCATATCTCAGAACTCCAGGATTTGGATTATTGCTTGGCCTAATCGTGCGGCGTCCATAACCCGAATATCCGATAGGGAAAAATACCTGATTATAATTTGTCAGATTATAGGAGATAAAGCCTCTCATACCTGCTGTAGCTTTATATACAGCATTATCTTCGTTGAAATAGCCAAAAGCTGTTTCTTTATTTTCTGCTGTCCTCGTGGTGCCATCACCATACAAGACCCCGATGCCAAAACCTTGCTTCATAATGACTTCATAATCTTCTACTGTTGGTATATCATATCTATATGTCATCGTGTTACCTTCTTCCGGTACAGTTGATATAAACTGGCTCCATTCCCAGTTATCTGTGGCTGAGACATCACTTTGTGTCCAGTACGTACCATAAGAAGATTGGGGTTCCAGAACTGGAATGCCGTAAATTTCATCCCAGTTTAATTCTGTACCATTTGATAGTGCCAGTTTTCCTGTAATAGGCTCAAGTGGAAGATATTTCTTATTATTTATAATTCTTATTCCCTGATCGTAGTTACCTCTTTTAAACATGGTACCTAATGCGAGAGGACTGACAGTGAGCGTTCCTTCCAGATCGTCGATTGTGTTAGCCGGCAAAGTCCATTTGCCGGATTGATATTCTGGCTTTGGAGCTTCTTTTATTCGACCATCTTCCGTTTTTTCCACATCTTTTCCAAATGAAAAGACAGCGAAGGAACTCCATTCAGCATCTTCTTTATCATTGCCAATCCTTACGGGTACGTTATATCCCTTACGAACAAATATACTATGCTCACAATTATTGCCATGATAGTGGACTAGAACTTTACCACATCTTGTCTCATTTTGCGGTACATCGCCATCGAACAGAATCTTAAATCGTATTTTTGAACCTGTACTTCCATGAACTTTTCCATCGCTTCCGGCCCCTTCAAGTGTAAATACCTGATTTGTGGCAGGACGTTGATCATTACCTTCTTCAGCGACATATGCTTCCCACTCTCCATTCGACTCAAGATTAACAAACTGAGTATCATTAGGCCTATCCAATACCATTAACCGCACCTCAAATGCCTCATTATCATCCCAAGTGCGCCAAACGGCTTTAGGATTAATGATCCTTCGCATTTGGAAAATAGGCATATATTTTATTAACGTTTTTTCGCCTGATGATTCATTAAAAACAGCTGTGATTTTCAGCACAGCCTTCCTATAGTATGCCTCATAGGGATTATTTCCTGAGAAACCACTGATATAGCCTATATCCTTAGGCAATGTGAACATTGGAATATTGATAGAATACGCTCCATCAGGATTTTTTTTCGCCGAATAAGCATTTCGTCCTGTACGGTCATTTTTCTCTCCTGAATTGTAAGTTACAAAATCAGAAGTAAGCTCATTCAGATCTGGCAGAATATAAGTATTTTCATAAAGTGGAATCATATTGATCGGACGGTCAGAATCGCGAAACTGAGCGTTTTCTGTCCCATAAAAAAATCGTCTCATTCCCTCCATTGTTCTTGAATCGGAATAATTGTCCACACTTCGTGTATCATATACACCAGTAGGAAGCGGTGTGTTGAAGTCCTCGAATCCTGTCGGTGCTTGAAGTGCGAGGAAGCCAACCCAAATAGGAGATACCTTATTATTTTCATATATCATTCCTTCTGGTATATTTTCTTCAGGATTGCTTGAACCATTTATAATATCAGAGGTATATGGCGTACTACCTCCGTTATAGAAGCTATGTAATCCATAGGAATACTCATTACCGGTGTAAACTACCCTGTTCCATCTGAAAGCTGTAGGATCTTCTGCTAAGGTAGGTCCTGCGGGGGCAACCATCTCTTCTTCCTCAGAGTCATAAGGCGCCCAGCAATTTTCCACAATCTGCACAATCACCTTGGTAGGATGTCCGGTTAGACGTATAGGCATTTCCTGCCTTACGTTATAGAGATAGGACATAAAATAATCCTCCGGTGGAAACAAGCCAGGATTATCCTCGTCATACACTATATGCCATTCTGGCTGATTTGCATATCCACGGAATTTAAGGGTCAGTTTGTAGTGGCGGTTGCGCAACGCATTATAATCATACTCTGTATTCTGACCAAGCATGAAGCGATAGGTAATCTCACCATTCGATTGATTTTGGGGGTTGTTTGAGACATAAAATCCTTTAACTTCAATAAATGTACCCGCTTTTACGCGATCTTTATATACATTATCGTCGTTTTCATCAGTATATACATCGTCTTCAGCAGGAGTTTTGTCATATAATTTTTTATCCGGATAGTCTTCATAGTTGCCTTGGCAGTTTTCATAAAAGAAAAGTGCCGGCATCTTTTCGGTATGGGTTATTTTCTCATTATTTTCGTCTAAATCGTACTTCAAGTTATTATTTCCATCTCTTGTAGTTTGAACTGCACCAATTGCTGAAACACTGCGGTTTACGCATAGCCATTCTTTGTAATTAACGTTAGGATCCTCCTCTAATGTTTCAACTTCATCCAAATCATCATCATTCCCGCCTTGAGTCTTTGTTTTATAGTAAAGGGTTGAATTAGCTGGATTTGTAATCAGTTGGTCTTCAGAAGGACAATTACCATTGACTTTTCTTTTAGTCAGTTCCTCGGTAGGTATGAAACCAAGTGTACATGTTGAAGGGATATCTTTAATAGACACACTCTTAATGTATATATTAATACCTTCATATAAATCGTGGCCATCATAGACAATGGTAACTTTTGAAGCAAGGCGCAAAATCCAGGCATTGAGAGACGCTGACTTGCGATTTATAGTGAGAATTGGCGCATCTTCATAACCGCTTTGGTCATCTGTGGCGAAGTAGCCGAACATCTGGTCGTTATTGCTTATTTTGTTTTGATCCCACTCCGCCTTAAGCGATTTGAGTTTATCTGGCGTTGAGATATCTATACCCTCAGCGGTAAGGTCGCTGTAATTTGCTACGGCATAGATTTTGTATCTGCCAAATGGCAGAGACGCGAGGGTGAAAGTCGCTGTTTCAGTCATGGCTTCCGACTGATCATATGGCTTCTCTGTTCCATTAATTTTGTCGGGCATTTTATCGTTTTCTCCTTTGGTAAATTCGCCCTTATTTTCTTTATCCCCTTCTACGAACTTTTCCACTCTGATAAGCTCGTCGTTTTTTGCATTGTATATTACCACCTGTATATTTCGGATGGTTTTGATAGCGTCGCCTTCCGTACGCGATTTATTATCCTCCAATGATGAAATCAATGGATGGAATTTTATGGTGGCTGTAATAGATGAATTGCCTTCGCCGATAGGTTCGTAGTCTATCTCGTCGAGGCAGCTGGTAAAAAGCAGAGTAAAAGCAATAATAATTGGAAATATATAGCGTGTCATATCAGAATGAACTTCGATTTTTCAAAAATTGATTGAGGAGAATAATGTAGGAAGTTTATATATGATTATCGGTGAAAAGATGGATCCTAAAACCTTAAGGGGCAGCCACGACCGTAATTTTACATTTAGCCTGACCTCCATTTGAAATCTTGGCTGTAATGGTGGCCGTACCAAGCTCAACACCGGTTACAACACCATTTTCATCAACTGTGGCAATATTTGTATCTGAGCTGCTCCATATTATTTGACTATCAGCTGTGGCTTTAAGAGTGATAGTTCTCCCCTTAACAACGGTTGCCTCTGTTTCGGAGAGGGTCGGTCTCGGAATAAGATCTTTGAAGCCAAATATCGGATCAAGCGTCACACCTATATAAGGTACAAGCTTAACGGTTGCCGTTAAATCATATTCTCCTGCTGATATTATGACTAATACATGAGTGTTTCTTGGTAAACCTCCATTAGGCAGATTCGTTAAAGGTATATCCGTATAAGTCTCAGTAGAATTATCGTCGAGCCATTCGACGGTAACATCCATTGTACAACCATCTGTAAGTTTAGTCTCCGGGAAATAATATGGTGGGGCAAATGTGAATATTTTGTCACCCTTTTTCAGTATGCCGTATTTATCCTCTGTTAGGATAGTGTAATTGTCCGTTTTTTCATAGTCAGACGGGGTTATCGTAAACTCGGCCGGACCGGTTGGGTTATTGTCGGAGGGTGAAGTAAAATTAGTTATCTCCCTGTTGTCAGTGATCAATGATTTAACAGGATTGTAAGTGGTTTCGTAAGGGAACAGATATTCAGAAGTTCCGGTCGAATGTATCTTTATATCTGAAATACGGTAGTGTTCACCTATTTCAAAATGAGTATTTTGTTGGAAGATGAAGGAAAATTTGACGGCTGCACGTGTAACAAACAGGTTGACAGGCGGCATATAATAGATCCCTTCCCAGTTTTTGGGAAGCTCGGGCACATCTACCTCAAAGATTTCTGTCATGGGTACATATGTCGTACCATTGTCAAAGAAAGGTTTACCGGCACCGGCGGTATTGATTGTTAGAGTCCTGAATGCGTTGGGTAATGTGGTGCCCGGCTTCATCGTCTCGTTAAGCAGCCCATCGAGTAGGCTGTTCTTAGGAGCGACGTAAGATTCGTTAGCGATCAGGTAAATAATGCGTTTGCCTCCCGGGGTGGTGCGCATATTAATATTGGGTACGTAGGTTGTCGAAGATCCATCGGCTCCCTTTATGTATTCATTATATTCAATTTTGTTGTCTTCCGGATTGACCATTAGGACACGAAGTGTGTGTATCTCCTCATAGGGAGCTTCGGCCTCACCGAAAAAACTTTCGTTATCGTCAATAGCACGGCTGCTGTTCTGGCCCGGTGCAAATGGGTTATTGGCTGCCACACTGATACACAGATTTACAAAGGCATTCTCCCGCTCCTCAATAGGCTCGGGGCAAATGTCTTCTCGATCGTAGATGCAGCCTGTGGCAAGCAGCGACAGCACCGCTGTTATTATAAAGGCAAATTGCTTCACCGTTCTATTATCCGTTAAAGTGGTTTATGCGCACAATCCAGTCATTAATAACGATATGTGTGCGTATCCATACATTATTTTCACCTAAAAAGAAGATCATTGACCATCTGCTTTCTCGGTCAAGATATTCCTGGGTTGACATTTTGTTATAGTGATCGCTCTTTAAGAGAGCAAGGTAATTGATAAGCGGAATGTTGATCACTTCCGAGCCGTCGGCACGCAGGGTGACGAGCAGCCGCGGCGAATTTGAAGTGACGAGGCGAGCGAAGCTGAATTCGGCATAGGCCAATATGGCTTCCGAGCCGTCGGGGTTGAGTCCGGCTGATGCTGAGCCGGTGACCCACGGGGCATATACGCTCATCGAGGTGGGGACGGGCGCGTTGAGATAGTTCATCAACGTGTTGTCGTCAGTCAATTTGAAATCAAACAATTCGCTGTCGACAGGCGAACCGTCAAGATGCTGGAGGAGAATACGGAGATTGTTGGTGTCTTTCATCATAGGCACTGTTTCTTCCCTATACTCGGTGTCCGTGGCTTCTACTGCGGCGTCAAGCGAGCCGTAGAACAGGGGATGAAGCTCTCTACCTTTCGACACATCAACATAGCCGGAATTCATCTCCACCTCTACATTTTGCATGAGAGTTCCGTCGGCCGGAGTTTCAACGAAGTGAAACGACGACTGCGTACAATCCATGCCTCCGTAAGCTAAGAGATGGTATTTGCCTTCGGGCAGATCGATGGTCATACGGTAGTTTTCGTTCTCGAGCCCCGGGCGCGATGCGGTGCGTGTGGCTACATATCTGCCCTCCTCATTATAAATAAGGAGCGTCAGGCAGTCGACCTGCGAGGGAAAAGCATTTGCAAACTCCATATTGTAGTCATAGACAAAGCGCAAGCGCAGCCCCTGCGGACATTCGTCGAGGTCGTCGTAGATAGCGTTGCAGGAGGATAGCCCGGCTATTGCCGACACTGCCGCAAAGGCAGTGCCGACAAGGGCGGACTTGAGTATTTTATTAAAAAAGTTCATCGAGAAAAAAACAGTGTTTTCGATTTTTAAAGTACAGCGTGGTTGATACGAACTACCCAAGGCAGTACGCGAACCTGGAGGCGGAAATAAGCCTTGTTGGGTTCGTCCGGAGTTTCAGGATCTTCGGGATCGGGATCCTTTTCTGGATTTTTGGTATGACCGAAGTCATTTATAGTTGATATATCAATTTTATATACATTGTTGCGTACTACGGCAAACTCCATAGGTCCCATTAGATCAGTACGGTCATTATCATTGTGACGATTGCGGTAGATGTAATAGCAATAGTAGTTACCGTCTTCAGGCTCAAATATCTTAAGTCCTTCTCCGCGTTCTGTGGTAGCTGTTTTTTGAAAATCCATATTTACCTTATCGGGATCAATTGTACCGTCCTCAGCCATTTCATAACCATTGGCTTTAGCGGCAGCATAGAAGGCGTCAGCAAGCGAAGAAACCGGCAATTCTTTTACTTTTGTTTTCAGAGCGTCAAGGTTACCAATAAGTTGGCCATTATAGCAGTATAGGAATGCTTTTCCATCCATCATGTTTTCAAGACTGTTCTCGTTGTCAGGATCAGGCACAGCCTGGATATATCCGCGGAACACAATACAGGTTGTCACACCAAGACGCTGATACGTAATCGTATTGGTTATACCGTCTAAACCATTGCCAGGGATAGTATTTTCTGTAACATATTTCCAAATTTTATAACCAGTCTTATTCGGTGCATTCCAATAATCATCATTGTCTTCTTCACGATCTCCTGATGTCAGAGGATCAAAAGTAAAGTTACTGTAATCGTACGGACCAACTGAAGTTGCATTTTCTAGTCCAGTGTAAAAATAATTTTCATTCATAAATGAAAGGGCCAACGGTACATCGATTTTTCGTGAAGCATTAGGACTTACAACGAAGTTAGAACTTGTCTCGCCACCACACAATACGGCATTTTCATCCATACCATTAGCTGAAACACGAGGAAGGCAATAGTAATTTTTAGCTTCGTTCATGAGCGCCATTCCATCAATAACAACATAACCCATTAAGGTTGTACCGGTCTCTGTGTCGTATACCGGATTTCCATCCTCATCTGTAAGCTGCTCGCCATTCTCACCATATACAGGATTATTTATGGTATAATTATCGTAAATGGGATAGCGATTAGCTATTGATTCCCCCTCAACGGTAGTTTCCCTAAAGTCAAAACGAGCTGTAACACGAGCTACATCAACAGTACCAAGGAAGAAGGGATTCTCGGGAGTATTATAGTCTCTCAACAATTGCTGGGTGGTAGGAACTTTCACAGATGCCAATGTATGGTTAGACATTAGGAAATATCCCGGTGTATATAATTCCTTTCCGTCTTCTGTGATAGATCCTTTTAGAGAATTTAAGGGCTCACCTGTTGTTTTAAGTTTGTTAACTTCATCAACCAATGCCATGCTTGGATTGCAGAAAGCAAAGACATTTACTACTTTATTAGCGAATTCAGCGATTTCCTCTGATTCAAAAGATAATGTGTACATGGGCTTGGTTGGCGCGTTCTCATCCGCTTCTCCATTTACCGGTTGCTGGCCTTTAGTATCAGTAAGGGCACTCGCCACATATTTATAATTTTCACCCTCTTTTGAGGCCAGTACAACAAGCACAGAGGTTACACTATTTTCGTAATCCTTGCCAACCTCAAAGCCGGCGTCTGATTCACCATTCGGACCAATTGTTTCGCTTCGAGAAGTCGGAAGGGAGAGGGTGAGTCGGGCATATACGTCGCCACTTTTTTCCTCGGCTTGAGAACCGCCCGACGGAACATCATCGGAGCAACCAGCGGCCATGCCTAAGAAAGCCAGACCGCACAGCAGTTTGCTTAGTTTGTTCATAAGTTTGTAAATGTTTAGTTGTTATAATTGATTTATTAGTTGTCTTTATTTCAGTAAATGACGATTTCCTCTCTCGGTTCCATTGCCTTCTCCACTTCGGCTATGGCCTGTGCGGCGCCCTTTACGCCGGCCTGGTTTGCCTCTTTCAGCAGCTGCAGGGCTTTGGCGTAGTCGCCCTCCTTGGCGGCGAGGATGCCGCGGGCGTAGGACGCATCGGGGCTCGGCTTGACCTTATCGAGATACATGTGGGCGGCGTTCAGGTTGCCCAAGGCCATTGCGGAGCCGGCGGCGTTGAGGTTGGCGACTGCGCTCTCCGGGTACATAACCGCCGCCGTGGCGAACACCTTGTCGTACTCCGGGGTGCCGGGGGCGTATTTGCCGGCAAGCAGGTAGAGCTCGTTGAGCGAGAGCAGACGGGGATTCCGGTCGAACACCCTCTTTATCTCGTCCACGTCGAAGAACTTGCGTATGCTGTAGGTGATCTTGTAGTCGGTGTGGCGAAGCTCCGGGTAGACGTTCTTAAGGAGGAAGGGGTACTCCTTGGGGAACTTGGAGCGGAATACGTCGTTCTTCTTCTCTATGGGCACCGACGGGTCGTCGATGAAGGCCATCATGGCCTCCTTCTGCGGCTCAGAGGAGGCCGCTATCCACGCCCGCAGGCCCTGCCAGTCCTCCGGGACGGACGACGTGTCGTACACCGAGGACGGGAATGTCGAGTGGTCCTCCACGTATTTCTTCACCACCTCGGTGCGCCCCTTCGCCAGACGCACGTTGTTGGCGTACGGGCCCTCGGGGGAGGCGTAGCCGGTGAGCAGGATTCGCTCCACGGTGGCGTACTCGTTGTCGCGCACGGCGTTGACCGACTTCATTATCGAGTCGAGCTCGGCCTGGTTGGAGAGATAGCTCCAGTCGATGTCGGTGCGGTTTACCTTGAATATGATGTTGGCTCGCCCCGACAGGTCGAACACCTTGTCGGCTGTGTCCCTCGGCGCTATGTACTCAAATGGAAGCTCCGGCGTGAAGCGGCGGAAGTCGAGGCCGGCCACCGGGACAGCGCCCTCAAGCGGAGGGTTGCAGTTGCACACGCTCGACGTGTCGGTGCGCACGATTATGCTGGATTTCTCGAACTGCGGCCCGAAGTCCACCGTGGCCGAATACTCCACGGGCATGCTTTTGCCGGCCCTGTAGAGAGTGAGGGGCGTGGATTTGCCGTCGCGGATCTCGGCGAACCAGGCTCCTTTGCCGGCAATGCGCACCGGCGCCATTTCCACGGTGTCGGTCTCCGAGGCAAGCATGGGTGTAAGGGTCACGATTTCGTTGCTCTTCACTTTATAGGCCTTCGGGTCCACCGTCATGTTGAGGGTGAGCTGTGTCTCCCCGCGGTTCACGCTCATCTGTGATATATGCAGAAGGTCGGTGTTGTTTCCGGCCGTTGCCGCAACGGGCAGCAGTAGAGCCAGCGCGGCGTGTTTTATCTTGTTCATGCAGTTGTGGATTTTAGAAGACGTACATTAGGTTGATGGCGGCCTTCGTAGGACCGAAGTAGTTGTGGTGTCCCGACTCGAGCTTCTTTCCGCATTTGGTGCAGGGGTAGGCATCGTAGCGTGTGTAGGTCCAGCCTATGCCGATCTCCGCCTCTATGTTCCAGTGGCGGTTTATGATCCAATCGTAGCCGTAGGCTATGCCTGCTCCACCGAACCATCCCTCATAGCGGCGGTCCTTGAGCTTGCTGAAGTCGGTGCCCAGCATCTTGAAGTCGAGGTCAATGTTTCCCACATTGTACTCCCCTCCGAGCGCGTGCAAGCCGAGGAAGTGTCCCTGGAAGCGGTGGCAGAACCAGTAGCGGGCTTCGGGCTGCACCACCCAGTGGCGCCATTTGTGGTCGTTTACGCTCCAGAGATTCAGTTGCCCTGACACGTCAATGGTCCATTTGGGCGCTATCCCAACTTCTATTGCGACATTAGGATTTAGCAGCGCATCGGAAAGAAGGTTGGTTTTCAAAGCTGCCTTTTGAGCAAATCCAGATGAAAAGCCCAAGAAGACAAGCAGAGTAACGATGAGAAGTTTCAATTTTGACATTGATATTCAGTATTATATCATTATTTCTTTCAAAGAATAGTTGTTTTCAGTGTACGTAGAAGAGGGGTTGTTTTCTGTTTCCAAGATCTTTCGGTGGCCGTGTCGGTGGCTTATATATTAATCATTTTTGCCTTATTCATTCTGTGTTTAGGAAGGTGATCGTCCATATCTCTTGGCAAGAGATATGGACGATTTATATCTTAATGAATGTCAATAACATACAGAG
>CAZJKZ010000088.1:0-11158 GCA_964546885.1 uncultured Bacteroides sp.
GGTAAGCGATTTAAGTCATTGACTGTCTTGCTTATCACAATCTGCTTTCTGACCGGATGGTCACTCAGTGCATCCGCGTCACCCGCCCCTGAAGTCGGGACCGCCACCGGCGTTGTGGAAGATTCAACAGGAGAACCCCTGATTGGAGCCCAGGTAATTGTTGCCGGGACCACTATTGCTGGTCTCACCAACGTTGATGGTGAGTTTTCTATCAAAAATGTCGCTGTAGGTGCCACACTCCGCGTGAGCTATGTGGGTTACAATCCTGCAGAAGTGAAATGGGAAGGCACTCCCCTTAAGATCGTTCTTGAGGATGCCAGCAATTCACTTGACGAAGTCGTTGTAGTGGGTTTCGGTACTCAGAAGAAAGCCAACCTTACAGGTGCAGTATCTACTGTTTCAGGTAAGGAAATCGCCGCTCGCCCCGTTAACACCGTTGCCGACGCTCTCCAGGGTATGGCAGCCGGTCTTGATGTGCTTGGTGCCGCTCGCGGTGGTCAGCTCGGTGCAGCTCGTAGCATGAATATCCGCGGTACAGGTACTATCGGTTCAGGTTCTTCTGTTAATCCTCTCGTGCTCATCGACGGTATGGAAGGCGACATCAACCAGCTCAACCCTGCCGATGTAGAAAACATCTCAATCCTTAAGGACGCAGCCGCATCATCAATCTACGGTTCGCGCGCTGCAGGTGGTGTGATCCTTATCACTACCCGCACAGGTAAGGAAGGCAAAGTATCTGTAAACTACAGCGACTCTTTCCGTTGGAGCCATGCTGTGGGCATGCCCAAGATGGCAGACTCATGGACATGGGCCAGTGTAATGAATCAGGCTGCCAACAACAGCGGTCAGAACTGGTTCTCACAGGATTATTTGAATAAACTCAAAGAAGTAGTGGCTGATCCTTCAAAGGCTACAATGTTCCGCAATCCCACCAACAACCACTGGGAAGTATGGGACGCTACCGATATCCTGCCTATAGCCAATACCGATTGGCTTGACGAGCACTTCGGTACAACTCCTTTCTCACAAGAGCACAATATCTCGCTAAACGGCGGTACAGACAAGTATAACTATTACTTCTCCGGTAACATCCTCTCTCAGGACGGTAACCTCCGCTACGGTAAAGATAACCTCCAGCGCTACACCCTTAACGGTAAGATCAACGTGCAGGTAACTAAATGGCTCCGCTTCGGATACAGCTCTCGCTGGTATCGCGGCCAATATGACGCTCCTTCATTCGTAAATAATGCTTCAAGCAATGAGCTCTATCACAACATCGTACGTTACTGGCCTATCATCCCTACTCATGACCCCAACGGTTATCCTGTAGTAGAGTCATTTATCGACGGTATGGAAAATGGCGGTCGCTATAAGACTAACGAAGACAAGCTTGATCACCAGTTCACTTTCGTCCTCACTCCGATTGAAGGCCTTATGGTGAACGCTGAATTCAACTACCGCTCAATCCATTACAATGAGAGCCAGGTGATTCAGCAGTGCTACGGTTGGGACTGCGACGGTGAGGCTTACAACAATAACCCCAACGGTTTCCCCTACGGTGCAGGTGGTACAGGATCTCGCATCACTGAATACAACCGTCGTGCCAACTACTTCAATCCTAACGTATACGGTACATACAGCTTTAAAGTAGCCGAGGATAATGAGTTCAAGATCATGGCCGGTTTCCAGAGCGAATGGTACAACCAGAAATGGTTCCAGGCTCAGCGTAACGGTATCATCAACCGTCTACCTTATCTCTCGATGACTGACGGTACCACAACAACCGTAAAGGGTGGTGAGGACACATGGTCAACCGCCGGTTTCTTCGGACGTCTCAACTATGACTACAAAGGCCGCTACCTCGTAGAAGGTAATCTCCGTTACGACGGTTCTTCACGCTTCCGCGCCGACAGCCGCTGGACATGGAGCCCCTCTTTCTCTCTCGGTTGGAATATCGCCAACGAGGCTTTCTGGGAAGATTTCACACAGACATGTAATCAGCTCAAGCTTCGTTACTCTTGGGGTAAGCTCGGTAACCAGAACACTGACAACTGGTATCCTACCTACGTGACTATGGGCTATACCGGCAACGCTTCAGGCTGGCTCGTGAACGGCAAGAAGAACGCTATTGCTTCTATGCCAGGTCTTGTATCATCATCACTTACATGGGAGAAGAACCGCACATGGGACATCGGTCTTGACTGGTCGCTCTTCAGCAATCGCTTGACAGGTACTGTAGACTACTACAACCGTAAGACTATCGACATGGTAGGTCCCGGCTTCGTACTCCCCGGAGTATTCGGCGCAGATGTTCCTAAAACCAACAACCTCTCTATGACATCTAAGGGTTGGGAACTTACCATCAGCTGGCGTGACCGTATCCAGGATTTCAACTATGGCATCACATTCAACCTCTATGACCACACCACTACAGTTGATGAGTATCCTACCAACGATACATATAATCTTAACTCCTACTACAACGGTAGAAAGCTCGGCGAAATCTGGGGTTACACTTCAGCCGGTCTAGCCAAGACCAACGAGCAGATGAACGCTCACCTCGACGCTCTTGACGCTAATTATACAAAGAAGAACGGTGAGGCTCCTGCCAATCCCCGCACAGGTCAGAACCGTTTAGGCACAGGCTGGCAGGCAGGTGATATGATGTATGCCGATATCAACGGTGACGGCGTGATCAGCAACGGCGCAAACACTCTTAAGGATCATGGCGACCTTAGCGTAATCGGTAACACAACTCCTCGCTTCAACTTCGGTCTTAATCTCGAAGCTCAGTATAAGGGCTTTGACCTAAAGGTGTTCTTCCAGGGCACAATGAAACGCGACTACTGGGCAAGCGGTCCTATGATGTTCGGTGCTTCCGGACAGGGCAAATGGCAGGCTGTAGTATTCGAACCTCACACTGACTACTTCCGTCCCGCCGACACTACCGATCCTCTCGGCCCGAATGTGGACGGTTATCTTCCCCGTGTAAACTGGGGCGGTCCTAACAACACCACAACTCAGACACAATACCTCCAGAACGCAGCTTACTGCCGTTTGAAGAACGTAACCTTAGGCTATACCCTCCCTGTTACTCTTACTCAGAAGATATACGTAGAACGCGCACGTATCTTCGTATCAGGCGAGAACCTTGCCAATATCACCAACTTCACAAAGATGGGTGATCCCGAGCTTATCGAGGCTTACAACAATGCATATGGTTTTGCAAAGGTTTATCCTATTTCGCGTGTTTTCTCAGTCGGTCTTAACGTAACATTCTAAATCTGACCTCTCATTATGAATAAATATCTTAGTTCAGCCTTAGTTTTAGTGGCCGCTTTCGGTCTGACCGGCTGTAACGACTATCTAAACCAGCAGCCGGAGGATAAACTTATTCCCGAGACTTTCTTTACCTCAGCTGCCAATCTTCAGGCTTACACGCTGAATTTCTATACAATTCTGCCAAGCCACTCTAATAATACATACCAGCTAGGTACATTCTCATCCGATAACGGCACCGATAACCAGGTGTTCCGTACAATAGGCAATATGTACGTGCCCGGCGAATGGCGTGTAGGTAGCGGCACAGACAACTGGGATTTCGGTAACATCCGCTCGCTCAACTATTTCATCAAGAATGCTGAGGATGCCATCGCAAGCAAAAATGTAAGTGGTTCAGAAGCTCTTATAAATCAGGCTCTCGGTGAAGGCTACTTCTTCCGCGCTTATGTTTACTGGCAGTATTACTCAGCTGTAGGCGACTATCCTATTAATGACGAGGTGCTTCCTGATGATATGGAGGTGCTCCTTGAGGCATCAAAACGTCAGCCCCGTAATAAGGTGGCACGTCATATACTTGATGACCTAACAAAGGCAGTACAGTATCTTCCCGAGACTTCTTCATATGGCAAGAACGGTCTCTCCAAAGACGCTGCAAACCTCTTCCGCAGCCGCGTGGCCCTCTTCGAGGGTACATGGCTCAAGAGCCACAAAGGCACTGCTATGGTGCCCGGCGGTAATGGCTGGCCCGGCGATAAATCAATGCTCGAAGGCTTCAATATCGACACTGAGATCAATTACTTCCTCACAGAGGCTATGTCATCAGCAAAGTCAGTAGGAGATAAGTATGTCAACAATCTCGTACAGAACACTGATACTCCCGAGGGTATGACTTCAGGCTTCACTGAAGCTAATCCTTACTACTGCATGTTCTGCGCTGTAGATCCAAGCAAATATAGCGAAGTGCTTCTCTACAGAGCTTACAGCATCTCTCAGAATCTTGCCACTCAGATCCAGGCACAGTTCCAGAAGAATGCCGGCGGTACAGGATGGACCCGCGGTATGGTGAACTCATTCCTTATGCGCAACGGTCTTCCTATCTACGCAGCAGGTTCAGGCTATGATCCCGAATGGGAAAATCAGGGTGTGGCTGCCACTATCCAGAATCGTGACTCACGTCTGACCATCTTCACCAAAGACGACACTTCGGTTATATCTCTCGGTCTTGACGGTGTGACCCCCAGCCTTTACAATATGAACTGGCTCTTCAGTGCTGATAACAATACACGTTGCACTACCGGTTATGCAATCAAGAAAGGTCAGGGCTACGACTATAAGGAAGCTCAGGGTAACCTTCAGTCAATCACGGGTTCTATCGTGTTCCGTGCTGCTGAGGCACTCCTTAACTACATGGAGGCTTGTGTAGAGCGTGACGGAAACGTTGATGGCACAGCCGACAACTATTGGAAGGCCCTGCGTCGCCGCGCATATGTTGACGAAGACTATAACAAGACAATCGCTGCAACAAATATGGCAGAAGAAGCTAAGGGCGACTGGGGCGCATATACCCGCGGATCTTATGTGTCGCCTACACTCTACAACGTGCGCCGCGAGCGTCGTAATGAGCTCTCCGCTGAGGCTCTCCGCTTGATGGACCTCCGTCGTTGGGC
The DNA here is from genome assembly GCA_964546885.1 of uncultured Bacteroides sp. Lineage (GTDB taxonomy): Bacteria > Bacteroidota > Bacteroidia > Bacteroidales > Muribaculaceae > CAG-873. Next base: position 4,950 of record CAZJKZ010000088.1, read on the forward strand.
TGCTCTTGACCAGCTTATTACCGAGCCTTATCAGATAGAAGGTATCAAATACTGGGGCACTGTGTACAACGATCCTGAATCTCCATTGGCTATCAAGGACGGTGACGGCAACTATATCGAACCTATAGTAGATGAGAGCGGCAGCAACGGTAATATGTCGCCTGAGGCTAACAGCCCCTATGTACGTCCCTTCCAGATCAGCAAGGCTGAAAACCTCGTATGGGATGGTTTGACATTCACCCGCGCTCACTATCTCTCGCCTATCGGCTACACTGCATTTGTAAATGCATCCGTTAACCGCAATGATGTGTCTACATCCGTGATTTATCAGAATCCCGGCTGGCCCGTTAAGGCAGGCGAAGGCGCATTTGACATCAACTAATCCCGACTTTATCGGATAAATATTACGGGCGATTCTTTATCAGAGTCGCCCGCTAATTTTTTATAAGATTTTAAGTATTATAGGTCTTATAAAAATTTAGTTTCTAAAGATGGAGAAATTCACTGAGCCGTAAGAGCGGTGGTCGATATAGCCAGGAAGATGCGAAAAATCGTGCTTAGCCGAATGTTCGATTATAAAAATACCGCCCGGCTTCAGAAGTCCTGACTCGAGCACTTTGCCCGGGATTTCGGCGAAGCCGTCCATATCGTATGGCGGGTCGGCAAAGATAAAATCAAATTTTGCACCGGATGCCTGAATAAATTTTAGCACATCGCCGCGCACTATACGGTGGTTGTCTGCTCCTAATGTTTCGGATACTTTTTTTATAAAGTAATATTGTGTGGCGGCTTTCTCTATTGAAGTGACCGTTATGCATCCTCTCGACAATAATTCAAATGATATTGCACCGGTGCCCGCGAAAAGATCGAGGGCGTGCATCTCTTCGTAGTCAACAAGATTGTCGATGACATTGAAGATATTCTCACGTGCAAAATCCGTGGTAGGCCGGGCCGTGATATTCTTGGGCACGTCAAACCGACGGCGCCCGTATTTACCTCTTATTATACGCATATAGTTTGGATTTAGATTGGTGATAGGCACAGCAGCTCAAAAGGCACTTGCATATCTATAGCCTGTGAGCCGTAGCGGGTGGATATAGCCATTTCAGGCATCACATAGCGGAAATATTTGCGAAGCATAGGCATAAGCTCTTCTCGGACGCCCGAGTCGCCGCACAGTACAAGCTCATCGGAGCCGTAGTCGAAACCTTGTGTCGATGCCATAAGCATCACATAATACATTGTGTCAGAGATGGCTAAAGTGGCAAAAGTATTTGCTTTTAGAAGTTCACCGTTCTTTAAGTAAGCGATATCCGTAGTATCAGCATGAAGGTTGACATACATTTTTGCGCCTTCAGTGGTTTTGGAATCGCTCACACAAAAATTCAAAAACGGACATATACGATGTTTTACTGAAGAGAGAGAGAACGTGCGTCGGATAAACGTAAGCAGCTTCCTGTCGACAGCGGCGAGGAGCGTGTAAGGCGTAGCCGAAATACGCTCATCCATAGCGTCAAGGGATTCTCCGGGCCAAAAAGAATCAATCAGAAGGCTTTGCATATCAGACGATGAGGCCACATGATCAGGCACAACCATGAATCGCATGGTGTCGACCAATACGTCGGTCTTGCCGAAGTCTGATAGCAGGAGGGGATTGCTATATACAGTATCTTCAAGTGCGCTAAGACTATCGGCGTCAAGGGCTATATGCCTGCTTATGAGCGGACCGTTGCCGTCAATCGGAAAAATTGCCAGATCGATTGACCGGCTTGCGATTGACAACGCCATGTGCGACTGCAAAGGGTCGGAAATCAGACTGCTCACAAGATTGCTCATATCATACAAGTTTCTCGAATGCCGCAGGTATAGCTGATGTGAAATTCATATCCTTACGGGTGATTGGATGGGCAAAGCGCAGGGTAAGCGCATGAAGCGCCACACGGTGGATAGGCGATGTTTTGGCACCATAGCGTTTGTCTCCGGCAATTGGATGCCCAAGATCCTTCATGTGTACGCGTATCTGGTTTTTGCGGCCCGTCTCGAGCGACAGTTCCACGAGCGAGTATCCTTTCCTGCTCTCCAAAGTCTTATAGTATGTGACTGCGAGTTTGCCTTTTGCCGGATCTTCGGTAGAATACACCTCGTGGCGTGCGTTCTCCACGAGATAGCTTTTCACCACGCCTTCCTTCTGCTCCATGCGTCCTTCTACCACAGCCACATACTTACGCTCAAGCACCATATTGTTCCAATTGTGCTGCATGGCGAGCTTTGCCTCCTGTGTTTTTGCAAACATCATGAGTCCGGATGTCGCTTTGTCAAGTCGATGGACAATATAAAGTTTGTTGCGAGGATCCTTGCGCTTGAGATAATCACGAAGAATAGAGTAGGCGGTAACCTCTTTGTTTTTTGCCATGTCGCGCTCAGTGGCCACGCTCAGAAGGCCGTAGCCCTTGTACACGACCAAGATATCGTCATCCTCATAAAAAATCTTCAGACGCGAATGTCCGAACACCTGAAATTCTCGTGATGTGTTCACCTTCACCTCGTCGTCTGGGGTTAGCGGAATGTCGAATTGTGTGGTGACGTTGCCGTTGACCATCACCTGATTATGTTTCAGATAGTTCTTCACCGTAGTGCGCTTGACTTCGGGCATAGATGCTATCAAGTGCTCTAAAAGGGTGGTAGGCTGAGCCACCGGCAGTTCGGCGATGACATCAGGTACGTATGCTGTGCGTTCTGCACCGGGTTTGGTGCGTAGTGGTTTGTGTGCCATTTTAGTTATTTAGATTTTTTGCGAGTGGTTTTAGCTTTTTTTGGCTTAGCCTCCTCGCTGTTCACTATCTCGAGTGCCTGTTCCAACGTGAGGGATGCCGGGTCTTCAATAGTTTTCGGCAACTTGTAGTTGGCTTTTTTGTAGGATATGTACGGGCCATAACGTCCATTGAGGATGAGCATGTCCGGATCTTCGTCAAATGTCTTTATGGTCATTTTGCTTTCCGATTCTCTCTTTTCGTTGATAAGCATTATGGCTTCTTCGAGTGTTACGGATGCGGGAGCGACATCCTTGGGTATCGATACGAACTTTCCGGTGTGCTTTATATAGGGTCCAAACCTTCCTATGGCTACAGACACTTCCTTATCTTCATAGTCGCCGAGTATGCGAGGAAATTCGAAAAGCTTGAGTGCCTCCTCCAAAGTGATTGTCGCTACCGACTGACCTTTCTGCAGTGACGCAAATTGAGGCTTCTCCTCTGAATCGCCGTCGCCTACCTGAACGAGCGGACCGAAACGTCCGATTTTCACTGACACAGGCTTTCCCGTCTGTGGGTGCACGCCAAGCATTCTTTCGCCTATCTTATGCTCAAGGCGCATGTTCATGGCCTTGTCAATCTCCGGGTGGAAATCCTTGTAGAAGTCGTCCATCACACCGTCCCATTTTAGTTTGCCTTCGGCTATATCGTCGAAGCGCTCTTCCACATTGGCGGTGAAATTATAGTCGATTACGTTCGGGAAATAATCAACGAGGAAGTCGTTAACCACAGTGCCTATATCGGTGGGTATGAGCTTGCCTTTTTCCGATCCGTAAGTCTCGGTGCGTGTTTCGTGTGTGATTTTTCCGCTTTTTAGAGTGATAACTTCAAAATCGCGCTCCGTTCCAGGTTTTTCGCCTTTCTCCACATATTCGCGTTGCTGTATAGTGGAGATAGTTGGTGCATAGGTCGAGGGACGTCCGATACCGAGCTCCTCCATTTTCTTTACCAGAGAAGCCTCGGTGTACCTTGGGGGTTGCTGTGTAAATCGCTGAGTAGCAGTGATTTCTATATTGTCAAGGTTTTCGCCTCTTGTCATGTGTGGGAGCACTCCGCTTTGGCTGTCGTCAGTCGCATCATCCTGTCCTTCAATGTACACTTTAAGGAATCCATCGAATTTTATCACTTCTCCAGAAGCTAAGAAATGCTCCGGACGCGTCGACGGGGTAATCTCCACGGTCGTTTTCTCTATTTCTGCGTCAGCCATCTGCGAGGCGAGTGTGCGCTTCCATATCAATGTGTACAGGCGCTTCTCCTGTACTGTCCCTTCAATAGTGTGCTGGTGGATGTCGGTAGGACGTATAGCTTCGTGCGCTTCCTGTGCGCCTTTGGAATGGGTATGATAGTGGCGTACTTTCAGGTAATTTTCTCCCATCGTACTTTTTATCTCTTCGGATATTGTATGGAAAGCGAGGGTAGACAGGTTGGTGGAGTCGGTACGCATATAGGTGATGTGTCCGGCTTCGTAAAGACGCTGAGCCACCATCATGGTCTGCGACACGGTGAATCCAAGTTTACGTGAGGCCTCCTGCTGCAAGGTAGAGGTGGTGAAGGGTGGAGCAGGAGATTTCTGCAGCGGCTTTACCTGAACATCGGTGACACGGAAATTTGCGTTGCGGCAGTCGCTGAGAAATTTTGTTGCTTCTTCGCTATCGGGCAGACGGTGATGCAGCTCGGCGGGGAATATGGCCCCGGCTGCTGTAGCAAACAGGGCGTTTACGCGGTAGTAAGGCTCGCTGATGAATTTCTTTATTTCGTTTTCTCTATCTACGATAAGGCGTACTGCCACCGATTGTACACGTCCGGCCGACAGTGCCGGTTTTATTTTCTTCCATAGCACCGGCGAGAGTTCGAATCCGACTATGCGGTCGAGCACACGGCGAGCCTGCTGGGCATCCACGAGATTGATATCGATGTCTCTTGGATTCTCGATGGCATTGAGAATTGCGTTTTTAGTGATTTCGTGAAATACGATACGCTTTGTGTGAGCCGGGTCGAGACCCAACACTTCGTAGAGATGCCACGCAATAGCCTCACCCTCGCGGTCCTCATCGGAAGCAAGCCACACGTTCTGTGCCTCTGCAGCGTTCTTCTTTAAGTCGTTGACGAGGTCACGCTTGTCTTCAGGAATTTCGTAAATTGGTGAAAAACCATTGTCAATGTCTATACTGAAATTCTTTTTTTTCAGGTCACGGATGTGTCCGTAGCTTGACATTACCTTATAGTCTTTCCCCAGAAATTTTTCTATGGTTTTAGCTTTCGCAGGCGACTCTACTATTACGAGGTTTTTTAGCATATTACTTATTCTCTACATTAATATATAAATATATAGTGTTTGGGGGCGTAAAATTAATTAAAATATTCCAACGTGAAAAATTTTTAACATTTATCAACCTCTTGTCACTCAATAAAACGCCTCTCTGCCCTTTTTGTTCAGCATATGGCAGACGCAAAGCCGTTACGGCTATACGCCGAAAAGGAGTATCTCAATGCGCCGGCGGCATCTTTAGTGTACTATCTGTCATGCTGCGTTTTGTCTCATTAAGCGGAATTTTATTAAGTATACTAAACAAAATCCGTAAAAATAGATTTTTATTTGGTACGATTAACAAAATTCGCTATACTGCTTAAAATACAGGACAATTATCCAAAGTATGTTGTATCAATGAATCCGATGATTTGTCCCCAAAATTTCAAAGGAGTGAAGCATCTCACCTTAAGAAACTTCTTGCTGTCTGATAACTTCTGATCAGCCTAATACACTTTCATGCGGATATTCTGAGGACATATTGGTTTTTGAATATGAAATAGGAGCTGCACCCGAGCGATAGCGGGTGCAGTCTTAAAGATATGTGCTTAACTATTTCTCACGGAGTAATTTGGATTATCTTAAATTTGGAGTCTTGCATAGGTTTAATAAAGCTTGATCCACTCCATATTGAGAAGGATATATAGAGTGCTGCCGGTGCTTGAGGAAATTATAATCTGGTCGCCCTCGTTCCAATGTATTATCTCCGGTTTTGCGGTGACATAGGCTCTCACGTTATTATTGCCGATATGATGTATGCGTCAGTCTTCAAGATGTAACGTGTGTTAGAGGTGAGATTCCGAAGGAAGTTCTTCCGTCTTTTCCTATAAGTAAGTTATTTTCATTGGATGAGATAACGACAGTATCCATAGCTTTTTTGGGTCCGTCACCGGTAGTAGCTGCTGCGGAATTGTAAGCTTCCGACGAAGTTTCATTAAAAATGTTTTGATTTTCCATTTCAAATGAGTAATTTTGTAATTAGTTAATTGATTGATCTCAGAAACGTTTCCGATGCAAAGTTAGGAATGAATACCTCTTGCCATATCTTGCGGAAGTCGTAATCCATTTGATTATCGATTTGTTTGCTATTA
>CAZJKZ010000089.1:0-10852 GCA_964546885.1 uncultured Bacteroides sp.
AGCACAAAAGTCACAAAAGAGCCTTGAATGGGATGAGGTTTGACTGGGAGGAAGGTCGCCCCGGCCTTCCGCTGCAACTGTGGTTTTCGCCATCCGGGTGCTGGTGGGCCGAGGGCGACCCACCTCCCAGTCAGAAAGCGACTTATCTCCCAGTCAACCCGCCATCCGGATGTTGAGGGTGGGGGGATGTACGACGTTATGGACTTATGTGGCTGGGGATACGTGCTTCAGAAGTTTTGTTTAATTTACTTATGGATTAGTATTTACTAAATAAGGCCGTGTTATAATTGGGAATAATACGACTTTTTTAGTAGATAGCTCCATCAGACATAAAATCTTTCGGACAGAGTAATATATCAATTTGCAACTACTGGCTTTAATGGAATGGCATCTCCATTAGGGTTTTCTGATGCTGCGTCATAAGCATTGAAGCTAAGGTCGAAATAATTGATATCCCACGCTGTCAACCAAGTGTTGTTTACTGATTTTGCTGTTTTCATCCAATAAAGAGCTCCAGGAGATGCTGGAATATTGTAGGTAACAGGACGATATTGATTATTCGCATTTGTTCCGGTACTTAAACGAAAATAAGTAGCACCGTAGCGTAGATATCCACCATCTTGAGGAGAGGGGAGAATCTGGACTGTACGCCGTCCTACTCCTGAATAACCGAGAGGAAAGAATATTTGGTTGAAGTTAGTTCTATTATATACAATGATTCCGCGCATACCGTTTTCACTTGTAATCATATCCTTTGAATTACCATCGTTGAAATATCCGTATGCATTACTTGTCGACATCTGCGTATCAGTTGCTCCGTTGGCATAAACTACACCGATTCCAAAATCTTGTTGAGCAAGAGCAGTGTAGTCTTCGTATGTTGGCACATCATAATTGTATTCGTTATCACCAGAAGTGATGATAGAACTATGGAAATTGCTCCAGCTCCAATTTCGTGTTTGTTCAGAATTAGCTCTAATTCCATAAATTTGATTCCAAGTACTTTCACGACTATCGTCACGTTTGCCATTGACGAGCCGAACTAATTTAAGAGGACCGTTTCCATCACTACCAATTCGCTCCATGACAGGATATGTTTTATTGTTGATAATGCGAATACCCATGCCGTAGTTTCCGCGTTTGAACATAGTACCCAACGCCAACGGATTGACGGTCATTTCTGCCGGAAAATTTTGTGTCGAACTAATATTGGATGGATTTGTCGCTTGAGCAGTTGTTAAGTCTGGTCCCTGAAATGCAAATACACTGAATGATGACCACCTTTTGCCTCCTTCGATAATCGCTAACGGAGTGTTATACCCTTGACGAACGAAAACAGCGTGCTCACAATTATTTCCATGATACTTTATAATTACTTTGGCACATTGGGACCCTGTTGTAGTACCTGTAAATCTGATTACAAAGTCAATCTTCGAACCTGTAACACCTTCTACGACACCATTCTTTGCTCCTACAAGCTCAATAAAGCTTGACTTATTTGGTGTCTGCTCATCTGTTGGAGTAGCCACCCAAGCCGACCATTCACCCTTTGATTCAACAAGTGAAAAGGATGAATCATTCGGTTGTTTAAGATACATCAACCTTACATTGAAATCATCCTGATTATCACCTGTGCGCCATACACCTTTAGGATTCACAAGACGCTGTTGCTGGAAGACTGGCGTAAGTTTAGTTATTTTATAATTTTTATCACCTATCTTATAATATGCGGTGATAAGCACTTTTGCTCGTCGCATATAAGCCTCGTAAGGATTATTCCCTGAAAATCCGGTGATATATCCTATTGATTTGGGCATCGTGAAAAGTGGAGGATAAATAGTGTACGATCCATCTCCATTATATGTAAGCCTTGCTCCATTTCTACCGTCAGCATCTCCACCTTTCTCAGATTTTACTTGAACGCTTGTGTTGTCTGCATTTGGGAGATTATTGGTGAAATCATATGTGCATTGAAATAATTCAACACCATTATTGGATTGAGCTGGACTACTCGCATTTTCTCCTGTGTCCGTTCCTCCTTTACCGGTATAATATTGTCTCATACCTTGCACAGTCGTTACATTAGGATAATTATCTGTACCTTGAACATCTTGAATACCTGTAGGAAGGGTTCTTGAATAGGAGTTATAATAAGATGGTACCTGAAGAGCAAGAAAGCCTGCCCATATTGGAGTTACTTCAAGTTCCTTTGCTCCAGATCTTAATGATGCAGGGAGTGGCGGATCATATTCTGTGAGGTTCTTCGTTATATAATCACTAATCTTGTGCTTTCCATAATAGTAACCACTAAGCCCGTCATAGCTACTGGCTGGTTTTGGAGAATAATTTTGATATGCATTACTTGTTCCTCCAGTAGGAGTAGGAACATTATTTTGATCATACAAATCCTTATACCACTTGAAGTCCATAGCACCAGTACCCACGCTGGCAGGAGCCACAGAATCCGTCTGTGTTGAGTCATAAGGAGCCCAGTTATTTTCTACAATTTGAAGCGTTACCTTATAAGGATGCCCAGTTAAACGTATAGGCATTTCGTGGCGCGTATTGTACATATAAGATACCATGTAATCTTGCAGATACATACCCGGTTCCTCTTCGTTGTATACAATATGCCACTCCGGCTGGTTGGCATAACCGCGGAATTTCAGTGTCAGCTTGTAATGACGATTTCGGAGTGCATTGTAATTATATGTTACATCCTGTCCGAGCATAAAGCGATATTTAATCGGACCGGAAGACTGATTTGCACTATTGGTAGACACATAGTAGCCTTCTACCTCGATAAAGGTACCACAAGGAACCTTGTCCTTATATATACCTTCCATATTTTCATCCTTACCTACGTCCTCAGTAAATGGCTGCTTGTTGTAAGCTTTGTCGCCGGGATAGTTGCCCTGGCAGTTTTCATAGAAGAAAAGTGCTTGTTCGTTTTCTGTATGTTTTACAGTGTCTCTTATTGACCCCTCTTCCTTTATCACATACTTATGTTCCTTAGTCTCAACCGCACCTATAGCCTTCACGCTTTTATTTATATGAAGCCACTGCTCATAATCCTTAACATTCGGATTGGTCGAGGTAGTCACGACGCTGTCCACTTCATTTGTTAGCTCACTTTGATACACAGTTTTGTAATACAGAGTTCCATTTTCAGGCTCGTCAATAAGTTGGTTTTCAGCAGAAGGAGCATTACCATTAATACCATGCCCTTTCTGATCAGGTCGAAGTTGTTCTTCATCAAATCCAAGAACACACGACGTTGGGATATCACGCACTGAAACACTTTTAATATAAATATTGATGCCTTCATGCAGCCCTTGGCCATCGTAAACGATAGTCACCTTGGAGGCGAGACGCTTAATCCATGCATTCAGTGTGATATTAGGCTTATTCACAACCAAAATCGGAGCATCTTTGTATTCACTTTGATCGTCATCAGCAAAACAACCGAACATCTGGTCGTTATTGCTGATCTTACTCTGATCCCATGAGGCTCGGTGATTTTTCAGCTCTAAAGGAGTTTGTGCATCTTCCTTAGAAATATCAGGGTAATTGGCAACTGCATACATTTTATAACGGCCATACGGCAGGTTGGAAATCTTACAAGTTGCCGTCATGGTTTTACTTTCGGATTGGAATTTCTTATCAATATCCGAAGGCATTTCTGTGTTTTTACCCTCGTCGAAATTATCTGTGTATCCCTCGCCGTAACGCTTTATCTCAATAAGCTCATCCTTTGGTGAATATATAAAAATCTGTATATTCCTAATCGTGCGAATAGCGTCGCCTTCAGTACGCGACTCTGCATCGTTCAGGTTGGAAGCTATTAGCGGATGAAACTTTATAGTTGCACTCACTGAGGCTTCTCCCTCTCCAATGGACTCGTATTTTATGTCATCCAGACACGATGCTGTGAATAGCAAAATCAGGAATGATAGTAAAGGCAATATGTATCGATTCATAAGATCAGTGTGATATATAAGGTTTAGTTTTTATTGTCATTCAACCGGCTGAGCATCCGGATTATTTGGGCGTCCCCATGGGATAAGTTGTTCAAACCCGAATGTATAATCAAGATTTACGCCTATGTATGGTACGAGCTTGACTACTGCCGATATTTCCGACAATCCGAGTGTGATATTTACCAGCACGTGGGTATTTCGGGGGAGTGACGAAAGATTATTAAGTGGGACAGCATTAAATGTATAATCGTTGGCATTGCTGTCTTTGTCGCCAATCGTGATAGATACCGAATATTGTGTCAGACCAGTTTCCGGAAAATACAGATTAGGAACAAATGGATGTATGCCCTTATTATCATCCGTATAGTCCAACACCAGGTCCTCGAGACCTGAGGTGAAGACATACGACTTATTTTCGGGTGCAGGATTGGTTGGTAAGGTATATTCAGTTATGAAGCGCCCGTTATCGGTTAATGAGGACTCTGAATATTTATCAGGAGAGTATGTAGCACGTGGCAGGAAAAACTCCGTGTTTCCTATACTATTAACTGTGATATTTTTTATTCTCAGACCACTATCATCGGAGGGATAGTCAGAGGTGGTATTTATGTTGAATGAGAACTTTACGGCAGCACGTGTAACAAAATAACTCTTGGATATCTCGTAGTCTTCAGGATTCTGTGGTGTTGGGACATCAAGTTCAAACACCTCACTCATTGGTATATAAAATTTATCGACACTTTCACTACTATTATCAATCAGTGGGGTACCCGGCTGTGAGGTGCTCAATTTTAGACTTTCAAGATAGTCATCAGGATATTCTGACTTTACTTTAAGTACGTCTAAATCTATACCCTGAGATACTAAGTAATTTTCATTGGCAATCAGATATATTTTCTTCTTCTCTCCGCCACTGACCTTGAAAATCATATCGTCAAACAACACGATACCTCCGTCGTTGAACTTGAAAAGATGGTTATGCTCAACATATCCTGTAGAGTCCTTTACGCCGTCTGAGGTGTCAAAACGCGCACCACGCACGATTACCACACGTAGTGTATTCATCCTTTCGTATTTTGATTCGGGACCCTCAAAGTCACTTGTGCTGTTCTCTTCATCCTGTTCGCCCACTCGTGACTTAGCATTTGCAACAGCCGAGGCCACGCCGACGCTCATATTAATGTACACATTTTTGGCTGTTACCACCGGCTCCTCTTTAGGACAAGTGACAACATTTTCGAATACGCATGAGTTCAGACTCAGAATGACGAGTATAAGGGATAATATGTTGGCAAACGAAGGTCTCATTATTATAGTTCGGTATCATTGATCCGGACCACCCAATCGTTGATTTTGATATATGTTCTAATCCAATAGTTGTGGTCGTCCAAAAAGAAAATCATATTCCATCTGCTTTCACGGTCAAGGAATTCTTGAGAACCCATGCGAGCAAACTCCTGACTCTTCAGTAGTAGCAGATAATTGATAAGAGGAATGTCAATTACTGTAGCACCATCAGCTTCAGTTCCGGGTGCATTTCGTGTCACCTTAAGGCGAGGGCTATTGGCCATAAAGAGTCTTGAAGTGCTAAATTCAGCAAAAGCAAGCACTGCCTCTGTACCGTCTGTATTTTCTCCGGCTGTGGCCTGCCCTTTGGCCCATGGATAGTAGGTGATAGGGGTAGCGGTGGTGACCGGTATATTCTGCCAGTCAAACAGTGAATTATTGTCATCTGTGATTCGGAACACAAAATCGCTGTCATTGACAGGCTGACCGTTCAGTTGTTGGAGGAGTATGCGAATATTGTTAGTGTCCTTCATCATATGTACGGTTCCCTCGGTATAAGTGTAGGTGGAGTCAGTGACTTCCATCTCAAGCAGACCGTAGAACAGATTGTGAAGCTTAGTGCCGACCGGACTGGTAATACAGTCACCGTCCATCTGCACTTGTAGGGTTGAGAGAGGATGCGAAAGAGACGGCTCATTGACGAAATGGAATGATGACTGTGTACATTCCATTCCGCCGTAAGCCAAAAAGGTGTATTTACCCGCCGGCAAATCTATTGTCATCCGGTAGTTTTCATCAGCGAGGATATCTGAGGTCTCGGTGCGCTTCTCCACGAAATTGCCCGATTCGTCGTACACAAGGAGTGTCAGACAATCAACTTGGGATGGGAATGCGTTGGCAAACTCCATATTATAGTCATACACAAAACGGAGATATGCGCCTTCAGGACACTCTTCGAGGTCTTCGTGGATAGCATCGCAAGACGAAAGCGATACCATAGGGGCAGCCGCAAAGGCTGCACCTATGATTGTGAAAAGGATGTTTCGAGTCAGCGGGTTCATCACAAAAAATTAAAATTGGATATTGTTAATACGTACTACCCAGGGAAGTACCTCAACCTGCACAGTGATGTATACATCATCTATTTCATCGTCTGTTTCAGGTGTTGGAGGATTGGGGTCATTGATAGAATGGCGCGGGTGACCGAGTTTATTAATATTAGTTACAGATAGCTTGTAAACGTTGTTTCGCACAACACAGAACTCCATTGGACCCATAACACCGTTTTGACCATTGTCATTGTGGCGGTTCCAGTAGTAGTAGTAGCAGTAGTAGCCTATGCCGTCAGTACCATCAATACTTGTTTGATAGAGGGTGAAGTTATTAGCTGTAGCAGCTTCCTTGAACGCAATAGTAGTTGCGTCTTCAAAACCAGGTCGATTACCCAGTGCATCCTTAGCATCATCCCATTTATGCCAGAGAGCATTGGCAGAAGTTGGATCCTCTTTTTCTATAGGATCCTCAGCTGTATATTCATGACCATCTTTATCCTTAAATGTATATTCACCACAACTTCCAGACCCAAATACAGCATGGAATAGAGTATTACCGCGATTTATTTCGAGTCGCCAATAACCTCCGTCAGGATTATTATTATCAGCTTCCCATACCGGTACAATGGCAGCTTCCTTGGCTGCTTGTTCAACATTTTGCCAAGTTGCATATAGGCGTCCTGCAAAAAGATACAAGGTAGGATCATTATTGGGGTTACCTGTGAGCTTACCATCTTTGTTGTTGATTATGTCAGCAATTTCTTGAATATTTTTATCATCATTATTAGCTGCAAATTGGGTTGCTAACATTTTTCCCTTGAATACTACACCTGTAGTCTGACCATTTTTCTGCACGCCCACATTAGGGATTGAATTTTCTGTTGAGTAGCGCCAGATGTGATACTGCTTTTTGTCATAATTGTCTTTTGTGCCTTTTAGCACATCATCAATTACAGAAGTGTACCAGTTATTGAAAACTTGATCATCGATCTCTTGAGTCGCATTAAAGCATGGATAATTGTAGTAGTCTGAAAAGTCGGTTTTAATAACACTTAGCATTTCTGCAGCATTGGGGCCTACCACGTAGTTGCCCTTCTTATCAAGATTAAGCTTGCCATCAATAGACGTATACCAAGGCTTCTCTGGTCCGCAAAGCCATATTTTAGTGTAATCCAGTGGAGTCTCGGGGTATGTGACTCTACGCAGATAATAGAACTCTTTGGCCATATTGATAAAGCTCATCTTTGTCAGCTTAATGTTAATGTAGCTGGTACGTTCTTCCTCACCGGCAGAGTTTGTCCATTCGTCAAAAATCACCTGATAGGTATTTGTCTGTTCACCCTTACCATCAAAATCGGGAGATCCATCCTTGAAGTCAAAACGTGCGGCTGTACGCTCTACTTTAATCGGTCCTCTAGCTCCATTTACATTCCCTATACTATTGTCAATACCGATTTCGGGGTTTTTATCCGAAAGATCAAACGGATTGGTTTCTACAGTGTAGGCATTCCAATCTTCTAAAGTATTTGGAAGGGTACGAGTGGCGATTGCAATATTTGACATAAGAAAGTCATTTTCACTCCAGATTATTTCAGATTCTGGATCAACAGCAACATACTTAGCTGTTTCGTTCACCCAACTATTATTCAGAAGTGATTCTTGTTCTGTCAGGATCTCGCGTAGACTGAGTGTTGGATTACAGAATACAAATACATTTATATCGCGATTGGTATCGTCTGCCTTAAGACTATTATAATATGCAGCTATATCAGATTTGGAGAACTTGGCAGTTGTATTATAGTATACTTCAGTAGAACTATTACCCTTAATAATCTTGTTGCCTGGTATTTCTCCCCATGCAATGAATGCATTATTGGTTGTCTCATCTTCTGTCTTTCTGGCGAGAACCAAATAAACCGTGTTGACATTGTTTTCGTAATCTTGACCGACCTCTGTGCCGCTATTACTGTGATTGTCATCATCAGTATAGCTTCGGCTGCTGTCGGTGGTTGGCATTTGGATGTCAACTGAGATAAACACCCCATCCTCACTGTCGGGTCCAAGCCCCTGGTTTGGATCGTTCGGAGCGACTTTGTCGTCATTACAGCCGACCATAGTGAAGGCGGCCATGGCTCCTAATAGGATTCTTTTTGCTAATTTCATGTTTGTGTAATTAATTGATTTATAATTTGATTTATTTGTTTTTTTTTCTCGATGGCTATTGTTAATTGAGGAAGATATAAGAACTATGAGATTTGAGAGAATTATGAACTTATTCTATTATCTCTTTTCAATTAATATATTACGATCTCCTGTCTCGGCGCCATTGCTTTCTCAACCTCGGCTATAGCCTGTGCGGCGCCCTTTACTCCGGCCTGCTTTGCCTCTTTCAGCAGCTGGAGGGCCTTGGCGTAGTCGCCTTCCTTTGCCGCCAGAATGCCGCGGGCGTAGGATGCCTCGGGACTCGGCTTGACCTTATCGAGATACATGTGGGCGGCGTTGAGGTTGCCCAAGGCCATTGCGGAGCCGGCGGCGTTGAGGTTGGCAACCGCGCTCTCGGGGTACATCACGGCAGCCGTGGCGAACACCTTGTCGTAGTCGGGCGTGCCGGGGGCATATTTGCCCGCGAGGAGGTAGAACTCGTTGAGCGACAGAAGACGGGGGTTACGGTCGAAGACCTTCTTTATCTCGTCTATGTCAAAGAACTTACGTATGCTGTAGGTGATCTTGTAGTCGGTGTGGCGCAGCTCGGGGTAGACATTCTTAAGAAGGAAGGGATACTCCTTCGGGAACTTCGAGCGGAAGACGTCGTTCTTCTTCTCTATGGGCACCGACGGGTCGTCGATGAAGGCTATCATGGCCTCCTTCTGCGGCTCGGAGGAGGCTGCTATCCACGCCCTCAGACCCTGCCAGTCCTCCGGGACAGACGAGGTGTCGTAGACGGAGGAGGGGAATGTGGAGTGGTCCTCAACGTATTTCTTCACCACCTCGGTGCGGCCCTTTGCCAGGCGGACGTTGTTGGCGTACGGACCCTCCGGTGAGGCGTAGCCGGTGAGCAATATGCGCTCGACGGTGGCGTACTCGTTGTCGCGCACGGCGTTGACCGACTTCATTATCGAGTCGAGCTCGGCCTGGTTGGAGAGGTAGCTCCAGTCGATGTCGGTGCGGTTGACCTTGAATATGATGTTGGCGCGTCCCGAAAGGTCGAACACCTTGTCGGCCGTGTCCTTGGGAGCGATGTACTCAAAGGGGAGCTCCGGGGTGAAGCGGCGGAAGTCGAGATCAGCCACCGGCATACTGCCCTCCAGAGGAGGGTTGCAGTTGCACACGCTCGACGTGTCGGTGCGCACGATGATGCTGGATTTCTCAAACTGCGGGCCGAAGTCCACCGTGCCTGAATACTCCACGGGCAGGCTTTTGCCGGCTCGGTAGAGAGTGAGGGGGGTGGATTTGCCGTCGCGTATCTCGGCGAACCAAGCTCCTTTGCCGGCAATGCGCACCGGCGCCATCTCAATGGTGTCGGTCTCCGAGGCCAGCATAGGCGTAAGCGTCACTATCTGGTTGCTTCCCACCTTGTAGGCTCTTGGGTCCACCGTCATGTTGAGGGTGAGCTGCGTCTCGCCGCGGTTCACGCTCATCTGTGATATATGCAGAAGGTCGGTGTTGTTTCCGGCCGTTGCCGCAACGGGCAGCAATAGAGCCAGTGCGGCGTGTTGTATCTTGTTCATGCAGTTGTGGGTGTTTTAGAAGACATACTTTAGGTTGATGGCAGCCTTGGTTGGCCCGAAGTAGTTGTGGTGGCCCGACTCGAGCTTCTTGCCGCACACGGCGCAGGGGTAGGCGTCGTAGCGTGTGTAAGTCCAGCCTATGCCGATCTCCGCCTCCAGGTTCCAGTGCTCGCTCAGGATCCAGTCGTATCCGTAGGCTATGCCCGCTCCTCCGAACCATCCCTCGTAGCGGCGGTCCTTGAGCTTGCTGAAGTCGGTGCCGAGCATCTTGAAGTCGAGGTCAATGTTTCCCACATTGTACTCCCCTCCGAGCGCATGCAAGCCGAGGAAGTGTCCCTGGAAGCGGTGGCAGAACCAGTATCTCGCTTCGGGCTGCACCGCCCAGTGGCGCCATTTGTGGCCGTTGACACTCCAGAGGTTGAGCTGGCCCGCCACGTCAACTGTCCACTTTGGAGCCAATCCAACCTCTATATCGACATTAGGATTTAGAAGTGCATCACTAAGAAGATTGGTGCCAACAGACATTTTCTGTGCGTATATGCAAGGAATGCCTGCCAGCATCAGCAGGAGCACGGCGGCGCAGAGTCCGATCATTTTCTTCAATTTCTGTCCCTTCATGACTTATATGGTTACTATTCCTTTTTATCTATTGATTATACGATAGGAACTTTACTTTCTTCACTTTTATATCTTTACTTTCTTCACTTTTATAATGTCACCCTCTTAAAGGAATGGCTTATTATGCTTATGTACTGTCCGGAGACAGTTAAGACCTATTAAATTAGGTATCACTTGGCAAGAGATA
>CAZJKZ010000090.1:0-10500 GCA_964546885.1 uncultured Bacteroides sp.
AGATGATGGTACCTTCGATTACGTCTTTGTCTCTTACGGTGTTGAGCGATTCATCATAGGTGCGTGTAAGCTCCTCGCGAGACTTTTCACCTGCGGTTTCGCCTCTCTCGAATGCATCCCAATCGAAATCTTCGATTGCGGTGTTTTTTACTTGTTCAGTCATTAAAAGTTAATAAAATATAGTTAATTAATAGCAAGCCCTGAGCGCAATACAGGCACAGGCGCTTTATGGGCGCAAAGGTACGAATTATTTTTCTCTCCGTCAAATGCTTTTGGCATTTTTTACTAAATGAATTTTTGTTTTTTTCGCAAAATGCCGTAATGCCTCATGTAAATTGCAGCAGAAGCTTTATATCGACATGCCGCACTCCCACGAGTGAGGCCACTGTGGGGTTGACTGCCTTACCCATGAATGTGAGGGCTGCAACCTGCAAGCCGCTATTAAGCATAAGAGCGGCAGTGATGCCGTCGCATGTGAAAATCTCATTAAACATAGTGAGCAAGCCATTGCTTATGGCCATAGCCGCTGTGCGGGGCACAGCGTTAGCCGGATTTGTATAGCATATGTGATTGCCGTCGAGATTAATGTCGGTGGGGATGCCGTTGCTCAGGTCGATCTGCTTGAGCGACGGGAATGTGGGATGTTGGCTAAAAAGATCAAGCACTATCACGCCGATCTTCATATCGGCAGTGACGCTTCCTGAAATGGAAAGCAAAGGATTAAGAGCTGTGGCCACCACCACATCGGCACTTCGCAACGCATTGTGCAGCACACGAGGGTGAAGAGCCGAGCCGCTGACACCGGCTCCGAGTCCGTTCATGGCCGTGCGCAGACGGTAGACATCATTATCGAACATCTTGACGATAGCACCCAATCCTATCGCCGAACTGGCAGCGGCACAAGCATCAATGCCCGAACCGAGAATAGTGACTTCGCAGGGCACTATTCCAGCTATGCCGCCGAGAAGGATGCCTTTACCATGCACCGAGTCAGCAAGAAGCGCAGAAGCTATCGCTACGGCCGATCGTCCGGATATCTCCGACAATATATCGGCAAAAGGATGATTATTATGCGCATCGCTCACGAGATCAAGGGCAATGGTAAGCACGTTGCCCATAATCAATGCTTTAAGCGTCATAGGATTCCATGTTACGGAGTCAAGCATCGTGAACAGCATTGCGCCGCGCCTTAAGAGGCGGGCGTCGATAGAGTCAATCGGCGACAGACATATCACTATATCGCACTTGATAGCCTCGCTATGCTGTACTATATTCACACCCAAACGGCTGTATTTCTCGTCCTCGTAATGAATATCTGCCGCTCCGCCAGCCTGCATTTTTACAATAAACCCCTGCTCCACAAGCATCCCGGCGGCTTCTGGCGTAAGGGGGAAACGACGGTCGCAACCAGTGGCGGGTTTTGGCAAACCTATGCTTATATTTTTGCGGAGTTTGGCAGTTTCGAGTAGCTGCTCAAGCGGTGTGCACTGAAACATATTGAGAAAATTTTTACGAATTGGTTGGAGTGATGTATGTGGCGATAAATTTGGCAACAGTATCCGCCACTTCCTCTTGACTATCCAAATAGGTAGAGTCAAATCTATGACGCGCCTTGCAGTAATGCTCCTCGCGCTTTGCAGATGTAAAGATCAGAAAATCGCGCATTTCGGCCGGAGATGTAATTGAAGCTATAAGCGGACGCTTGTGGCGTCCTGCCATAAGGCGATGTATCATACGCCTTTCTGACGGCACAAGGCGGATAGTGGTACCGGATACATTCATCAGATCCATAGCTCCCGGCTGGCAAGGTGTGCCACCACCGCAAGCAACCACCACATCTTCGAGAGCCGAAACTTCAGCGAGCATAGCGCGTTCGAACTCACGAAAAGCTGACTCGCCCTGAGTAGCGAAAATTTCTTTCACCGACATGCCGGCTTGCCGCTCTATCTCATGGTCAAGGTCGACAAACCGCAAGCCTGTGCGCTCACACACGGCTCGGCCAAGAGTAGTCTTGCCCGAGCACATGAATCCGATAAGAAAAATCGGGCGCACGCCTTTATTTCTTTTCTTGGTCTTTTAGAATATCGCGTATTTGAGTCAACAGTTCTTCGGTAGTAGGACCTGCAGGAGCAGCGGGAGCTTCTTCCTCTTTTTTCTTGAACTTCATGATAATACGCAAAGCACAGAAGATACTGAAAGCAATAATAAGGAAATCCACAATATTCTGGATAAACATGCCGTAATTGATGGCAACCTCTTCGACAGCAGCTACATCGCCTACAGCATCTTTAGCCGGAGTAATGATATATTTGAGATTTTTGTAGCCGCTGCCACCTGTCAATATCGAGATACAGGGCATCAAGATGTCATTTACAAGCGAAGTTACAATCTTACCGAAGGCACCGCCCACGATTACACCGACAGCCATGTCGATAACGTTGCCTTTCATGGCAAACTCTTTAAAATCCTGAATGAATTTTCCCATTGTGCTTAAATTTTGTAAGTTATTATTGGATTAATTTGTTTCTGAATTATGCGGCAAAATTAATAAAAATTTTTAATGGTACGTCAAATAATGGATAATTTTCAGGTATTAACCAGCCAAATTATACAATATATACATTTTATCGGGAATATGGTTCAATGCGGAGGGCTTCATTAACTAAAATAAACAAAAACACACGGCAAGTGTTATACAATCAGAACGGATACACATCAGTTCAACCTACAACACGTTTTTCAATTAATTATTTACTACAAAATCTAAATACAGTTGATTATGGCAGACAGTAATACCACCACCCAACCTACGACACCTAAAACACATACTCATTCTAAGGCAACTCGTATTTTCATGGACATTATCCAGGCTATAGTGCTTGTGCTTTCGCTTGGCCTCATCCTTTTTATATCTTACGACACGTTTGAGAACATTCCTTTTCTACAGAACCACACCTATATGACATTCCAATTTTGGGTATGTATGGTGTTTTTGCTGGATTTCTTTATTTTTCTTGTGCTTGCCCCCAACAAGAAGGCATATCTCAAATCCCGCTGGTTCTTTTTCCTAATATCTATCCCCTACCTCAATCTGCTCAATCTTATGAACTGGATTGAACTGTCGCCCCATGTATTGTACTTCATTCGATTCATACCGCTTGTACGAGGCGGCTACTCGCTCAGCCTTGTAGTGGGATATATCTCGCGCAACCGTGCCCTCTCTATCCTTACCCAATACGTTGTGATTCTTCTTACTCTGGTATATATATCATCATTAATATTTTATTACGAAGAGCATGTAATCAACCCCAACGTGACATCTTACTGGGACGCTCTTTACTGGGCATGTATGAACGTAACCACCGTAGGCTGCTATTTCTCAGCTGTCACTGTAATGGGCAAGGTGATATCCGTAATTCTTCCTACTGCAGGCATGTTGATGTTGCCGCTCTTCACCGTTTGGGTAATAGACGGCGTAAAGCAGTTCAACTCAAAATCCAATGATCCGCTAAAGCAATCCTCGGATAATTCAGACAATACGTCAACCAACCAATAGACCTCATAAGGCGAAAAATTTGTAATTAAAAAAATCAGGTGACAGCTTACGATTGATGGCTTTCACCTGATTTTTCAATAATTCTTCTACCAATCCTAATTATGATAATAACGGGTAGCTCGCAGGAAAAAATAGAGAAACAGGGCACCCGCAAGGAAAAGCGACACTGAGAAACTTAGGATGATGCCATAAATGCCCATACCAAAGGTGAAAGCCATTAAATATGTGGCTGGGACGCCTACTATTATATAGGAAACAAAGGCGATCCATAGCATCGGCATAACGTGCGACGTGCCTCTAAGAGCATTGGCAAATGTGATCTGAGTGGCATCGCCGAGCTGATACAGCACCAACGGCACGATGAGCGTAAGCGATGTGGCAAGTACTACAGTGTCTTCTGTGAAGAGATGCATCAACGGTCGCGCAAAAAGCACAAACACAAGGGTGCTACAACCTGCAAGCAAAAGCATAACATGATATCCTGCCCATGCGACACGACGCATCCCTTGGCTACTGCCCTCACCGGCTTCATTGGCAACAAGCACGGCTATAGCAGAACCTATAGCATAATACAGGCAGAATCCAAGCATTCCTACTATTACTACTATCTGATATGAAGCTAACGCCACTGTGCCTATCCATCCTGACATAATTGCCGCACACGAGAATGAGGCACTCTCAAACGTCATCTGCAGCGAGACAGGCAAAGAAGTGCGCCATATCAATCCTATCTGGCTATCTCTGAATATGCGTCCAACGAAACCTTGACGATAAAGACGATATCCGGGCTTAAACACAAAAATAGCCAATATTACCACCATCGATGCTACACGCGACACAAGTGTACTAATGCCTGCACCGAACAGACCCATCTCCGGGCATCCCCAATTACCATAAATCAAGGCATAATTGCCTGCAATGTTTAGGGCATTGGCTCCGAGGATAATCCACATGGGCATCAAAGTATTTTTTATGGAATATGACCACTGAGCAAATACATTGAACACACTTATAGGAAGCAAACCAATAAGATAAAGCAGATAGTACGGCCGGATCACAGGTAGAAGAGAGGTCGGCTGGTCAAGAAATTCGATATTGAAATACACTCCTGTCATAATTGCCATGAGAGCAAGTGTATAGATGGTGTTGATCCGCAACGCATTGCGCACGAGCCAGCCTATACGTTCTTTTTGGCCTTTTGCAAAAAGAGCTCCGGCGAGCGGCAAAACACCATATGTAAAACCTATACAGCAGAACATCACCATATTGAACAGATTCACTACAAACGACGATGCAGCCAAAGCATCGGTGCTGTAGCGTCCGACCATGATATTGTCTGCGAACCCCACAATAATAGTACCGGCCTGCCCTACAAGAATGGGCAGGCCAAGTTTAACTATTGCTTTATAGTCCTTTACGTAATTCATACGCGGCAAGATAGCATAATGGTATCAGCGGCGGAATTGTGCCGGCTCGAGAATAAACGGAGCCGGGTCCTTGAGTTTTAGCGATTGGTCAGCCTTAGCTTTTTCGAGGAAATTCACTGCCTCAGGCGCCGAGTCAAACGAAGCTCCTACGACAAAGTAATAAGGCTCGGCAGTCTGCACAACAAAAGCTTGCGGATAACCGCCGTCGACCAGACGCTCTTGCATTGACTTGGCATTGAATTCGAGTTTGAATTGCCCTAACACAACACAATAGCGGCGAAGATTCTCCTTTATGCCGCCTCCGCCTTCGGTCACCTTCACCCACTGCGAGCTTACATCCACGGTACGTCCGTCCACAGTCATCTCGTTGTGTTTCATCTGGTGGCGTATCTTGGTGTAAATGGTCGAATCAAGGCCTATATCGTCGCCGTTGCGAGCAGCCACAGCAATATTATAGGCATTGCTCATGTTCTTCTCATTAGTTTTGCAGCCTACGAAAGACAGGCCAACTACTAATATCGCTATGGCTAATAAGATTTTTCGCATTTTTATTTCTGAATTTTCAATTTTTTGGCGATTGCATCGGGCACAGCGTCTTTATGTACATAGATATCCATTGTCTTTGCCAAAATATAAGGCTCGGATGCGTAGAGATAGCCACCGTACTTCTGGTTAGTGTCCCATGAATTCTTCACCTTGTAATAGCGGTTGCCGTTCTGGTCCTTAGCAGTACCGACGATTTCCATACCGTGGTCGTCAGTAGTGAGCTGATTGTCGAACATTTCTTGACGGGATTCCTGTGTTACAACAATCTCCTCCACAGGCCCGGTGAATTTGTATTGTTCGGCAGCTCGGTCAGCATCCGAAAGGGTGACCCATCTTGCGAGTTCTGTGCCTGAAAGATCGGCTTCTGTCTTAGCTTTAGGCATGAGAGCCACACCGTCGGTCCATTTAAACCCTTTCTCACTTACGTCAGCCGACCATGCTATTGGGAATCCGTTGTTAACAGCATTATCAATGATTTGCTTTAAATCCTCTAAGGGCACATTATAATATTCTCCATTAAGCCAGTTATCGGGGATTTCAAGCACAAACGAAGTGTAGAATGGATGATGGTTAAACGATGTGATACCCACGTAGTCATCCATATTCAGACCAAGGCTTTCAAAATACGACTGGGGAGTATAGGTTTTGCCATTATATGTAAAGGTTTCAGGCACCTCGCCAAGATAGGCGTCGAGCACACCTTCTACAGCTCCATGCCATGCCGTGGAGAGTTTGCCATTAGGTTTTTTCACAACTACATCAGCAATGCTTTTTAGCATATTGTCAAGTTCGCCATGTACGTGCTTGTCCTCTCCGTACTGAAGTCCTGTGTATACTTCGTTGGGGATTGCGCCATAAGTTTCCATCACGTACGCAACATCAGGACAAGCCCCGCCGGCAGCGAGATGTGAGCCGCCGTACATGCGCACGTACTTCTTCACCTTGTCGTCATAGCACTTGCGCACGGTAAACATTTCTGACAGATGCACTGAGTCGCCACCCTGACGCAGAATCTCGTCTTCGAAAAACGAAGTACCGGAGAAGCACCAGCATGTGCCGGATTTATTCTGGTCCTTCACACCGGTGGTGGGAATAATCTTTATATCGGTGAACTGGAAGCCGACAGTGTCAGTCTTCTCTTTGTCGTCTTTTGCGAAGGTGGGGAGCGCAACTGCACCGCACACCAAGAGAGTTATAAGCTTATTCATGGAATGTTTGTTATAAAGTTTTGTTGATTGTTATTACTTTTTATACGTTAAAGCGGAAGTGCATTATGTCACCGTCCTGCACCACATATTCCTTGCCTTCGACGCCTAACTTACCTGCCTCTTTGACACCGGCCTCGCCTCCGTAATTCACGAAGTCGTCATATTTAATAACCTCCGCGCGGATGAAACCTTTTTCGAAATCGGTGTGTATGATGCCCGCGCACTGCGGAGCCTTGGCTCCATCGCGGAATGTCCATGCGCGGCATTCGTCAGCTCCGGCGGTGAAGAATGTTTTCAGGTTCAACAGCGCATAGGCTGCTCGGATCAGGCGCGACACACCGGACTCTTCGAGTCCTATCTCATTAAGAAATTCTTGCTTTTCCTCCCATGTATCAAACTCGGCAATCTCGCTTTCGGTCTGAGCCGCCACAATCATAATGTCGGCATCCTCATCGGCGATTGCTTTACGCACAGCCTCTACATACGCATTGCCATCTACAGCGGCTGTGTCGTCAACGTTGCATACATAGAGCACGGGCTTGTTGGTGAGGAGGAAAAGGTCGCGTGCATAACGCTGCTCGTCTACTGTGTCGAAAGTGACGGAGCGGGCGGGACGTCCCTGCTCGAGAGCCTCTTTGTACTTTTTTAGCACCTCGGCCTGCATCTTAGCCACCTTGTCGCCACCGGTCTGAGCAGCTTTAAGTGTTTTTGCCAGACGAGAGTCCACGGTCTCCAAATCCTTAATCTGAAGCTCCATATCGATGATTTCCTTATCACGGACTGGGTCAATGCTACCATCGACATGGGTGATATTGTCATCATCGAAGCATCTGAGCATATGCAGTATGGCGTCGCACTCGCGTATATTGGCAAGAAATTTGTTGCCAAGGCCTTCGCCTTTGGAGGCTCCTTTCACCAATCCTGCGATATCCACTATCTCTACGGTGGCTGGCACAACTGATTTGGGCTGGCACATCTCCACGAGCTTGGTAAGGCGGTCGTCGGGCACTGTTATGACTCCCACATTTGGCTCTATAGTGCAAAACGGGAAATTGGCTGATTGGGCCTTAGCGTTTGACAGACAATTGAAAAGAGTGGATTTGCCCACATTCGGCAATCCTACTATACCGCATTTTAATGCCATGATTATTCTATGTTGGTTTGTTTACTTATCGATAATTATTGCAAAGTTAGTCATTATTTCCGATTAAAGAGAAACTTCCATAACAAAATTTAAAGAATGTCATTTATTAATGCAGTTTGATTAACACCTATAACTTCCACTAAATTTACGTCATACACCGGGTGGTTGTCGGGAAAATTCCACGTTCTGCGTCCCATTCCCTTCGGGTGTAGAGAATTTGGTAAGCTGTGCGCCTACGGATAGGCATATTTTTCAAAGGCATCTTTATTCGACATGGAATCATCCGTTTCAATGAGTATATCCCAATCTGAATTGACTTCAGCATTCTGCTTTATTCTTTTTTTTTTGGCAGTGTGGAAAAAAGTCTGTATCTTTGACACGCAATTCATAGTACGCCGTGCGGCATCCCCGATGCCGCCGGTGTTTAAAAGGGAATCAGGTGTGAGACCTGGACAATACCCGTTGCTGTGATTCCTGCGCCCACGTTCGTGGGCCGCTGCCACAGAAAGCCACTGGTCTGCAAGGGCTGGGAAGGCGTGGCTGCCGGAAGGATAAGTCAGAAGACCTGCTGTGATTGTGACGACTGAATGTTAGCTTGCGGGACTACGGGCTGATGGTCAATGGCGATAGGCGCATGGCGTGTCGTGCCCTGCTCCTGAGCTGTGATACATCAATATGTTATGACTGTTTGCCAACGCGATGTCGGCGAACTTTTTTTTTACATGTTGATGAAACTGACATATAGACAATATATTGCCGCCGCGGCTCTCGCCGCCTCCACCTTCCTCTCCCCCTCCCCGATGGGCGCAAAGGAGCGGCCAGACTCCCTGCCTCCCGACTCGGCCCTGATGCTCAACGAGGTGGTGGTGAAGGCCACGCAACGCAGTCTCACGCCCTCCCAGGTCATCGGCCGCGACATCATAACGGCCATGCCATCGTCGTCGGTCGCCGACGCCCTCAAATACATGGCCGGGGTACAGA
The DNA here is from genome assembly GCA_964546885.1 of uncultured Bacteroides sp. Taxonomy (GTDB): domain Bacteria; phylum Bacteroidota; class Bacteroidia; order Bacteroidales; family Muribaculaceae; genus CAG-873. The sequence goes on from CAZJKZ010000090.1 coordinate 8,863, forward strand.
TTAAGGACTACGGCGGACTCGGCGGCCAAAAGACTGTGAATGTGCGCTCGCTGGGTTCGCAGCATGTGGGCGTGTATATCGACGGTGTCAGGGTGACGAACGTGCAGAACGGCACAGTTGACCTCGGCAAGTACTCGCTCTCCACCCTTGAGTCGGTGTCGCTCTTCAACGCCAACAAGAGCGAGGCCCTTATGATGGCCACCGAATACGCCTCCGCCTCAACCGTGTACCTGCAGACACATAAGCCCGACAGCGCGGCCCTCATGGCATCGGCCACAGTCGGCTCCTTCGGCACATACAAAGGGGCGGCGACATGGAGCTTCGTTACGAAAAAAGACTCACCGCGCTCGCTCGTGGGCTTTATCGACGGCGCATACACCTACACCAAGGGCAATTACCCTTTCAGATACCACACTGAATATGAGGACACCACGGGCACGCGCCGCAATTCCGACATAAGGATGCTGCGTCTAGAGAGCTGCCTCTTCTGGAAAGGCCTGCAGTGGCACACCTACTTCTTTGACAGCGAGCGCGGTCTGCCTGGCGGCATCGTGCGCCGCCTATCGGCCACCTACACCGATGTGGGTCGTGAGTGGGACACCAATTTCTTCTCGCAGCTGTCCTATAAAAAAATCTTCATGCTGCCCGACGACAACGGCACCGTGGGTGTGCGTGGCATAGCCAAATACACCAACGACCACCTCCACTACCGCTCGGACTATCCCGAAAACATCTCAGTGCACGCCAACAACCGTTACCACCAGCAGGACATCTACGGGGCGGTCGCAACGTCCTGGGAGAAAGTCTACCACAACCGCATTTCCTGGAAGACGTCCCTCTCCACCGACCTCAGATGGAGCGACCTAACAACCGATGTGAAGAACTTCAGCTATGTCTACCGCCTCGACTCCAAGACCTCGCTCTCAGCCTTCCTCAATTACAAACGGGTGCTCATCAACCTCAGCGGACTCTACACCGACGTCACCGACTACACACGCGGCCAGGCAAAGCCCCTGCGCCGCCTCACCTACAACGCCCTCGCCTCCTACCGGATAAAGAACTTCACACTGAGGGCGTTCTATAAGTCGGTGTTCCGCGCTCCCACCCTCAACGACCTCTACTACACTCTCGTGGGCAACCGTAACCTGCGGCCAGAATACACGCGCCAGCTCGATGCGGGCTTCACCTACTCGCCCTTCTCTGCCCCGGGCGGCTTCCTCATTGACGTGCAGCTCGACGGCTACTACAACCGTGTGGAGGACCGCATCGTGTGTCTGCCGCTCAAAGGCTCCTACCAGTGGACGATGCTCAACTACGGCTACACCCGTTCGCTCGGCGTCGACCTCACGGCCAACATCAGCTACAAGGCACACTCGCTGCTGCTGTCGGGCACATTCCAGGACGACCGCAACCTCACTGACCCCGATGAAGACTCCTACAACGACTTCATCGCCTACTCGCCACGCTGGTCGTTCACGGCTGTCTACGCTTTCCACCACAAAGGATGGTCGGCATCGCTCTCCCATATGTTCGTTGACAAACGCTACTGGACGGCCGAGAACTCCATCGAGCCTCCACTCGACGCCTACAACTGCACTGATGTGAAGGCGAGTTACACTCTGCCGCTCCGCCGTGCCA
>CAZJKZ010000091.1:0-10093 GCA_964546885.1 uncultured Bacteroides sp.
GTCGGTCTTCTCGGTACTGTAATGGGTATGATCAAATCATTCCAGGCTCTTGCACAATCTGGTGCTCCTGACTCTACTGAGCTGTCAACCGGTATCTCTGAGGCGCTTATCAACACTGCCTTCGGTATCGCAACTGGTGCATTCGCTGTAATTTCTTACAACTACTACACCAACAAGATTGATAACCTCACTTACGCAATCGACGAAATCGGTTTCTCTATCGTTCAGACATTTGCCGCTACTCACTAATCCCCTATTTTCCGAGAGTTATAAACTTTAAAAACCAAGGTAAATATGGGAAAGGCTAAAATCAAAAAGAAAAGTACGCTCATCGACATGACCGCGATGAGTGACGTGACTGTTCTTTTGCTTACTTTCTTCATGTTGACTTCTACCTTCTTGCAGAAGGAGCCTACTATCGTGTACACTCCGTCTTCTGTGTCAGAGGAGAAGGTGCCGATGAATAATTTGGTGACCGTGCTCGTGTCATCAGCCGACAAATCGGGTAAGCTTGAGGATCCCACAATCACCGAGGGAAAGATTTTCATCTCTTTCACCGGCGACGTGGACTCAACCCTCTCAAGCGGCGTGGTTCGCGGCATGATGCTCGATAAGGCAGTAAGCGTGTATAACGACCAGCATAAGAACAATCCGATCAACATCACAGCAGCTCAGCGCAAAGCTTTCACTGAGACCAATATGATTGGCGCTCCTTTTAGAGCTTTACCTGCTCTGCTCGACATGTCAGTAACCGAAAGGGATAAAGTACAAGGCGACCTCACTCGTGAGGACGTAGGTATTCCAATCGATGGTAACCAGGACAAGAATAATAACCTTAACGATTTCCAGGTGTGGTGCCGTGCAATTTACCTCGTCGCTAAAGACATACACGACGACAAGGCTGTTTCGGCAGGACTTACCCCTGAAGAGGCTAAGGCTCTCGAAGACCTTTATAACGCTGTGACCAAGGATGGACGCGGTATTGCTATCAAAGCAGACAAGGACACTCCTTTCACCACTGTTCAAATGGTATTCGACAACCTTCAGACTATGAACCTCAACAAGTTCTCTCTGATGACAGCTCTTACCTCTGAGGACGAAGCCACTGCACCCGCTAAATAAGTAAAGACCATGGCAGAAATAGCACAAAAAGACGACGGCCCCAAAAAGAAAGGCGGGCAGAAAAAAATGCATATCCACGTGGACTTTACTCCTATGGTTGACATGAACATGCTTCTTATAACATTCTTCATGCTCTGTACCACGATGATTAAGTCCCAGACTCTCCAGCTTACCCTTCCTACTAATGAGAAGGTGGAGAAGCAGAACCAGAACCAGGCCAAGGAATCAGAGGCTATTACCCTCATCCTTGACACTGAATACAACGAAGACGGCACCCCAAAAGTGGCTGAAAACGGCAAGACTTTACACAATGTTTATTGGTATAAGGGTATAGCCGATACCACTTTCACTACTCCCAATTTCCTCGTCCAGGAGCAATTCATTGGCGATACAAAGGATAATGGCGTACGTGTACAGCAGGGTATCCGCAAAATCCTGCGCGAACAGAACAAGGAAGTCATGAAAAATTATGACGAACTTAAGACAAAGTGGAAAAATAAGGAAATCTCTAAGGAGGCTTTCGATTCACTGGCTAAGAAAAATGCTTCTGACTCCACTCTGACTCGTCCTGTCGTAGTGATCAAGCCGGGTCCCAACACCACTTATGAGGGACTGATCAACGCTCTGGATGAAATGAACATCAACCAGATTTCGCGTTACAGTATCCAGCTGCCCACTCACACCGACACTCTGCTGCTCGAAGCTCTTGAGAAGAAGACAGGTAATACTATTATTCGTCCCACCCTTAGAAAATAATCTGTTAAAAATTAAGATTTATGGCAAAAGATGTTGATCTTACGTCAAAAGAGTGGCTTGATATAGTATTTGACGGTAAAAATAAAGAATACGGCGCTTATGAGATGCGAGCCACATCTACGAAGCGTCACAATAAGGCGGTATTAATCGTTCTTTGCATTCTAATCCTTATCCTCGTTGTCCTGATTTTGGCTATCAACGGTGTGTTCTCCAAAGCTGAAGAGGAGACCAACGTAGGTATCGAGCAGGAACAGCTTACTCTCTATAATCCCGATGATGAGATTGAGGAGGAAGAGGTGGAGGAAATCCCCGAAATCCCCGAGGAGAAGCCTGAAATGCCTAAGGAGGAAGTCGCTAACTCTATCCAGAACACCGTAATCGACATCGTTAAGGATGAAGAGGTGGTAAATGAAGTTAAGACTCAGGAAGAACTCCGTGAAGATAACCGCGCTATGGGTGCAATCGACGTTTCTGACGGTGTTGATGACTTCACCAAGCAGACTGTGAAGGAAGAAGTCGTTATCAAAGAGGAAGTGATCGAGAAGCCTAAGGAAGACATTATCTACAACACCGCTAACGTACAGCAGGTGCCTGAATTTCCCGGTGGTGAGGCTGCTATGTACAAGTGGATTCAGGAACACCTCGTTTATCCGGCAGCTGCTTCTGAAGAAGGTGTAAGTGGTCGTGTCACTGTAGAGTTCGTTGTATCTAAGACCGGTGCTATCGAAAACGCACGTGTAGTGCGTGGACGTCACCCCGCTCTTGACAAAGAAGCTCTCCGCGTAGTGAAGGCAATGCCCAAATGGAATCCCGGACGTAACAACGGTCAGCCCGTTAAGGTTACTTACATTCTCCCCATTACCTTCAAGCTTCAGTAATCACACTGGATACAATTAATAGAAACAGCCGACTTAGAAATAAGCCGGCTGTTTTGACAAATTTAAGAATATATGTCAAGAGAAAATGAAAACACCCTTACGCTGCTTGGCAACAAAGGCGTGAAATACCCCACGGATTATGATCCCGGTCTGCTCGAATGGTTTGAGAACAAGCATCCTGAGCAGGATTATGTGGTGCGACTCCTTTGTCCGGAATTCACCACATTATGCCCTATCACCTCGCAGCCTGATTTCGGAAAAATCATCATCAACTATATCCCTCGCCATAAGATGGTGGAGAGCAAGAGCCTTAAGCTTTATCTTTTCAGCTTCCGCAATCATGGCGATTTTCACGAGGATGTGGTGAATATCATAATGAAAGATCTTATACGCCTCATGGAGCCCAAGTACATTGAGGTGAAGGGCGAGTTTATGCCCCGCGGAGGTATATCCATACATCCGTTTGCTAATTATGGAGATTCTGACCATCAGGAAATGGTGAACTCCCGCATCCTTGCCAATTTGAACTCTAACTTCTGATTTATCCGCTCTATGAAAGATTCTCTGATAGTGTTGTCGGGAGGCATGGACTCCGTGACTATGCTTTACGAATATAAAGATGATATAGCGTTGGCTGTCAACTTTGTCTATGGCTCGAAGCATAATGCCCGCGAGCTACAATGCGCAAAGTATCATTGCGAGGCTCTTGGTATAGAGTTGGCAGTGATAAATATGGATTTTATAGGCGAGATGTTCGATAGTTCGCTGCTCGAAGGAGGAGAGGAAATACCGGATGGCAACTACGACGCCGAAAATATGAAATCGACAGTTGTGCCTTTTCGCAACGGCATAATGCTGTCGGTGGCTGCCGGTCTTGCTGAGAGCCGTACTCTCGGTGCTGTTATGATTGCCAATCATGCAGGAGACCATGACATATACCCCGACTGCCGCGAAGCCTTTATAATGGCAATGGGAAAGACAATAAGCTTAGGCACATATGCGCATATCAAGCTCCGTGCGCCTTACACCCTCCTTACAAAAACACAAATAGCCGAACGCGGCAAGCGCCTTAACGTCGACTATTCAAAGACATATTCCTGCTATAAAGGAGGAGAAAAGCATTGCGGCACGTGCGGCACTTGCCGTGAGCGTAAGGAAGCTCTGCGCGATGCCGGCATCGAGGATTCTACAGAATATCTAAATTAGGATGGCTTCCGGCGCAAAGAATAGGCTTTCGGCAGCCATTCGATAGATTTTCGATAGCTTTTCGATGATTTTCGAACATCCATCGAACACCCATCGAACATCCATCGAAAATCAGGCCGGGATATTCTGCACCACTTCATCGTAGTATTTCCAGATGCGATCAACATAGTCCACTGTCTCGCGTCCTCGCGAATAGCCGTAGCGCACCACGGGGTCGCGATAGTACTTGCGATTCATCTTCATCAGCATAGCCTTCTCCACGTTGTCATCCCATTTCTGCTCGTCGTAGCCATACTTCTTAGCCAATCTTATAGCGTCGAGCACGTGGCCCGGTCCTGCGTTATAAGAGGCCATTACAAATTTCTGGCGTTCGATAGGGTCGCGTACCACTGTGGCCATGATTTGGTCGTACTTATCGAGTATCTTTACTGCGGTCTCTATCGAGCGTGAGGGTATTGTTAGCTCAGATTTTTGAAGACCGAAGTCACGGGCTGTCTTAGGCATAATCTGCATTACGCCCGTTGCTCCTGCCCAGGATCGAGCTGTTGAATCAAATCGGCTCTCCGTATAGCCTTGTGCGGCGAGAAGTCTCCAATCCCATACGCTTTCTGATGTGTGTTGTTTGTAGAGGTGGTCGTAAGGCGAGGCATATCCATTCTTGAATTGCCTGTCAAATGAAGCTCCGCTTATAGGCTGATTCTTCAGACTCTCGAAATATTTTTTGATAATATCTTGCTGGATGGGCACATTTATCGGCTCTTTGAACCAAGCGTCTATCTGCGCGGCTATTGCCTTATTGCCTTTTTTCACTGCCCATCGTGCAATCTCCGGCTCGGAAATGACGATTGAGATAGCAAGATCAGGATAGTATGTCTTATTGAGACGCGCAGTCTCGCTGTCAACGATTGCAAGATGCAGGTCGCCGCGAGCCACGGCTGCAAGCATATCCTCGGTGGCCAGTGAGTCGGGGTCAACCGTACGGATATTTATGGTCCCGCCAAGATCCTTATTCACCTTTTCCAGGGCTTCATAACTCTTGGAATCTTTTTCGACATATACCATCTGTCCGGCGAGCTGCTTGACGTCCACAATCACTGTATCGCCTGGCGGCTGCACGAGTACATGCTCTATCTTGTTTTCAGGACCGCAAAGCAGCACTTGCTTGCGGTACTCATTAGTCTGCGGTACTTCTGAGGCGATGATAACTGCCTCGTCGCTGTCAATCATGGTGATTGCCTCGTTAAGAGAATTTGCCACTATCCAGTTTACGGCAAACCCATTCTTCTTAGCTACGGCTTCCATAAGTTCATAATCATACCCCATCGTAGTATCGCGGTACACGAAGTATGAGGCAGGGCCGGAAAGAGTCACCACATTCACCGTATCGGAAAAAATTGAGGATTTGCGGGCTCGTGACGAACACGCAGAGGCCGCAATTCCGATTACTGCGATTATGGCGGCGCATATAGGCAGCCAGGACATTCTGTTATGTTTCATAGCGGCAAAAATTTATTGTTGTACAAAAAAATAAATAGGGACATATGCCTAGACGTCCCGGTCCGGGACGTTAGCGCATCTCTCCCTATTTATCCACGTTTATTTTAGACCTGAACTATTTCAAGTCCACACTTCAGATTTACTTTACATTCTTGATGACATCGATAGCACCGGCATAGTCAGGCTCATGTGTGATTTCTTCAACAAGATCGCGGTACACGACGTTGCGATCCTTGTCGATAATGATCACAGCGCGGGTGAGAAGACCTTTCAGCGGTCCGTCTACTATCTGCACACCATATTTCTCGCCGAAAAGCGGAGACCGGAAAGCAGAAGCCACTACACAATCTTCAATACCTTCGGCTGTGCAGAAGCGACTTGCCGCAAAGGGAAGATCCATCGAAACGCATACCACTACGGTGTCTTTTACACCGGCAGCTTCGGCATTGAAGCGTCGCACACTCGCTGCACACACCGGAGTGTCGAGACTCGGAAATATGTTGAGCACTATTTTCTTGCCTTCGAAAGAGTCGGGGCGAATTTCCTGAAGGTCTTTAGTCACGAGATCAAAAGCAGGAGCTTTAGAGCCTACTGCAGGTAACGAACCATAAGTGTGGCATTCTGTGCCGTTAAAATAAACTGTTTCCATAACTAATGTATATTTTCTGTTAATTAATAATTATCAAATTTATCTTGATTAATCAAGATTTATCATGATTTATCAAGATTTATCATGATTTATCATGATTAAGCATGATTAATCATCAATGTCCTCGATAGAGTTTGTTGTATCAATCGATCAGCATTGCTTTTTGTAGAACAATCAGACCCGTCTCATTGTTGAATCCCGGCACGACATCTTTTATTTTTGATGATCGGTCAACCAACAGCGTGGTGGGGAACAGAGTGATGCCGCAATTGCGCATAAGCGAGTTGGCTGATACGAGGGCTTGCTCACCACTGCGCAGTTGTCCTAAGGCCTCGTGGATATCATCGGAGCGGTTGGAGTTGAATGCCCACAGCACCTGAATGTCCATAGGAGCCATATCCACAGCTTTGCGTATATCTTCGATAGTCTGGCGCGTAGTAGACACCTCCGGATCGAGCATCACGATGATAAGAGGCTTTTGGAGCCGCTCATTTAGATTGTGGGTAAAGCGTTCCGGGCTGTCGAGGGTCTGGCAAGAGAAATTGGGCAACGGCGTGTTTACGAGATTCTCGGATTTGAAGGTGCTTTCGCGGAAGCGCTCAAACACATCAGGCCAAGTGTCCATGAGCCCTTCCTCTGAGATTTCCACCCGATCAGCTTCTGATTGCGGGGAGTAGGTAATGGTAACAAGCTGTTCGCTAATTGATCCCGGACTGTTTTCAAATTCGGACAGTACAGGCAGGTGAGTGTCCTTGTCAAAAACGTAGCTGAAATTCATAAGATCATAGCCGTTGCCGCGCTTCACTCCGTCGATCACAATGGCTTTTTTGCCACTTATCAACGTGTCGGGGTGGAAACTATATACATATGACGAATCGCTGATTATACGCGATATGGTCATACCAATATTTTGGGGAAGCATATCAGCGAATTGTGCCGTGGTGTGTACGCCGTTGGTGTATTGGCTCCCCGGGCCGTAAGGCATGAATGGACTCACGTTTGCATCGGCATGATATTCCTGGAGCCTGTGATTACGATATCTGAAGTGATTGCCGCTGAAATAGGCTGAAAAGCCCTCAACTGGCTCTGCTGATGTACGTGCACTCCATCGTATAAGATAATCACACACCGAAAGGCTGTCGGGATGTTCAGGGGTGGCGCTTTGCAGCGTGACGTCATATACCACCGGCTCGGACGCTGAGGGTAACAGCACTTCAAAAGTGGCGTCAGCTATATATTCGGGAACGGACATAAGCTCATTTGCCAAAGCAAAAGCATCCTGAGCCATTACACCGGGCTCACAAACCAATGCCATTGCTGAGAAAGCAATTATCTTAGCTCTCATATTTATTAAATTTTAAATGATTAAAGCTGCAAAAAAGCTATAATAGCTACAATAGCTATATTAGCTAATAAAATTAACGCCCTTTATTCAATTTATGTTTTGCAAAACACTTAATATTTATAGATTGTTATATATTAAGGAAAGAAAACTATTAAATTGACGCGAAATTATGAACACCAATTGCCCTACTAAAGAATCTATGCCTGATGGAGTGAAAAAGAAATTCTGGACCACCGATCGCATCATGTGGCTTATAATAAGCTGTGTTATTGCCGCCGGCCTGATATGCCTTATCTTGTATCTCTCCGATGTACTGTTGCCATTTTTTGCGGCGTGTCTTATTTCTTATCTGCTTAACCCTATTGTCGAATTTTTTATGACGAAGGTGAGAGTGCGCAAACGCCTGTTGGCCGTACTGCTTACAGTGGGTAGCGTAACGGTAGTTGTGGGTGGAATAGTCTATCTATGTGCGCCTATGGTTGCTAAGGAAATTGATACACTATCTGATATGGTGAAGCACTACTCAGGACATCCGGATTATCTGCATTTTTTGTCGTTTCTGCCTCCAAGCTGGGTTGACGCGATCCGTAATTTTGATACGGCGAGCATAGTGCAAATGCTGGATATGTCGCATATTTCGGCAGTATTTAGCAAGGGCACCTCTTTGGTTACATGGTCAATTGAGTCTCTTATGCATGTATTAGAGTGGCTTCTGATGTTTATTTATATAATATTCATCCTTCTCGACTATGAGCAGATAGTGCGAGGATTCAAGAAGATATTTCCGCAACGTATACGCCCCCAGGCTATGTCAGTAGTGGCTGATGTAGAGCGTGAGATGAACAGTTATTTTCGTGGCCAGGGCTTTGTGGCTTTGTGCGCATGTGTGCTTTATACCATAGGATTTTATATTGTGGGTTTGCCGCTTGCAATAGTGATGGGACTACTTGTGGGCATACTTTATATGATTCCTTATTTTCAATATATCACTTTAATCCCGGTTTTGATTATCTGTTTTATCACGTCGCTTGATGGGCATGTGGCATTCTGGACGATTTTCGGTAAATGTCTGCTTGTTTATGGCGTGGTGCAGAGTATATGCGATTATGTCATCACTCCGCATGTTATGGGCAAGGAGATGGGGCTTAATCCGGCAGTGATATTGCTGTCGCTCAGTATATGGGGAAGTTTATTGGGGATAATTGGTATGATAATTGCGCTCCCTGTTACAGCTTTAATCCTTGCATATTATGAGCGCTATATTAGCAATCGGTAAGAGCACAGACTTCGATGTGATTAGCCCCCCCTCCGATAATGGCCATTAAGAAAAAGGCGCGCGACCTATTTTGATAAAATTTGGTAATTATCAAAATTTAATGTATCTTTGCACAGTCATCGACACTGCAAAATTGTTAGATATTAAGTAAGAGCAACTTTAAGGCGCGGCAAACTTCAATAGCAGTGTGTATAATCCTTAAGTATTTTTAAATAATGTAGATATGGCAAGACCGATTAAAGAAACCCCTATTTTAGAGGGTGAAGACGCACAGAGATTTATTGAGCATATGAGTACGATAAGGCCCGAATCTTCTGAAAAGAAACGAAGAAGACTTACTAACTATAAACTTGCAATGAGCATTTTAGTTAATAAATAAGAATGTCATGCAGGCAGAAGAAATATTAGCCGATTATGAAATAAGAAAACTTGGAATGGATGATCATGTCGTTCACTTCGATTGTGGAGATAAAGATCTTAATGATTTTATCATTAATGATGCACCACTATATCGCAGAACCTTGTTGGCCACAACTTATGTATTAGAGCATAAGTGTTCCAACAAGGTGGTTGCTTATTTTAGTGTGGCTAATGATCGTATTTCAATAAAAGATTTCCCCACAAACACTGATTTTAATCGTTTTAGAAAACATAAATTTGTCAATGAAAAACGCTTGAGAAGTTATCCTGCCATTAAATTATGTAGACTTGGCATTGATAAATCCATTCAAGGGCAACAAATCGGCACTTTTTTAATTGATTTTGTTAGTACGCTGTTTGTAAAAGACAGTAAGTCAGGATGTCGCTTTCTCACAGTAGACGCTTATCGTGATGCCATACCATTCTATCTTAAAAATGACTTTTCATTTTTGAGTTCAGAAGACGAGGCTGAGCATACTCGTTTAATGTATTTTGATTTGGCGGATATCGATTTTTAGCTCACAACCCCTCCCCATCCCTCCCCGCAAGGTAGGGAGCATCCCATAGGATTTTATATTGTGGGTTTGCCGCTTGCAATAGTGATGGGACTACTTGTGGGCATACTTTATATGATTCCTTATTTTCAATATATCACTTTAATCCCGGTTTTGATTATCTGTTTTATCACGTCGCTTGATGGGCATGTGGCATTCTGGACGATTTTCGGTAAATGTCTGCTTGTTTATGGCGTGGTGCAGAGTATATGCGATTATGTCATCACTCCGCATGTTATGGGCAAGGAGATGGGGCTTAATCCGGCAGTGATATTGCTGTCGCTCAGTATATGGGGGAGTTTATTGGGGATAATTGGTATGATAATTGCGCTCCCTGTTACAGCTCTTATTCTTGCTTATTACGAGCGCTATATAAGCAATCGCTAAACT
>CAZJKZ010000092.1:0-9850 GCA_964546885.1 uncultured Bacteroides sp.
ATATGATGACCCGCATCGATATGAGCGAATATCAGGAGAAACACTCCGTGAGCCGTCTTGTCGGAGCGCCTCCGGGATACGTTGGTTACGATGAGGGTGGTCAGCTCACCGAGGCTGTAAGGCGTAAACCTTACTCTGTGGTTCTGTTCGATGAGATCGAGAAGGCTCATCCGGATGTGTTCAACATCCTTCTTCAGGTGCTTGACGATGGTCACCTTACCGACAATAAGGGTCGTAACGTCAATTTTAAGAACACCATTATCATTATGACTTCAAATATGGGTTCGGCTCTTATTCGTGATAATTTCGCAAAGATGACTCCCGATAATAAGGGCGAAGTTGTAGAGAAGACTAAAGGCGAGGTTCTCGAGATGCTTAAACAGACAATTCGTCCTGAATTCCTCAACCGTATCGATGAGATCATTATGTTCACTCCGCTGAACCAGAACGAAATCGAAGAGATTGTCGGTCTTCAGATACGAGGAATTAAGAAGATGCTTGCACGCAATGGAGTAACACTCGAAGTGACACCTGCTGCTATTCATTTCCTCGCAGAGGAAGGTTTCGATCCTGAATTTGGTGCTCGTCCAGTTAAGCGTGCTATCCATAGATTAGTGCTCAATCAACTCTCTAAGGATATACTTGCTCAGAAGGTTGACAAAGATCGTCCTATCATTATCGATGTTGACGGTGACGAATTGGTATTTAAAAACTAAATATAGTTTTTCACGACACTCATTACATAAATAGTTAATAAGTTGTTAATCAGTAAGCGCTGCAAGCCTTTATAGTTTGCAGCGCTTTTTCGATATATGCTCAATTTATTTGGCAATTTCTTCATCAAGAAGTTTTTTGATGTTTTCTATGCCGTGTATGTGTCCTGAGAAAGTTACTGATCCATCCTTACCGATCACTATATATGATGGATATCCGTTGAACGCAAAACGGTTCATAATGTCTTGCATCTGTTCTTGCGATAAACGCATGTGATCGCCTTCGATTGATTTTATCTTTTCATCCCATGTATTTTGGGGTGAGGACTGGTCGGCAAGGTAAACAAATGCAACGCTATCAGCATAATCTTTCTTTATAGGCTGAATTTCGGTAATAGCATTTAAGCAGGGTGAGCACCAGGTAGCCCATATATCAATGTATATCACCTTACCTTTGTGTTTCTCTGCAATTTCTTTAAGTATCTCGTCTCCCGAATTTTCAGGTTCCATTTCGAGAACATTAGAATTCACACGTAGTAATACCTTTGCCATAGCGTCGTTCTGTACCATAACATAGTCAAAAAACATATCGGGAAGACGTTTACGGCAATTGGCAATGTAATCTTCCGAAAGTGTATTACGTTGTGAAATATAATTGATATATGCGTTCGATGCGAAAAAACGATCAATTATATGAGAATCTTTACCATAAATATTAATGAAGTTTTTGATAGCGTTATTTATTTGGTTCTCTAATTCCCACTCTTTTATCTTATCAGAATATTTGCTATTGAAAGAAGCTATTATAGAATCGTTATCTTCAAGAAAAGAATAGATTTCCTCTACAATCTCGTTTTCAAACGGTATGTTGATAGCCTCCTGGAATGGTAATTTGTGTCCATTTTTGGCCAAACTGAAAATCCATGACACGTAGTGAGAGGTGATGTCGTCGTATTTTTTGATATTTCCGCTTTGCAGTTTGTCTATCAAATTTTCGGCAGTTGCTCTCTCTGTATCTTTTAGGTTTAGAGAATCGCAATAAAAATTTATTCTATTTGCAGCTGTGTGGGCATATTCGTCAACTATCTCAGATGGAATATTATCAATATGATGTAGAATTAGAGCTCTTGCTAAGTCAGCATCCTTATCACTTACTATATTATTGTCAGTTAGATATGTATATAGTTCAATAGGAGTTGATGACATTATGATCGGAAGACTATTGGCATCAGGGTTATAGACTGACCTGACAAAAGAATCAAAGTTTTCACTCCACAACATTTGGGGGTTGTCTAAATCAATATGCTCCAAAAACTCATAGTAGGAAGGATCTATTTCAAGAAAGTTTTGTGTTTCGAGCTTGGATGTGAGCGCATAGAGCATGTCATTGTCAGCCGACATATACATTAACTGTTTCATAATGGGAGTGAAGGGAAGTCTGTTGAGCTTTTCTTTTCTATTTGCTAAGTTGCGCATCACATCCGCTTTGTATTCAGTAGGCGAGGTATACTCTTTATCTCTTGGACGATTATTAAAGAAGGAGTCCCACAACATATCATGCCCGATATTGAGTGCAAGTTGATTGTTTAGCTCGTCATTTGTGCCTGCAAAAATCACACTTCCGTCCTCACCACTATGTCCGTTATTTCTACGTTTAGCTTGGTCGATAGTCACCGATGACTCTTTATCTGGAGAAAGATAAATAAGTCCATAAAACCCCGGAGCTGAGAAAAAGCATGGCTGATATGATTGGAATAGCGGAAGCTCTACAACAAATGTTCCGTTGGAATCTACCGGAGCCTTACCAATGGATCCATCTATTTGCAGACCGAGGACTGAACGCGGGTAAACACTCACCATGGTTTGCTCTTCATCCGGTGTATAGTTCAATATTTTGCCTTTGAGAACAGCAGTTCCTTTTTCCCATTTCTGCTGAGGCAACTCATTCAACTGTTCTAATGGCATCTGGTCGTCAAATGATTTGTCGGTGTGGACACCTTTGAGTCTGAAATCATACTCACCTTCGCCCTCAATAAAATCAAAAACTTTAGCATCTAATGGTAAAGGGTCGAATGATAGAGTAAAAGTAGTATCGCTAAAAGCCGGGACCCTTATTCTTTTGCCAAGCTCTATCCCTTTAGCACTACGTAGCGCATAGCTTTTACCATCATGAAATAGCTTTACGGTTGGTTGTATATTAATATTCGTGTTCATAAAGCAGTAATTGCGTAGAGTAACGGTTGTTGAGTCAGTACCCAATTCTACTGCGTCTATAAATATTTGGGAATTATTTGGATAGTCAATCCATGGGTTGTCTATTCTAACGAATGAGGTTGCATATGCTGAGAGTCCCATTATCATCAGCGAGATTATGACCAAATGCCTGTGAAAATTTAAGTTTCTCATTATTTTAGTTTTATGTTAAATTATTGTGGAATATTTTCATTTTTACCAAAGCCTTACGCCTACACCGAGCATAAGATTCTGAGGATATGCAAAGGCACCGAGACGATATCCTACGTTAAGATAAAGATGCTGAGTTACGAAGGTTTTTAATGTAAGTGATTGGTAGAAGTGCTTGTTGCCTTTTGGATTTATGAAGTCATACCCTAAGCCGGCATTAATGCCGAAAATAGGTGTCGTGAGTTCAGCGTGTGCCGATATACCTGCCATGATTTGTTTGCTAAAAGGCGGCCGCTCGAATTTGATATAGCTGTCGTGTGTACCTTCCACCCAGTAGGGAGCAAGTCCGGCGCTTTCGTCCCATTGTAAATCAAGTGATGGACCTACTGCAACCCATCTGTTGAGGGTACGTAAGGCTGAGACCTGGAATCCTAATACACCGAATTTACCCGGACACATTTCCGGTATAGGTGGATTCCCGATGTTCAGCGCACGTTTACGCCATGCCCCGAAAGCCATTATATCATATAGCCATCGTCCACGATCTGCCTCTTCTTCAAGAGATGTTGTGTATATTGAGGTTTTGACTTGCGGATCAAATGTATAGACGGCACCGATAGTTGCTCCTATTGAGTTTATGCCTCCATTTGGCCATGAAGTGTTTCCGTTTGAGTAATGGGTTGCTTCTGCACCAAGCCATAAGGCTACTTTATCAGTGATTGTATAATTAAGTTTAAGACTGAGACCCATCATGGCAGTGACTGCAGTACTCACTGACAAATTGTTGTTGATTTCATCTTTGCTATGTTTCCATCCGAATGCAGCTCCGAATTTCCATTCATATCCAAGCCATAGCTTTTGGTTGATGTGAACGATAGGGGCTCCCTGATATACATACACAGAGACAGGCGATCCTATCAGTGACGGCCTGAAAAAAGAATTTCCACCTATTCCTATACCTTGGTAAATTCCTTTATAAAGTACGCCTTCACGAGAGTCTTCAGCGAAACTGAATCCGGCCCTTATGTCGCCGGCTACTTTATTTGTGATTTTTGCTGAGTATAAATTCTCCCCGCGTAGAAACTTGTTTGTGCCGGGTACATATCCAAATGTAGCTTCACAACCCAGATGCCATTGCAAATTATTGAAATATCCTGATGGGATGCTGTCGTTAGCAGATGCCAAAATTGCAATGGAAGATACGAATGTAAGTGCTATAGTGATTAAAGTTCTTCGCATTTCACGTCAATTTTGTAATCAATTGGTTGAGAGATAGAGAATTTTCCGTGTGCCAAGTGCGAAATCTCGGAATTTGGCATTTGACAAACAATAGTGCAATCTTCATCCATAATAGCGAAAGTCATATTTATCTGAGCAACTGCAGTTGAATAGGCTGGCACTTCAATATATTCCACTTTCTCTATATCTGTACCGAAAGCATAATAATTAGTGTGATATGCCAAGTTAACATCAACAAAATTATTAAAAGTGAAATTTTTCCATTCTCCATCCATGTACAATGGCAGGTCTATTTCGACGGTTGCATTTATATCCCGATACTCGTCTTCAAAAGTAAAGTTGACGGTGGATGACACATCTCTGAAAGGATAAATTGAAAATTTCAAAGATTCTGAAGTGTTGTTTCTGAGAAGTTTTGTAGTAGAAGTACTGATTTTTGTCTCAGACAACGGAGAAAGTCCTTGAAAAATTTCAGTTACTTCCATTGGAGCTCCTGGGGTAATGATGAAGTTTATTGTTTTTGTTTGGTCCTTGTAAATTAAGTCAGCCCAAACATTGATATCGCCTTCGTAGGTATTGTCCAAAGCTGTAGTTACTACATTATTGCCTGATATCTGAAGTTCAATAGCGAATCTGTCAGAATTATACACTATCTTAGATATCTCGTCAATGTTGCTGACTTGGTTTATACGTTGACCTTCTTTATCATAATATGTCTGATAAGTCCTATAATCGATATCATTATCGAATTTTACATCCATAAGTCCCTTTTTGGTGATTTTGAACTCCTGCGATCCTCGATTGCCATCAAGAGTGATCTCTTCTTTAGGCACAGACACGCTATCTACAAAAATATCATTATTGCAGGCGCTAAAGACTATTGCCAGCAATATTACAATTTGAAAACGTATTTTAAAATAATGCATAGTTACTATCTTTGTGCATAAATCTCGATATGAATTACAAAGGTAATACTTTTGTTTGAATATCAGATAGCTTTTAACCTTTTTTGCGCCATCCGTCAGTTTTACCATATCGAGATAACAAAGATAATAACTATGCTTCATCTCGAGGAGATAAACTCCGCTCTATAAGAAGATATTACATTTTAAAAGAAATTGGTATCGTTTGGAAGCAGTCAACTGCTTTTCCATTGATTTTGCCTGGAATAAAGTTAGGCATAAGGCTTACTACTCTTAGAGCTTCTTTACATAAGTCTTCGTCATCGCCTGAAGCAACCTTGCAGTCATGGATTTTTCCGGTTTTGTCAACAATATAACTTATATTCACTCTTCCTTGCGCTTTTCTTTTAACTGCTGCTTCAGGATATTTGAGATGCGTACTTATCCATTTGTACATCTCAGCCTCTCCTCCGGGAAATTTCGGGTCTTCGTCGACTTCGGTGTAAACGGTTTCTTTTTCGGATTTGCTGTCGTTTACTGTAAATCTGACTTCAGTAATTTTATCTTCGATTGTGCTAACAGCGACTTCCTTTATGCGATCGGGTGCTAATGAAGCAACTTCACTGTAGGGAACTTCTTCGTCATTAATGAAATAGACAGCATCGTTGGACGAATTGAGGTTCACGCTTTCTATGTCTCCTACAATTACTGTGGTTTCCGGAAGATTAGAGTTGTTTACCGCTATTCCGTTATGCTTTGTATAGTTTCCGATTCCTACCACTTGGACAGGTTGTGCTACCAATTTTCTTTCCTTTTCAGTTTGTATTCCGCCGGCATTATTAGTGCTCAATGCACTCCATTCGTTAGAATATTGGAGAGCGGCAGAGGCGTTAAGGGCATTTTCCGAGATTTTTGCATTGCTCGCACTCGTTGAATTTTCCTTTTCAGGCATTTGTGCGTTTGAGGAAATATTCGTAACTTTGTCATGTAGACTGGAGTTTTCAATCTCTGAGATTGCTACTGCAAAAGCGGGGAGGTCGGTAATGGCAACTGTGATAATTGTCACAGGGACCACTGCCATAGATGCGAGTCGTCGCATCTTCGATGGTTTTGATTTGTACATCATAGTAATACGTAATTTAAGTTTACTGTGGTTCAGGCTGTTGGCGGGTGACGGGAATCTCTTACCGACAGCCTTTTCTATTAATAGGTATTGATATCTCTTTATCTCTGTTCCTGCAGCCAATACAGCCTCATCGGCCTGATATTCGTGTATACTTTTTAGCTCTTCTATCATAAGCCACGCAGCAGGATTATACCACATAAGTATAGCAACCAGATTTGCGAATATTTGGTCGAGCCAGTGGAGCTTACGAAGATGCGTAAACTCATGGATCAGAATCTCACGCTTGCTATTGTTGTAGTCATCTCTTGATATGACGATATAGCGAAAGAAACTGAAAGGCGAAAAAGGTCCGTTGTCGGTAATTACGAGAATATATCCGTTGCCAAGCTCAATGCGATCTTTACTTATAGATTTTTTTAAGATCATGATAAGGCTGATGAGAAATCTCAAAGATGTAACGATTAAACCTGCAAGGTATATCCAAAGCAGAAAGCGCACACCGATATAGGTGGTTGCTGGGGTAGTTTGGGCCAACATCGCTGTAAGATCAGACATATTATTTGTTGCTTCATCATATATAGGAGCTGCTGTATCCGTAGTGCTAAACTCTAAAGTCTTAAACGCAGGATATAAAATAGGCAGCAAAAGAGAGACACCGTAAATTGAAAAAATCATAATACGGTTGAAGGCAAAAAGCCGTTCTCCTGACATCGTGAGTTTATACGTTATATAAAGGAACAACAATATAAAGCCTGAAACTATGGAATAAGATAGTAGAGAGCCCATTATGTTAAAATTATGAGAGTGAATTCACTTCTTGGCGTGCTTGCTTTCTATAAGCTCGATTATCTCACGCAGCTCGTCAGTGTTAATTTTTTCTTCCTCAGCAAGTGCGCACACTACATTTTTATATGAGTTGCCGAAGTAGTTTTTAATTAATTCAGCCAAGGAGCGATTTGCGAATTCCTCTTTTTTAGCAATAGCTGTAAATCGATGTGACGGACCGAACTCTTCGTGCATAACGTATCCTTTGCCCTCGAGAATACGAACAGTTGTCGCTACAGTATTGAAATGTGGTTTGGGTTCAGGATAGTGTTTCAGAATGTCACGGATAAACAATGGTCCGTTATCCCAAAGGATATTCATAATGACAGCTTCCTTTTCGGTCAAAATCTGACGTTTTCTTCCTGCTTTCATTTTTTGTTATTTATTAGTTTTATTCAATTTCATTATCGACTGCAAATTTACAATTTATAATCCGAAATCCAAACTAATTAATTAGTTTTTTTTCTTAAAAAAATTAAAAGAGGGGATTGGCATCTAATCGCCAATCCCCTAAATATCTTTGATACCAGTAAGTGAGTTAGTCATTGAGCTTGTCAGCAAAGTCCGATACTTTGTCAGCGCCAGCTTTGAGCACATCTGCCGTCTTACTTTTAAGTTTGCCAAATAGACCGGAAGCCTTCTCTTTAAGATCGGCTGCAGTGTCGGCGGCTTGATCCTTAAAATCGCTTGCTTTAGCAGCTGCTTGATCCTTGAATGCGCTCATTTTTTCTGCTGCTTGATCCTTGGCAGCCATTGCCTTATCTTTCAGATCACTTAATGTATCCGATGCCTGATCTTTAAATTCATTGAATTTTGCGCTTGCTTTGGCTTGAAGATCTTCCTTGTTGTCATTAATCTGGTCTTGGATTTCTTCGCTTTGTTCTTTGAGATTCTCAACTTCTGCCTGTGCTGCTATTTTAGCTGCATCCATACTTACTTGTGCAGCTACAGCTGCCTCTTCTTGATAATTCTGTGCCATAATATTATTTATTTTATTAGTTTCTGTAATAATAACACATAGTATCAACAAAAGGTTCGGTGAGGAAGAAGAAGAAAGGATTTCTTAATGAAGATATCAACTATTTTTATCCGATGATATTATCAAGAGTTTATCGCCGAGATATAAACGAGTTTTTCCTGTTGGCACCAAATATGAGCCTTTACGTTTTATGAGCATTACGAGAGTATTAGGCGCAAGATGTATATCTTTTAAATGATTCCCGTCAGTGAGCATTTCAGCGTCAACTTCTCTTTCTGTGGTTACAGCTGTAATTTCATCCGGGAAATCAACGTTAAATTCTCTTTGTGTATATGGTTCGGTGAGTCCGAGCCATGATGCCATACTTTTAACTGTTGTACCCTGGATGAGTAGAGAGAGGAGAGTGATGAAGAATACCATATTAAAGATATAGCGAGCGTGAAGCAATTCAGGCGACACTAAGGCGTAGGTGGCAAAGATAATAGGTACTGCACCTCGTAGACCTACCCAGGCTATATATAGACGAGCCTTTAGAGTGAAATTCCTAAATGGGAGGAGCGATATAAATACAGAAAATGGACGTCCTGCTAAAATCATGAAAATACCCAAGATGAGACCGGGCACTATCACGTGCGGTGTTAGGAGCTCATGCGGATTAACGAGAAGACCTAACGACAAGAACATTATTATCTGCGCAAGCCATGTAAATCCTCCAAAAAACGATCCTATAGTACGCTTGAGTGCCATCTTCATGTTGCCTACCACTACACCTGCTACATATACAGCAAGATAGCTGTTGCCGCCTAACATCTCGGTGAGCGAGAATGAAAGGAATACGCATGATAGCATCATTATGGGGTAAAGGAATTCGTTAGTGATTCTGAGTCTATTGACTATCTGCACTGTTAGCCAGCCGAAGACCCCTCCGCATAATAAACCTAAGACTAACTGTTTCAGAAGCATGCCGACTGAATGTAGAAAAACACCTGCTGTGAAAGCTTCCTGGCTTTCTATTATGCTTATGAGAATAATTACCAAAAGATAGGCCATCGGGTCATTACTACCACTTTCAAGCTCTAACGTAGGCTTCAGGTTCTGCTTAAGTCCAGTATGTGATGTGTTGAGAATGGAGAATACGGATGCGGAATCTGTAGATGACATTATTGAGGCAAGGAGTAGGGACTCGAGTATTCCGAAATTTAGCTCGGGGGCAATCCAATTCATAAGATAGTAGATGAATAACCCTGTAACTCCCGCTGTAAGCAATACACCGATTGTAGCAAGTACTATACCGGGAGCGGCAATAGGCTTGATTGCTTTTAAGGCTGTGTCAAAACCACCTGAAAAAAGGATAATGCTGAGAGCCACCATGCCTATGAACTGGACAATCTCTGCACTGTCAAAATGTATGCCGAATCCATCAACTCCGAAAAGCATACCCAATCCTAAGAAAAGTACGAGTGTCGGCACTCCAAAACGAGTGCCGGCTTTGGCTGCATACACACTGATGAAAAGCAGTATGGCAGATATTAGCATAATGTTGCTGAGGGTTATTTCCATGGTGTCTCGAATGTCTTTAATACGAAAAAAGCGGCTCTAATGAGTCGCTTTGTTGCCTTGGAAAGATTCGAACTCTCACAGGCGGAACCAGAATCCGACGTGC
>CAZJKZ010000093.1:0-9820 GCA_964546885.1 uncultured Bacteroides sp.
CGCCTAACACTGACAGTTATCAGCATTAGGCGTTCCTGAATGTATTAAGTTTTATCGCTCAGTAATAGTCAGTTGCTATCAATATAAATCATTGATAACCAGCTAATTACTTGCCGATGCAGAATCTGGAGAATATTGTGTTGAGAATCTCTTGGGAGGAGATATCGCCGAGGATTGATGAGAGATGGTGGATGGTGAGGCGGATATCAAGGGCTACGAGGTCGCCACTTAGAGATGCGTTTAGCGCATCGATTGCTCGTGTGATAGATTCATAGGCTTGAATTAGAGCTTCGTAATGCCGGGCGTTAGTCACTAATACCGAGTCAGAGCCCTCAGATTCTTTGGCAATGTTTTCCATGGCATTTGTGAGTGAATCAATACCATGGGCATTGCGTGCAGATATTTCCACGATAGCGGAGTGGGGTGGCAGTTGTGAGAATATTGATTGCAGTGAAGGTGACGGATCAAGGTCCGTCTTGTTAATTGCCACAATTATGGATGCCGAAGTGTCAGGGAGTTGCGGTATTACAGGCGAAGTAGAATCAATCACCATGATTATTAAGCGCGCCTTTGCCGCCGCTTTAAGGCTTCGCTCAATGCCGATGCTCTCTATTGTATCGGCAGTGTCTCGCAGTCCGGCTGTATCCATTAGCCGGAATGAGTAGTCGCCTATTGCGAGGGTATCCTCCACGATGTCGCGAGTAGTGCCGTGTATATCCGACACTATGGCACGGTCGTCGCCCAACAGTGCGTTGAGTAGCGACGATTTGCCTGCGTTGGTGGCACCTACGATTGCCACCGGGATACCATCCTTTATGGCCGAAGCCGAGTCAAACGACGAGGCCAGTCTACACACTTCTGCTTGCACGGCGCAAGCTATTTCCATGAGTCGCTGCCGTGAGGCAAACTCCACATCCTCCTCCGAAAAATCCAATTCAAGCTCTAAGAGCGAAGCGAGTTCGAGCAACTGGTCACGAAGCTGGCGTAGACGCCCTGAATATCTACCCCTCATCTGGGTGATGGCTATGCGATGGGCCGCACGGTTCTCCGATGCTATAACATCAGCCACAGCCTCAGCCTGTGCCAAATCCATCTTTCCAGCAGCAAAAGCGCGGCGTGTGAATTCGCCTGGTTGAGCCAAAGAAGCCCCGGCATCTATAAGAGCGTGGATTAGTCGCTGCTGTACAAATTTAGAGCCATGCACAGCGATCTCCACCACATCCTCTCCTGTGAACGAATGCGGGCAGCGGAATACGGTGGCAACGGCCTCGTCCAGAGGCGAGCCGTCAGAGTCGTTTACCGTACCCAGATGTGCAGTGTGAGAGGCAACTGATGTCAAATCCGCGCCTTTCCATATCTTTTTGGTAATATCTATAGCATCCGCGCCGCTCACACGGACCACTGCTATGCCGCCTACACCGGGCGGTGTGCTTATAGCGCATATAGTAGAGTCGGACATAATGCAATTATTTACGCGCCATGCGCGGGAAGTTACACTCAGCTTCGACCATACTCTCTATATCGTCGGGAAGCACCGAGAAGAAATCAAATCCGGTGACAGCCTCCACGCTGTCGATGCTTACGGCAGCTGCCTGCATGCCGCCCGCCACCGGTCCGTTGGGCATTATGAATCCTATGCCCTGGGGAGGCGAAAGAGTGGGGGCGAGTACTACTTTGAAGAACCGCTTCGGCACCGTAACCTTCGTGTCGCCTATGCGTTTCTTTACGGGGTCGGTCAGTATGGGCCCGCATATTACTACTACCGCACTGTCTCTTCGTGCCCATTCTCGGCACTTCTCCTCCAGCGTGCGCCAGGCTCCCTGATTCAGCGTGTGGGCCTGAGGAGTCATGTTGGTGAGAAGAAAGCATGCGTTCATAGCGTCCTTACTCCATTTCATGTCGCCAGCCGGAGCCATATGTCCGCGGTCGTATCCCGAGCCTCTGTAGTCGTCAAGGGTGGGGCAGCCTTTCACGGCGAGGTCCGGAGCGAAGTTGTCGGTGCGTTTGTCCACCTCGCCGCCTCTTGCCTCATCGCCCGTCAGCGTCCATGCCACGTAGTTGGGCACATGGTGCTTGTGGTTGAACGACACGGTAAACCCCGGATAATGCAAAATCTCCGACTCCAACGATGGCGGAAGCACCACCATTTCGAGAGAGTCAGTCACCGCAATCTCTGTCTTATGGCGAGAGTTTCCGGCGATAGAGGGTTGCAAATACGTCTGCCATAGCCATCCTATCAGCACCAGCATAAAGATTGCTATAAGCGTAGGATTTGATTTTTTTTTGG
Organism: uncultured Bacteroides sp.; assembly: GCA_964546885.1. Lineage (GTDB taxonomy): Bacteria > Bacteroidota > Bacteroidia > Bacteroidales > Muribaculaceae > CAG-873. The sequence continues at coordinate 2,288 of CAZJKZ010000093.1, forward strand.
TTTTTTTCTTTTTCGACATGAAACTAATTGGTTGATAAATGCCCACGACCTTTATAGCCGTGGGCAAAGATAGGATTAAGCGCCTAACTAAAAGGCACTGTTATTTCTTGAAGAAACGATTGTAGAGGCCCTGGAATCCCTGTCCGTGGCGAGCTTCGTCCTTGGCCATTTCGTGCACGGTGTCGTGTATAGCGTCAAGATTGAGCTCTTTTGCGCGTTTAGCGATGCGCATCTTGTCCTCATTCGCTCCGGCTTCAGCGGCCATACGCTTCTCAAGGTTAGTCTTTGTGTCCCACACCACGTCGCCGAGGAGTTCGGCGAATTTAGATGCGTGTTCTGCTTCCTCGAAAGCATAGCGTTTGAAAGCCTCAGCCACTTCGGGATATCCTTCGCGGTCGGCCTGGCGCGACATAGCCAGATACATGCCCACCTCGCCGCATTCGCCAAGGAAATGAGCGTTGAGGTCCTTTATCATCTCTTCGTCGCAGCCTTTAGCCACGCCTACTTCATGCTCAGTCACGAACTTAAGGGCAGCGTCGTCATCTACTTCCTTGAATTTTGACTTGGGAGCGCCGCACACCGGGCACTTTTCGGGAGCTTCATCGCCTTCGTGAACGTATCCGCACACTACGCAAATAAATTTCTTCTTCATGATCTGTTAATAAATGAAATATTTGATGAATTGAGAAAAAAGTGTGTCTATTATTCAGCGGTTGCCTCTTCGCCTTCGGGTTTTGTCTCCGGTTCTACGAAATGGTCAAAACCGTTGGTGATAAGAAGGTTGTACCAAGATAGAAGCTTCTTGATATCGGTGGTGTACACTCTTTCGTCGTCGAATGCGGGGAGTACCTCTTTGAAGAAAGAGCGAATGGCTGCCTCGTTGGCAAAGGCTTTGATGTCTATGGGCTTGCCGTCGGCCTTGATGCGCACGCTCTCCAGCACCTGCGCCAATGGCTCGTCGCCCTCGGTGGTATATATTGAAATGTCGCCGAGCGACACCACTTTGTCGTGGGCGTAGATGGGCAGACGCTTGCCGGTGCCCAGAGTCTCTACGATTAGCATATTCTTGCCATGGCTCACGAGCTTATATAGTCCCGGCTTTCCGGCTATTGAAACGATTCTTTTTAGCATATTCTTAATTAGATTTGATGTTTGGATAAAAATCTGCCCACAAAATTACAATTTCAGATTGAAATAACCGCAATAATTCGTAACTTTGTGGTGTTAAAAAGAGTTTAGCCAAAAAATAAATAAAGAAAACGCACATGAGTCTACTGATTTTCTTGCGTAATATCCTACAGCTTATCCTTGCCCCGAGCAAGGGGTGGGAGGATGTGTCGGGCGATATGGCCGATCCTTCCGCCTTGGCTCGCAAATATCTATATCCGTTGATGGGGCTTGCGTCGGTGTCGGTGTTTTTCCGGCTTATTTATAACACAGAGCATCGTTTTGCCTATCTTTTGGTCACGGCTTTTGTGCTGTTCGTGTCGCTGTTCTTCACGTTCTTCTTCGCATTGTCGATATTCAAGTCGTACTTCTACAAGTTTTGTGAGGGCTCGCCCAACGAGCATAAATACACCACGGTCATCACCTATTGTGTGTGTATGCAGTCGATATTCGCCGTAGTTTACAACCTTCTGCCTCGCATCTCGCTCCTCGGTTTCTTGCTCCCGCTAATCGTGACGCTCATATTTTGGAAATCTGACACCTACCTGCGGGTGCGCCCCGACCGCAATTTCCCCTTTCTACTCCTGGGCATAGCCACGTTGATTCTGCCACAGTGCTTAATCCAGTGGGCTTTTTCATAAACTAAAACATCAAATACAGCAATGGAAGTAAACATAAAAAACAGACGCGCCCGCTTTGACTACGAGATTTCCGACACCTTCACAGCCGGCATCGTGCTCACCGGCACAGAGATAAAATCCATACGTCAGGGCAAAGCCTCCCTGGCTGACACCTTCTGCTATGTGGCCGACGGCGAAGTGTGGATAAAGAACATGTATATAGCCGAATATTTCTACGGGTCGTACAACAACCACACTGAGCGACGCGACCGTAAGCTCTTGCTCACCAAGAAAGAGATTGCCAAACTCGAAAAGACCAACAAAGAGGCCGGGTTCACCATCGTGCCGCTGCGCGTGTTTATCAGCGAGCGCGGATTTGCCAAGGTGGTGATAGGCATTGGCCGAGGCAAGAAAGAGTACGATAAGCGCCAGTCGATCAAGGAGCGTGAGGACAAGCGTGCTATGGCTCGTCTTTTCCAAAATAAGTAATAAAAGTTTCAAAAATTGTAAAAAAATCTATTTCGGATAAACAATTTATGCGTTTGAGTTGTCTTATTAGTACAAACAGCAGAAAGAAGCAAGGCAATTGATGCTGAACGCATCAAAAAAAGAATTAGTTTTTTCATAGGATTAGATTTTTAAGTTTAAACGGAATCGGTTGTCGGGAGACAACCGATTCGTTTTTTTTGTAGTTTGCTCAAAATAATGTAATTTTGCAGTAATATTCAAAAAGCAAATGAAGAGAAGAAAAACTGTCAAAAGATATACCAAGCATAACAACCATAAAAAAATATTCCGAGGAGCCTTGCTTATAGTCGTCCTGATCGGTGTACTTTTTTGTGCGATCAAGCTGGAGTTTCCGCGTGAAGCCGCTGACGATACCTATTCCGAATCGGTATCCGCCTCTAAAGTGATGATTCGAGCCTATGACGTGGACCATTCCGACGAGCCCGTCTGGAACTACGGCAAGGAATTCGACGACATACAAGAGCTTCAGCTCCCCGCCGCCCGTGCCTTGGGGGTAGGACCCCTTACAGAAGACACGATTGTGTATATGCTCGCCGACGGTCGCCTGAAACAGGTGCGAGACTCTAACGCCACCTTCTACCTCCATCAAGTGGATTACCCCTATTTGGTGCCTGAGGCAAAACATACATTAGAGTATATTGCCGAGATGTACCAGAAAAGGGTAGGCGACCCCAATGATCGTCTGCGTGTCACGAGCCTTGCCCGCACCACCTCCCATATTAAGCGTCTGCGCCGAGGCAATATCAATGCCGTCGAGGAGTCGTGCCATCTCTACGGCACAACATTCGATATCTCCTATCGCGATCTCAATCCCGTTCAAAAACAAGCTCTCGCACGCGTGCTGCGCGACCTTCGCGATGCAGGCTACTGCTATGTGAAATACGAGCGCAAGCAGCCATGTTTCCATATCACGGTACGAAAATGAAATCAGACATCAAAATTCCTTAAAACCCATACTATGTACAAATCCTTTTTATCAGCAATTTTGCTTCTATTGCCAGTTATGCTGCAAGCGTGGGTGCCAAGTCGCACCGATCACACCCTATGGTACAACACCCCGGCCCGACAATGGGAAGAAACCCTCCCTCTTGGCAACGGCAGATTAGGCATGATGCCGGATGGCGGCGTGAACAAAGAGACGATAGTGCTCAATGAAATATCCATGTGGAGCGGTCGTGAATTTGACTACGGCAATCCTAAAGCAGCCGAAAATCTGCCTGAAATACAGCGCCTGCTCAGCGAAGGCCGTAATCGTGAGGCCCAGGCTCTTATGTACAAGGAGTTTGTACCTATAAAGGACACCGAAGGCGGCACTTACGGCACATATCAGGTGCTTGGGTTTATCAACATCGAATATCCTTATGCCGATAATTTGGCCACCGACTATCGCAGATGGCTTGATATGAGCACAGCCACATCCTACACCACATTCACAATCAACGGCGTGCGCTACACACGCGAGTATTTCGTGCCTCGAGGCTATGATGTGATTGTGATGCGCTTGAGCGCAGACAAAAAAGGAGCAGTAGCGTTCAAGGCATCTCTCAGCAGAAAACAAGATGTAGAGGGCGCGCATCGCTCATCCGACGGCATCTACACTATCACCGGCCACCTCAAAAGCGGGGCTGACGATCAACAGGGAATGGAATACACCGCTGCAATAAAGGTGCTTACAGCAGGCGACGGTGCTACGACGGCGTACGACGGAGCTGATGTCGCAGTGTCAGGCGCCGACGAAGCATGGATTGCCGTGGCTGCTACTACTGACTATTGGCCACGTCTCGGCATCACCGATCTTCCTACCACTGAGCAGACACTCAGCTCTCTCTCTGTGGAAGATCTTAACCAATATAAGCAGCAGGGTATCGCCAACCATCGCAGTCTCTACGGGCGAGCCGGAGTGAATTTTGCCAAGACTGAACAGTCGGCACTTCCCACCAATGAGCGCATAGAGGCATTTGTCGAAGGCAGCGACCCCGAGTTGGCAGCGCTTTATTATAATTTCGGTCGCTATCTGCTCATCAGCAGTACCCTCCCCGGATTTTTGCCTCCGAACCTCCAAGGCCTGTGGGCTAATACCTACCAAACCCCCTGGAACGGCGACTACCATACAAACATCAACGTGCAGATGAACCACTGGCCCGTAGAGCAGGGCAACCTCTCCGAGTTGCATATGCCGCTTATTCGCCTTGTGGAGCGAGCTGTTCCTTCAGGCGAACGCACGGCCAAGGCCTTCTATGGTCCGAATGCCGAAGGATGGGTGATGCACATGATGACAAATGTGTGGGACTACACCGAGCCCGGCGAGCATCCCTCATGGGGCGCTACCAACACCGGAGGCGCATGGCTCACAGCTCATTTGATGGACCACTATCTATTTAACCCTTCCGACACCGCTTATTTGCGCGAAATCTACCCCGTGCTTAAGGGCGCATCAAAATTCTTCCTCTCCACTATGGTGACAGAGCCAAAACACGGTTGGCTTGTGACATCTCCGTCTTCTTCTCCCGAAAACGCCTTTTTAGTTGACGGCGAGGCTGTGAGCGTGTGTATGGGTCCGACAATGGATACGCAGATTGTAAACGAGCTGTATAATAATGTCATCACGGCCGCCTCTATTCTTGGTATTGACAAGGCATACTCTGATTCGCTTAAAGCAGCGTTAGCCAAGCTTCCCCCGATGCAGATCGGACAGGACGGGCGCTTGATGGAGTGGCTTGAAGAGTACACCGAGGTTGAGCCGCAACACCGCCATGTAAGCCACCTCTATGGCTTGCATCCGAGCAATCAGATTTCGCCTGTTAAGACTCCGGAATTGGCTGAGGCTGCCCGTCTCACCCTTGAGCGTAGAGGCGACGCCGGCACAGGCTGGAGCCGTGCGTGGAAGATTAATTTCTGGGATCGGCTTGGCGACGGCAACCGAGCTTATAAGCTCTTCAAAGCCCTCCTGTATCCAGCTTACACAGAGGAGAGCCCCGGACATAAAGCCGGAACATTCCCTAATCTCTTCTGCTCTCACGCTCCCTTCCAGATTGACGGCAACTGGGGCGGTACGTCAGGTATCAGCGAGATGCTCGTGCAAAGCCACGACGGCTACATCAATCTCTTGCCGGCTCTTCCCGACGAACTTTCCGAGGGTTCACTCTTCGGATTCCGTACTCGCGGCGGTGCCACAGTGGATATGGTGTGGGAGGAAGGACTACCTACCTATGTCGTGATCGATGCTCCGTCAGCGATGGAGGTGAAGATGCCGCAGGGCGTGGAGTCGGTAAGTGTCAACGGCAAGCCCGTAGCTGTCAAGAATGGATTCATCTCCGTGCCTTCCGGAGTCAGCAATTGTGTAATAGACTGACAAATTGATATGACCAATATTGCACGAGAGCCACTGACATACAGTGGCTCTCGTTTTGCAGGATTCAATAGAGGAACTCAAACAATAGATGACCGTTAGTCTATAACTTTCAAGGGGGCCTGGTGGCCCCCTTTGGGTTGGGATGTCAACCAGCGGCTTGGCGATTCCGGGGAGGGGCCGCTGGCTGGGGTGGGTCAGCGCATGAGCTTGCGTGTCGAGCCGTCGCTCATCTTGATGATCACCGGGCCCTGGTAGTCACCGCGCACGCGCCTTCCGTCGATCGAGTAGGTGCCTTCTATTGTGGCTTCGCCATCTTCAACAGACGAGATGCCTGATGTGCCTGTCACCTCGATGATGATATCGCCTTCGGCGAGCTGTCCGTTTGAGTTGGCCTGGATGGTGAGTGTGGCCGTGCCCTCCTTCAATGGCACGATGATGAGGTTGTCGTTGTCAATGTAGGCCGAGATCACACTTCTGTTGCTGTTGGATTTGATGGTCTTGACAATGGCTGCGTCAATGTTGTCGGCGTCAGTGGCGAATGTGGCCAGTGACAGAGCCTCGTATGAGCCAAGTCCGACGGTCAGGGTGCCCGGGCTGTCGATCACCGGGGCGGCGTTGTCGGGGAATATAGGCAGTGACGGGAACCAGTAGTTGCTCTCCATGGCATACTCGCCCACCATTTCGCCTTCAGCATTGTATTTGCGGGTCACGTAGGTTGGGTCGCCGAAAGTCTTGAAGAGGCTCACCACACCTTCGTCGGTGACGGGATCGACGCGGAATGAGCAGCCGTAGATCGTCCACTCCGTATCGCTCAGATCAAAGTAAGTGCTCAGCTCCTTGGTGTCGATGTCGTATTTCAGCACCTTTTTCGCTCCCATGAATCCAGAGCCGGAGCCCCAGAAGATGGCGTTCTGCTGTGTGCTGGCGCAGAATGTGCTCGGTGTCCATGCGCCCCAGCCCTCGCTTGTGAGCTTGGTGCCCTCGGGCAGCTCAACTACAGTGTATTCAAGGGAAACAGGATCGAGGCAGAGGAGATTCTTGCTTGTCATTAGGTAAAGGTTGCCGTCCTTGGCAAGGGTGAAGGTATTGATTTTAGTGTCGTCCGGACCAGTGATGGCCTGCTCGATTTGGTCGGTCTCGGCATTGATCACGAGAAGCCCTTGGCTCTGATGGTTGGCGAACACATAGTCGTTGACGCGGACCATATTGCCCACCTGCCCGGTGTAGAGGTTGTTGTCATCGCCGGTGCTGATATAGCCGGTAAACTCCTGGGTGGCGAGATTGAGGATGAAGATACCGTTGCTGGTGCCCATGTAGCCCTTGTTGGCGCTGACGCCGAGGAATGCGCGACCGTCGGCAGTGCCGGAGAAACCATTGGCGGTGATTGTCTGAAACTGCTTCTCCACCTTCATAGTCTTCGCATCGGCGATAGTGAGGCGTCCGCCGGTGATGCTGGCGCCCGGATCCTTGTCCTGCTTAGATGTGATATACATCTTTCCGCCGTAGATTGTGCCGTACTGGGCGGTGCAACCGAGCTGCACGCCCTCGTTTTCACGCTGTATCACACGGTAGACCCATTCGCCTCCGTCGGTGAGGAAGTTGATGGTGGAGTTCTGGTGGCCATACCAGTCCTCGTTTAGGATGAAAGTGCCCGCCGTATAGTCGATGATCACGGGGGCTTCCGTAACCAACTGCGAGCAGCCGCTGTTGGTAGGCTGTGAATAATCGATAACGTTGTCGTAGATATCGGTCTCCGGGAAAGTCACGCCCTCGATCACCGTGTTGGCGGGCAGATTATGGTAAGCCGGGGCATCTTCTACCACATACCATTTGCCGCCTTTCGACAGGAGGGAAAATTCAAGGTCG
>CAZJKZ010000094.1:0-9774 GCA_964546885.1 uncultured Bacteroides sp.
TCTCCTGTTATATAACTTCAAGCTAATGCGGAACGCTTTATAGGAACTTCTGTCTAAAAATCGGTGGGCCTCCGCTGCAACGAGGGTTAATAGCCTTGTGGTTTCGCCATCCGGGTGCTGAAGGCCGAGGGCGGCCTTCTTCCCAGTCAGCTGCGCACCCTGGAGAGCTGCAAGTGGAATAAGGTGCGCTAACCATGCGGCAAAAAAGGACATAGTAAAATTTATGTGCCTTTTGTGCTTTTGTCTAAAAATCGGTGGGACTACCTCTGCAACGAGGGTTAATAGCCTTGTGGTTTCTCCATCCGGGTGCTAAAGGCCGATGGCGGCCTTCTTCCCAGTCAGCGCGATGATTATGGCGGGGGTCTAAAAATAATTCAAAAGTAGTATGAAAGTGTGAGATACGCACCTTGCATAGTGGATTTCGCAGGATAGAAATCTTTGAAGTATTGCCCCTTATATGACAGATGTCGATACTGGCTGTAAACGTCAAAATTTGACCATAGGTATCCGGCACTAAATCCGCATGGACCAATATTGGCATATACACCAATATGTATATCCCAAGCCAGCCATTGTCCATTGCTCGTGCTTACCGACTTATATTTGTATTCGGGCCATTCCGTAGTCTGCTGAATCCATACCCGGGTATAAGGAACATTCATCATCAATCCCGGCTCCGTATATATGCCCAAATCCACTGATTTTATACTTATTGCCGGTGTTTTCAACACCAATGACGGTCGTAGATATAGATTATTAGGCTGTGTGTCATCACTATCGATTGACCAGTCTTTGCCCGAGGCATACCCTTCTTCAAAATACACCTTCCACGTCCCCGCAGAGCCGCCTAATCCGATGCAGCTGTTAATCATATAATGGTATGACACCTCCAATTGCCAAGAGCACGATGATGTCAACATGCCGCTGATGCCGCCCCGATTGTGAGAGAAGTCAAAATTTGAATCTTTCCCATTTTCCGCAAAAACAGAAATAAAAGACACTATAGCAGCTATTAGAATATTTACACGCCTCATACCTCGTTTTTCAGCAAAGTTTTTAGCATTGATATTGCATATAAGGGGCAGATTGTAACCTGGCGTATGGCCTGATCATCCTCTTCATCCTTGTATTCTAAAGACCCAAAATTCTCAAGAGAGCAGCGTACAGCTTTGTCGATGCCTTTACCCCTCATAAATATCCATAGGCTTTTCATGCCACCCTTCATTCCGGCCTTTATCTCAATAGGCAGAACATCCCTACCAAAATTATCGATATAGTCAATTTCTGCCTGAGAGTTTTTGGCCTGTCGTGTCCAGTAATAAAGAGTATATCTGATATTAGGACTTTGATAACGGCGCATCTCGAGACCGGCTACCAATTCTGCCAACGGGCCTTTGTTAACCAGCGTAGAGGCATTCTCTGTGAGGATTTCTGTGGTCAGGTCACTCACATCGCCCAATGTCATGTTGAGTATACGGAGCATTATTCCAGGGTCAAATATCAGAATCTTTCTATAGCCGATATCGGCTCCACTGCCCAAAGGGAGTCCATTGGCATCCGTCCTGATCACGGGCACACATAGTCCGGCAAGTATAAGCATTTCAAGTGCTTTCTTAATCTCATCATTTCTATATCCTCCGCCTACAGCAGAATACGAAAATTTCTGGGTTACCTGTGATGCCACACTCCTTAGCGTCATACGCAGCAGGTTAGGATCGATCTTCTTTTTATATTTAGGGAAGTCATCTTCGTAGCTCACCAGTATATCATCTTGGAGTTCCTGACATTGAAGATAGTCATGGCTACTTACCCATTTTGCCACAACTTCAGGCATGCCGCCAATCAGTAGGTAAGTGCGGAATATCGCCACCAGTTTTTCATGTAATGGCTGAGGGAGCGGATTTTCTACCGACGCAAGGTTTCTGGCTTCAATAAGCAAGCGCTCGCCATTAGCATACAGAAATTCATCAAAGGTCATAGGATACATAAACATGGAGTGAATCCTCCCTACTCCAAAAGTCGGTAGTTCTTCCAATGCAAATTCAAGGAGTGATCCGGCAGCTACGACGTGGAGTGCCGGCATATCTTCCTTAAAGAATCTCAATGACATTATTGCCTCAGGACATTGCTGTATTTCATCAAAAAAAAGCAACGTCTGGCCGCTGATGATTTTTTGCTTGGAAATAGCGGAAATTTGAGAGACTATTCTTTCTACCACCAAATTATCCACAAACAATGCCTTATATTCCGGTTGACGTTCAAAATTTATCTCAACAAAATTTTCAAATATTTTACCAAGATTTCTTATTGCCGTAGATTTACCTACTTGTCGAGCACCACGCAAAAGCACCGGTTTTCTTTCCGGCCGTTGAGCCCATTCCTTTAGATATTTGTCTATGCTCCTCTCAAAATACATAATATCAGCTACTTTTTAGTCTGCAAATATACATATTTTTATTTTTCCAAACAATTAAATCACCGTTTTTCGTAAAAATCCAAACAATTAAAATGCCGTTTTTCGTAAAAATCCAAACAATTTCGAGAATAGACACCAAAATTATGTAATAAAAGCGGGCCCGAATCAAAGTAAACGCCCCGGCCTTTGAAGGTCGGGGCGTACCGCAGTCAATATAACCAATAATTAGAATTAATCCGTTTCATTAATTCCATCCTGGGTTCTGAGTAAGGGCAGGATTGAGAGTAATCTGATTTTCTGGAATAGGATAGAGCCAGCGTCTGTCGTTCTGCGACCATGCGCGGCCGTTGGCAGCCGAGTTTACACCTACGTTGTAGGGAGAAAGGTAAGTTTCGCCTTCCCATTCTGCAGTCTGACCGAAAGAGAATTTAGGTTGTCCTGAACGCTCTGCGTAGTCAGCCTCCATCTCTTGAGTGCAGTGTATGCCAAGATAAGTGAGGGGATTTTCAAGGAGCTTAACAGCATTCCAACGCTTGATATCGTCCATACGGAAGCCTTCGTGAGCAAGCTCTACGCGGCGCTCGCGACGGATTTCATAGAGCAGCGGATCAACAGTGTAACCATAATCTACAGGTTTGGCATCGGCCACCGGATTAACAGTAAGATGAGCCATACCTACACGGTCACGGAGCTTGTTGATTGTGGCATCGAGCACAGCCTGTGTGCAGGTGCCGAGCTCATAATTAGCTTCGGCGTTGATCAGGAGAGCCTCAGCATAGCGATATATGAAGTAGTTGAAGTTGGTGTTACGGGCATTCCACTGTGTATAATCAGAACTCCAGAATTTCACACTGGGAAGACCTGTCACACCCGAGTTGCCTTGAATACGATCCCAAAGAGGCCAGAGAGACACTTCGCCTGAAGCGTTGACCTGACGCACTCTATGGTCGCTCATGATGGTCTGATACATACGTGGGTCACGGTCAGCCATCATTGTCTCATAGGTAGCGTCGCCTTGATAGCCTGATCCTTCATTGTGGATAGGAGTACCGTTCTTCATCAGATATGTCTCTGCGAAGTCGTAAGAGTAACCTATACCGTTTGTACCCTCCTGACGACCCACCTCAGAGTAGATTTCCTGAGCACGGTCGTAGTAGCGGCCCATCACACACTCTCTGTTCTGAGAGATATTGGGCTGAATGAACTGGTTGGAGTAGGGTGAGGGATAGATGGCTGCTGTGTAAGGCTTCACTTCTCCTGTAGCATCGGTATAGGTGGTGGTCACCTCATTGCCTGTGAATGTACCTTCGGGATAAGAACCCTCTACGATGTCATAGTTAGCGGAGCTGTTCATCACGGCTGCCGACATATCGCGTGCGAGAGTGATAAGGGTGTTGGCATCGTAGCCGTTATTAGCTGCTTCGTTGTGGTACTTCATATATGTACCATAGTAGAGAGCCACGCGAGCGAGCTGCTGACGGGCAGCATCCTTGTGAGGACGTTCGCCGAATGTACCCCAGCTCTTTTCGGGAAGCCACTCTATACCGAACTGTAAGTCTTCGATTATCTTGCCGAGCACCATATTGCGCGGATCGCGAGCTTTATAGAGCTGCTCGATATCGTTGGTCTGAAGGTTTTCATTGTACCAGGGCACATCGCCGAAACGCTTGATGAGATAGAAATATCTGAGAGCGCGGATGAAGCGCACTTCTGCGAGATATTTGTTTTTGTCGGCCTCCGAGCAAGTGGCCTTATCGTAGTGCGTAACGAAATAGTTGCAGTTACGTATAAGTGTCCAGTCCCATCCTGATGCGTTAGCCACGCTAAGATTATTGAAGAGGTAATCGCTCATCTGTTGGGTGATCATATCATCGCTCTCGTCATCATATGTCGATGAGATGCCGGGCAGGTTGGTTAGCAGGTTGTTGCTATAGAGCTCAAGGTCAGTGGCGGTGTTCCAGTAGCTCTGGTCAGTAAAGCCTTCCAGCGGATTGAGGTCGGTATAGCTGCACGACTGTAGGAGGCCTCCTGCCACTATGGCTGCTGATGCTATATATTTTAGTTTCATATAGATTTCTTTGTTTTTTCAGTTAAAGATTAGAGAGTGAGGTTCAGACCGATTGTAAATTTCTTCTGAAGAGGATAGGTCAGGTTGCCAAGGATTTCAGGATCAGCCCACTTTCTCATCGGAGTGATGGTAAGGAGGTTCTCGCCTTGTACGTATACGCGGAGTTTCTGCAAGCCCACTTTGCCGATTATGCTCTTAGGCAGGCTGTAACCGAACATAAGGCTCTTTAGACGGCCGTAAGCGGCATTCTGGAGATAGCGTGTAGAGCTTACTTTGCTTGCGCCGTTCTTTCCGCCGTTGAGTGATAGCACGGGGAAGTATGCTCCGGTGTTTTCGGGTGTCCAGTATTCACCTGTTGTATGTCTCTGAGGCACATTCCATTCGCCGGCGATGGGGAAGAACTCAGCGCTGTTGGTGAAGTAGTCGCGCTTGCCTGTACCCTGCCAGAACATGTCGAAGTCAAATCCTCTCCATTCTGCGCCCACGGTGATACCGAATGTGTAGCGAGGTGTATTGTTACCGATGATTTTCCAGTCGCCGGAGTTCTCAATTGTATAGGTACCTACAGGAGTAGCGTTAGGATTGGCAGCCACTTCGTCATAGCCGGGATCGCCGGGCACGTAATATTTGCCGTTGAGCTTGTACATGCCTGATATACCCTGATCGATCTTGCCGTTACCGTCGAGGTCTTCATAGTGGGTCATACCGGGAGTCCATTTACCGCCCCATACATATGACTGGTCAGCGGCTTTGTCAATTTCTTCCTGGCTTTGGAAGAGTCCGTTAGATTCAAATCCCCAGATTTCACCGAGTTTCCTGCCTACATAGTATTGGCCGATGCTACCGGTGGGATTCTCATATTTTGTGATTTTTGCCTGGTAATCGGCGAGTGTACCCCTGATGTAGTAGGTAAGGCCGATAGAGTTGATGTGGTCGTTCCATGCGATTGAAAGTTCCCAACCGGTGGTGCGGAGGTCGGCGGCGTTTTCGTTAGGCACGCTTGTACCAAGCACTGAGGGGAGGGCCTGACCTGCGGTGAGCATGCCTTTGGTGTCACGCTGGTACCAGTCAAATTCGGTGGTGAGTCGTGAGTTGAGGAATGATGCATCGAAACCGAGGTCGAGCTGGTCAACCTTTTCCCATGTCAGATTAGCGCTTACAAGACCGGGAGTACCTACGCCTACAGGACGTGTGCCGCCAAGGATCATACCAATTTTTGCTGAATAGGGATATTGTGCAAGATAGGGGAAGTTGCTGCTTACAGCCTGGTTGCCGAGGCGACCGTAAGATGCACGTATCTTCATGTTGTTCCACCAATTGCGCATTGGTTCCCAGAAGCTCTCTTCAGAGATGCGCCAGCCGATAGATCCTGAGGGGAAGAAGCCGTAGCGGTGAGATCTGCCTTTGGGGAATTTAGAAGAACCGTCGTAACGGGCAACAAGCTCGAGGAGGTATTTACCGCGGAAGTCGTAGTTGATACGGCCGAACCAGCTGTTGATTGACCACTGTGTTGCAGAAGAGCTTACACTCGGGTCGCCGGTGGCGTACTGAAGCATATTGGAATCCTCGGTCAGGATATTGGGGCGATAAGCCATGAATGAGTGGTTCACCTTCTTTTCCTGGTTGTAACCGGTCATCACACGGAAGTTGTGGTCGCCGTTGAGAGACCAGTCGTACTGAGCGAATGCGTTGAATGCCTGATAATAGTCATTGGCATTGTTCTGCTGGTTGTACTGCGGGCGGCTTGTCCAGGGATAGTAGTCAAGGGGCTGTCCGTCGATACCGTACTCCATGAAGCGCTGCTGGTGGATCTGCTGGTTGTAGCTGTACACGTTCCATGTGTAGTCGGTCTGGATAAGAAGATTCTTTATAGGAGTGATCTGTGCCATACCGGTGAGCCAAAGGTCGTTGCTGCGCTGGCGTGTGCTACCGCCGAGAGCGGCTACTGCCACCGGGTTGGTGAAGTTGCCCTGTCCTGCGTAGTTACCGTCGGGATGACGGAGGGGCATGATAGGACGAATATCGTTTTTGAACATACCGCTCATTTGTGATACGCCTGAGTTGCCTGAACCGGTGGGGTGGCGCTGGGTAACGTATGCGTTGCTCATCTTCATACCCACTTTGAGCCATGATGCGAGCTGGGTGTCAATATTTAGGCTTGCGTTGAAGCGCTGGTATTTCTCTTCTGCGCCCACACGGTTGGTGCCCTGGTCGGTCATAGCGAATGATCCGTAGTAGGTAGATTTGCCTGAGCCGCCGGAGATGCTAAGGTTATAGAGCTGGTTGAAAGAGGTCTTGTAGAGAGCATCCCACCAGTCGGTGTTGCCACAGTAGGTGTATTTACCTGCGGCAGCGTCGCCCGAACCCGGATAAACGAAAACCGGAGAGTCGATACGGCCGAAATAGTAGTCTTCGATATGCTGTGTGATTATATCATCGAAATAGTTTCTACCTACGCCGGTTTCCGGGTTGTATGTATCATTGTAATTAGCGGTGTTGATCTGCTTGAGGTATTCGTAAGAGTCAACCTTATGAAATTCCATAGCGGCCTTTGCCCAGTAGCCGGATGCACCGAAGCTGATGATAGGCTTGTCGTTGGCTTTACCTTTCTTGGTGGTGATAAGGATTACACCATAGGCAGCGCGCGCACCGTAGATGGCTGCTGAAGCAGCGTCCTTAAGCACGGTAACGCTCTCGATATCATCGGGGTTCACAAGGTTGGGGTCCATCTGCACGTTGTCTACGAGCACAAGGGGGCCGCCGCCGTTGAGTGATGTAGTACCGCGTACATTGAAGTTAGAGGTCGAACCGGGGGCACCACCGCTTGAGGGGGTGATGATAAGGTTACCGATTTTACCCTGAAGACCCTGACCGATGTTGGTGATAGGACGGTCAGCGAGCATATCGCCGCTTACTGATGCCACAGCACCGGTGAGGTTGACTTTTTTCTGCACGCCATAACCTACTACCACTACTTCATCGAGTGTGTTGTCGTCATCTTGGAGGGTAACATTGAGTGGCTGACCCTTCCACACGACTTCCAGTGGCGTGTAGCCGACACCCGAGATAAGGATGGTAGCTCCGTCTTTTGCTCCGGCAAGAGTGAATTGACCGTCAATATTGGTGGTGACACCAATAGATGTGCCTTTAACAAAGACAGAGGCTCCGATGACCGGTTCGCCATTGGAGTCAAGAACTGTACCGGTACATGCACCCACGTTCTGGTTGGCTCCTGCACCTTGCTGAGCATAGGCCATCTGATAGCCTCCTCCTGCTGTCAGGAGGCATGCAAGCATTACTTTAGCTAACTGTTTTGGCATAATTTACAGGTTATAGATATAGATGTTAGGAAATTTTGAAAAAGCAATTTAGGCTTATTTCGTTTTCATGGTTATAAGAAAAGTCGTTGATTTGATGCAATTGAGTCTTTATTTTTTTTAATTTGATGCAAATTTATACAATTTTTCCCATTCAAAATTAACATTTTTTATTTACCCCCCCCCATTTTTAACTAAGTTTAACGTAATTTGTATTTATCACGTATCAGTCAGCGAATGATGTGCTTAACTCTTTATCAGAGGTATAAAATACATGGCTCTCACGATATTATCGATTTTGAGAGTGTATCTGTTTCAGTAATTATGTGTATATTTGTGTCATAAAAATTAACTTAAATTTATTGCTATGATAGATAAATTGCGTAGACTGGCTATTGCTACGGGAACTGCTTTGGTGGCTGTGAGCGCATCGGCGCAAGAGCCGGCTGTTCAGGGATTCGTGCATGAGCAGTCGTCAGAGGATGGCTATGTTTGGCCCACGGATACGGCTGTATTGAAAAAACTCGATAAGTGGCAGGACCAGAAATTTGGTGTGCTGTTCCACTTCGGTCTGTATTCTGTGCCGGGCATTGTGGAGTCGTGGAGCATTTGCTCTGAAGATGTGGACTGGATTACAAGAAAGGAGAATCTTCCTTACGACAAATACAAAGAGTGGTATTGGAATCTTAAGGATTCTCTGAATCCGACTGATTTCAACCCTGATCAGTGGGCAAGGATAATGGATGATGCCGGCATGAAATACATGATATTCACAACAAAGCATCATGACGGCTTCTGCACGTTCGACTCAAAACTTACCGATTTCACCATAGCCAACGGCCCTATGGCAGGATCGGGCAAAGAGAATGTGGCGAAAGAGGTGTTTGACGCATTCCGTGACAAGGATTTCATGATAGGATGCTATTTCTCCAAGCCCGACTGGCATTGCGAATGGTTCTGGAATCCGGAGTTTGCCACCCCCGACCGACATATCAACTACAAAAAAGAGCGTCACCCCGAATGGTGGAAAAACTACCAGGATTTCACGGCAGGGCAGCTCGGTGAACTGCTTGGAGGCGACTACGGACAGTTTGACATATTATGGCTTGACGGCGGATGGATAACTGGTGACGATATAGGCCTCGACAGCATATTGGCGGATGCCCGCAGTAAGGGCCATCCGGGGCTTATCTCGGTGGACCGCAGTATAAGAGGACGCAACGAAAATTATCAGACTCCGGAGCGAGGCATACCCGAAAAACAGCTTCTATATCCGTGGGAGAGCTGTATCACCTTGAGCAATGACTGGGGCTGGGTGCCTAATGCCCCTTTCAAGAGTCCTGCTAAAGTGATAGGTATGTTGGCTGAAATTACAGCTAAAGGGGGTGCGTTGCTGCTGGGTGTGGGTCCTACTCCGCAGGGTACAATCGAGCCCGAAGTAGAGAAGAGACTGCATGAAATAGGTGAGTGGCTTAGAGCCAACGGAGAGGCTATATACGGCACCCGTCCTGTACCGGTGTATAACGACGGGTTGACGTGGTTCACAGGCTCGAAGGACGGCGATACTCTATATGCCATATATGCTTTGCCTGAAGGAGAGGAACTGCCTGCAACTATAGAATGGAGCGGTAATCTACCCAAAGGAAAGATGACACTGCTTGACGGCAACCGAAATGTAAAATATAAGACCACGGAGGACGGACGTGTTATAGTGACTCTTCCAAAGAATACACCTGCGATGCCTGTTGCACTAAAATTTAATCCTGCGAAATGAAAATTACAGCTACAATACTTTTTGGACTTGCCGCACTAAGTGCGGTGGCTGAAACCCCTATATATAAGCGTGCTGACGCTCCTGTGGCCGACCGAGTAGCCGACCTGCTGGGCAGAATGACCCTTGAAGAGAAAGCCGGGCAGCTGCTTTGTCCGATGGGGTGGGAGATGTATGTGAAAAACGATGACGGCACTGTGGA
>CAZJKZ010000095.1:0-3175 GCA_964546885.1 uncultured Bacteroides sp.
GTAGCCGTGGGTCATTAAGACCCACGGTATGCAAATCCATCACACGACTCATAGCCCTGCAGGGGCTGAATACCTACTGGGAGGTGCGATAGTTCGGTACCTACGGCACCGAGAGCGTATATTGTATTATTTACCGTGGGTCTTAATGACGCACGGCTATTATATTTCGTCCCTACGGGACAACTTTTTCCAGAGGATTGATTACTTATTGAATATCTTAGAATTAGAATAGTTGACAACTAATAAGCGAGTGAAAATGTTATAACAATACAACCATTAAAATACATAACAATGAATTTTATAACAGAAACCAACCGTATTTACTCGATCGACTCTACCGGTAAAATAATAGCAGAGGTAACATTTCCAACGAAAGGTGGAATTTCGACGATTGACCATACCTTCGTGGATGATTCCCTAAGAGGACAAGGAATAGCAGGAATATTGGTAAAACTTGCAGCAGACAAAATCTTGGCTGATGGTGGCCAAATAGGCGCCACGTGTCCATACGCAGTAGTGTGGTTTAAGCGTCATCCGGAATATCCCGTGGTATGCTCAGGAGAAGTTGCATGCAGAATTGCCGGTGTCAAATAATAACCTTCCCAAACGATTCTCAGAGTGCAAGCGCATGACCAGGCGTCTCACCATAATTATGCTTCCATTTTTAGATTACAAATTTACATAAAATCCTAAGAATTTTTGTAACTTTGTGTTTGGAAATTCAAGCTATTTCTGTTGGTTCTTTTCACATACTTCATTCAAACAGATGATATTATGATACTTATTGCCGACAGCGGGGCCACAAAAGCCTCTTGGTGTTTACTTCAAAAAGGCAGTGTACGCGTGGAGTTCGTATCTCCGGGCATTAATGCTTCCCTAATTTCAAAGGAGCGCCTGGTTGAGCGAATTGCCGCTGAGGTCGTTCCGCCGCTTGTTGACTATCTATCAGGTATCCACCACGTGCATTTCTATGGGGCAGGCTGCCTCCCGGCAGTGTGTCATACGGTGGCTGAAGCCATCAACACACATATTCCCGAGGCACACATAGAGGTGGCTACTGATATGCTGGGTGTGTGCCGGGCACTCTGCGGACACAAGCCGGGTGTGGCGTGCATATTAGGAACCGGTGCAAATTCATGTTTATACGACGGGGAGCATATCATTGACAATATTCCACCTTTGGGCTTTATTCTTGGGGATGAGGGTAGTGGAGCATATCTTGGCAAAATGCTTCTTTCTGATGTGCTTAAGCGTCAACTTCCACAAGATATTTGTCAAGAGTTTCTTGAAAGATATGATCTGGATGCTCCTAAAGCCGTACAGCACGTTTATAGAGAAGAGTCCCCCAGCCGGTATCTTGCTTCTTTTGCTCCTTTCTTAAAAGAGAAAATCAACGAATCTCCTATCCGCACTCTTGTGACAGAAGCATTTCGATCTTTTTTCCGGCGTAATGTGTGCGCATATTCTATGTCACCCTCCACTCCTGTACATTTCTGCGGATCTATAGCGTTTTACTTTAAGGACGTGCTTTTGGAAGCTGCGGAGTCAATGGGTATTACTATAGGAGAAGTGATACGTGATCCTATGAAAAACTTGAAAACGTATCATGGGACATGATGGACAGCATGACACCGGCGCAGCGTCACTACTGCATGAGCCGCATACGCTCCAATGATACGAAGCCGGAGATGATAGTGCGCCGTTTTCTATGGAGTCATGGCATACGTTATCGGTTGCATAAGAAAGGATTGCCGGGCAAACCTGATATTGTGATAGCGCGACTTCGTACGGTGATATTCATCAACGGCTGCTTTTGGCACGGACATGATTGCCGTGAGTATCGGCCTAAGACCAATACAGAGTTTTGGATATCAAAAATCAGCCGTAATCGTCGGCGTGACCTTGACAATGGTATAAAACTACGGGCAGCCGGATATAATGTCATTACCGTTTGGGAGTGCGAATTATCACGTTTGCGCCGTGATGACACTTTAGCTCGCTTGTTGGCTACCCTTAGGGCATTTGAAAAGGCTCCTGTCAACAGAGCCCTTGCTCCCGCCTCATATTCATATCCTGGCGAGGAATATACTCCTGAGGCTGCAGAGCCGGGCGAAAATGTGTATGAGTAGACATGAGCCTACTTTTGTCTTTTTATTCAGGTACGGCTACAGCACGGAAGATGTAGTCATGGTCTGCAATTTCGCAGTTAAGGAAATTTTTGTCAACCTTGATATCGTCGAGCCTGCTGAATTTTGTGTAGGTGGCTTTCATCTCAGGCGTAAGTAGTGCTTTATAACGCTCCACCACAGTGGCCTTCATATCCACATTGGTAGGCACTTCGGTATCTGTTGTTTCATTTACTGAAATCTCCACCGCTTCGGGATCTATATCTAGCTTATAGGTGCTGTCATCAAATATTATCACCACTTCGTCGTTTTCGTCCTTTGCATATTGCCATGTGCCGCTTATGCTTGATGTAGCAGATACACTAGCCATATAAGGCTGAATATTGCTGTTGTCAATTGTGACGGGTGAGAGTGGTTCTGTGATATTGATTTCAGAAGCCAAATTTACTGTACCGTCAGAATTGAATGTGTACGACATTGTAGCCGTTGAGGTGGCTGTATTCGGCAAATCAAGCTTGATGGTAGAACTCTGCCATTCGCCCTGTATATTCACTCGGTTATCGCAGCTGCTCATACCTATAAGGCAGGCGGCGGATAGGATCAGTAATGGTGTTTTCATTTTTATAAGGATTTTGTTATTATGTTTTATTAACAAATAACGCTTGTAATTGTTTTACCCAGCGTAAAATATAAGATTTAGAAAATAGAAATCTGCCATAAATTGGGGCTGAGAAAAAAATGAGACTGATATCATTGGTGGATTCAGACCCATTTGATTTAAATTTGACTATAACTGATATTAGAGGGAATTATATTTTTACAATCCATTCGCCGATTTTTCTTCCTTTACGTTCTAAAATACCGATATTTTTTAGATTTACTACCTTGTTGTAAATGGCAGTTTTTGAAAGATTTAACCTATTTCCCAACTCCTCGTAAGAAACAGATGGATTCTCGATCATTATTTTAAGTATTTTCTTCTCTATTTCTTTAAGTTCACCCTTAAGTTCACCTTTAAGTTCACCTTTAAGTTCACCTTTAAGTTCACC
>CAZJKZ010000095.1:3275-9478 GCA_964546885.1 uncultured Bacteroides sp.
TTAAGTTCACCTTTAAGTTCACCTTTAAGTTCACCTTTAAGTTCACCAACATTATACTCTTTGGAGGATATATGTTCAACTACAAGAAATGCAGTAACAAGATGTAGTATGAAGTCAGCCTCACCATTACCGTTATTACGTAGTTCGTCCTGCACTGCCTGGACTCCGCGACTATAACGGTTGACAAATCCGAGAACCTTCATGCCTTCGGCCACAACGCCGTTACGATAATCATTGACATAAGGAAAATTCTCTGCGGTAGCTTTCCCGTATAGCCCTCCAGGATTTAGAATTTCAATTCGGTCGTCGTATTGATAAAATTGTACAGGTCCATTTCCCCCGTAATCACGGTGGCATATGGCGTTCATAAGCAATTCTCGAGTAGCCCAGTGAGGATAATCCACAATCATTTCTTCTCTGAGAGCAGACACAGGCACTGGACGCCGGTTGGTAATTGAAGCGTCGACAAATGTGTCAAGTTGGGAAAGTATCTTTACAAGATTTCCGGAGAATTTGTACTCACTCCTTATCTTTCCGGCTCGGTTATTCCCACTGAATCTTACATATTGCACGTAACATCCCGGGAGAAATTGTTCAGGATTTTTACCGAACATGATTATTCCAGCGTAAGTTGGGCAATTGTACTTGACATTGAAATAACCCAATGCCTGCATTTGTTGCTCTACACTACGCTTGTCATTTTTAAGGATGTCTTCGGGAAACGCATTAGGAAGATAGGTCTGCCTGAATGCTCCTAAATCTATATCATCAATTGTGGCATCAAGACATGGCAAGGCATCGAAAGTGAGCATTCTGCTTGTTCGTTTTTCAAGGAGTCTTTTTTCATCGGCCTCACTTGCGATACACTTTCTTGGACCATTGCGTATCCATATTCGTCCTTCGTATCTTACAGGAGTGAATGGACATGGCTGTACTGTAACAACTGCCACATTGCCATCAGGCAAATCTACTTTTTCCACTGTTAAACTGACTTGTGGCTGGAGGTTCCCATCGGTTTTGATTGCAGCTAGATTTTGAAGAAGCTGGTCGGTAATCTGTACATCTTTACTGATACACTTATTTTTGTCATCATATCCGATAATAAGATATCCTGGTTTATTATGATTCGGTAAATCGTTGGCAAATGCACATATCGCTTGACCGAACTTATCGGTGTTAGATGTTGAGATCGTTTTTTCAATTCGGTCGCTTTCAATATCTTGAAGTATAAAAAGGAATTCGTCCTGTGAAATCATTGCTTGAAAGGGTGGATGTCAGATTAGTGAAATTATATTTCGTATGTGAGAGTTATATAACTTAGTGCCTGTCTCATGGTACGAATAATTTATGAATTTTGCACAAAGTTAATAAAATTTCCATAATCGACAAAAATGATTTCTAATGGCTTAAGGCGACTTTTACCACTTTACCTCCGAAAACCTTAATATCGACATGAGTTTCCATTGGTAAAGAGTCGGGAATGCCATATTGCGATGGAGTGAACCAATAGTTGGTGCCTTTAGCATCGGTAACGCGCCATGCTGCACCGCCTCTGCGCTGTCGGCCATACTTGTCTGGTGACTCAGTAGCAGGTTTGTGAAATGTCTTCTTTGACGCAATCCACGGTAGCGACTCATAGACAAAATCGTCTGCTACGCTCTCGATTTTCTTATATATCGGTGTGGGGTTTAATGGCTGGGTCTGCTCCGGTATCGCTTTCTCAACTTCCTTGAAAAGCCTTGGAAGATGCCACTCCATCTTATTGTACAAATCTTTTACATAATTGAGTTCCCATTGCGCCTGCTGATAGAGGCCACCTGCCGCAAGCGCATGAGCGAGCTGCAGATGTATCTTCCCTTTGAAATCTTCCTGGCCGGGGCAACGAAGAGCCTTGTACAATAGACTCACTCGCAGACGCAGTTGCTCTTTGTCGGATGTGAGAGCGGCAAGACGGCTCCAAAGATAATATTTTGACGAAGAAGCCATAATCGCTTTTCTTAGCATATCTATGGCAGATGCCTTGTCGTCGGCAAGCTCGTAAAGTTGTGCTCGTTGAGCGTATAAAGATGCCGAATCATGAAATTCATCAAGCGCTCGGTCCACTACCTTAATGAACTCATCGGGCGCAGTGAGTTGCGATCCGTAAAGCTCGTCGACATAATGTGTAATAAGTTTTTCTATAGTCGAAGGGAGCTTTTTGCCCTCATATTCTTTTCTGCGCCAGTCTCCAGGCCGCAGGTTGTCAAGATTCCATAGTCTGACGAAATTCACGATGGAAAAATGCATTGGAGCGGTCTTCTTGGCAAGGTCTTCGGTCTTTTTAGTAGAGAAAGCCACATCTGCAGCATCTTTGTACAGCCTTATTGCCTCCGTAAGGATCATCGAATGCAATTTGTGAGGCTTTTCTACATCAAGGCGCAGATAATGGGCAAGCATATGCTTCCGCTCCATAATGGCATTGGGATGGCTCTGATGAAGGGCATAGTAGATTATCCAGCCGAAAGCGTAGTGGCTCTTATCCGGAAGAGTGTTATTGTCTTGATAGGGGACAACAGTGGCATATATCTCTGCGGCGCTTCCATTTTTGGCTTTTTCAAAACCATCGGAAACATACTTTATAAGGTCTTGAGTTTCCATTATATCAATTGTAAGGCTGACTATAATATCGAATATGCAAATGTAGTCAGATTTTTCGATACCACAAAGAATATATTAGCAATTTTTGATGAAAGCTTATTTGTGCAATTAAGGTATTATTTGTATCTTTGCATAGCATAAGGTGAGTGTTATAATTTGCATAAACGTTAATATTCTCTCATATATATGAAAATAACAACTGCATTTCCTATCATGCTTGTATTTGCGGCGGCTTCATGCACATATACAAACAAGAATACGCAGCCGACTGAAAATCGTAATGCGATCGACTCCATATCCGAGGCGCTGGATTATCAGCTTGCCAATTATCCGGCTTCGCAATATCGAGATGTGTATAAAAATTTTATGCAGGATTTTTTCGGTCCGGGACACATTTTGGCTGATACGGCCGCTTCTGGCAAATATCTTAGGCACGAGCTTGCGGAGGATGGTCCATTCGATGGCCCACTTTATGAGAAGACCGGATATAAGGGTAATTTCTATAGGGTGAATCTATCTCTTATCCGTGATAGCATAATCCCGTATGATGTATATTTCAAAACATTTGTTGAAAGTGTACAGGGTATAACTCCGCCTTCCGGCGAAGAATGGATTGAGACGTGGAAGGAGATAGATAATGTAATTAAAGAAAAAGGCATTACATTCCCTGACGAGGACGTTGACCGAAAAGCTCTTGCTGACCAGTTCGAAAAAGGCGACTATGTGGTTCACCACAGCCAGCGGTACAACGACTCCGTGCATTTCCACTATAGGATTATATCCAAAGATAATTTCGAGACAGTCATTCTCCCATATCTAAATAAGAAGTAAGATATTTAATCATCAGCTTGAGATGATTTCCTATAGCTAAATACACCTAATGTCTTATCTCTGATTCAGTGATTTACCGAACAAAATAATGGGAGCAGATGTTGTATTTTCATTTAAGAATTCAAGTATGGAAACCAAACAAGCGAAAAAAGTGGCCGATCAAGTGGCTGAAATGATAGCCGATGCCGGAGTGAAACATATTTACGCCATAACGGGCGATAGTCTTAATGATCTTACTGACGCACTCGTAAGAGACGGACGTGTGAAGTTCGTGCACATGCGACACGAAGAATCAGGAGCGTTTGCTGCAAGTGCCGAGGCACAGTTGACAGGAAAACTCGCAGCCTGTGCTGGCAGCAGCGGTCCGGGACACGTGCATTTGATAAATGGCCTCTATGACGCACAGCGAAGTAACGCACCTGTGTTGGCAATTGCCTCTACTTGCGCATCGGCCGTGTTCGGCACAGAATATTTTCAGGAGACTAACCCTACGCTACTGTTTTCCAACTGCAATGTATATAATGAAATGGCGACTACGCCTACCCAGGTGCCTCACATGCTGCAAGCCGCCATGCAGGAGGCAATAGGGCGGGGTGGGGTAGGTATAGTCGGACTGCCCGCTGACGTAATCGGTCAGCCTGCCGTTGATTCTTACGCTTCTACCACGACCATATATACCTACAGAAAGCCCGAACCAACGGATGCCGAAATTGAAGCCGCCGCTAAGCTTATCAACGACGCCGGAAGTGTGGCCATTTTTGCCGGATCCGGAGCAAAAGAGGCTGCCCAACTGGTAAACGAACTTTCAGAAAAGGTGAAGGCTCCTGTTGGCACCACCTATAAGAGCCAACTTGAGTTAATGGGAAAATGCAAGAATTATGTCGGTCATATGGGTTATCTTGGTATGTGGTCGGCAGAACAAGCTATCGCCTCAGCGGATGTGTTGGTGCTTATTGGTATGAATTTCCCGTATCCCGGTTTCTTCCCGACCGATAAAAAAATCATACAGGTAGATGTAAGAGCCGAGCGCCTCGGACGCAAGACAAAAGTGGATGTTGGCGTGAGAGCCGATGCCGCCCTGTTCCTTTCGGCATTGCTTCCCAAAGTGAACGGCAAGACCGACACTTCTTTTTTGGACAAAGCACTTGCTGATTACGCCACGATCAAAGATAAGTTTGCTGAACCTGTAAAGAATCCCGGTTCTAAAGGCTCTATCCGCCCGGAATACATGCTAAGCCTGCTTGATAGTCTGGCTGATGACAACGCAGTGTTCACGGTAGATACCGGCATGAACAACGTATGGACCTCGCACTATCTTACTCCGAAGAGTGACCGACGAATGATCGGCTCATTCACCCATGGGTCAATGGCCAACGCTATGCCTATGGCTATCGGAGCCAAGTTTGCGTGTCCTGATCGTCAGGTGATTGCGGTTTGTGGCGACGGGGGCTTCTCGATGCTTATGGGCGAGTTGCTAACGATCATTCAATATAATCTCCCGGTAAAACTTCTTGTGGCCGACAATCGCAGTCTTGCCTTTGTAAAATGGGAAATGGAGATGGCCGGACTTACTCCGAATGAAACAAATCTGAATAATCCTGACTTTGGCAAGATGGCAGAGGTGATAGGTTTTCAGGCTGAGACAGTAGATGACCCGTCGGAACTTGAAGCCGCTATGAAGCGCTGGCTGACCGCTGAAGGCCCGGCACTGCTCTCAGTAGTGACTGATACAAATGCCGCATCCTTCAGCTTCTCAGAAAAACTAATGGATGCCGCCAAGCCGGGCAATCCTCTCAGCAATTTCGGTCCGTTAGGCAGCTAAACTTTGAAAATATATAACCTAAAATATAAATTGAGGCTCTATAGATTTTTTGTCTATAGAGCCTCAATTTTTATCTATCAGGGTATAGCGACGAATTATATTTCGTATATCATTATCGTACTATTACTTTATGGACTTTGCCAGAGATGTTGAGTATATATAAACCCTTGGCAAGAGTAAGTATATATTCACGATCAGCATTTTTCTTGATAAGCAAACCACTTATTGTGTAGACATCAGCGCTATCCTCTTCGTTGATCAAAGATTCCAATCCGGCCAGTCCAACTACTTGACAAGTTGTGGTGATACCTGAACCATCCGCAGCTGTAACCGTGATAACAGCAGAACCTTCATTAATCACATGTACCAAACCATCCGAGTCAACTGTAGCAATCTTTTCATCAGAGGAAGTCCAAACGAGAGACTTGTTAGTTGCATCTGTTGGATATATGGTTGCTATAAGCTGAATGTCAGTACCAGCCTCACTAACTATAGTTTCTTGATCAAGAGTGATAGTTGTTATAGGCTTAAATAATTGTTCAACAATTATTGTACATTCTGCCTTAATTCCGTTGTAGGTGGTAGCGGTTATTGTGGCAATGCCGGCATGAACAGCTGTTACTAAACCTGTTTCATTTACGGTTGCTACGTATGGGTCGGAACTTGTCCATATAACAGTCTTGTCAGTTGTGTTCTCAGGCTCTACGGTAGCCGATAGCTGCAATGTCTGCATCTCCTCAAGCTCAGCCTTGGTGATGTCTAGAGTGATGCCTGTAGCGTCGATAACCTTCGCATTGACAGTGACTGTGCACTCGGCTTTGATTCCGTTTGATGTGGTTGCGGTTATTGTTGCGTTTCCGGGGCCTACAGCTGTAACCAAACCATATTCATCAACTGTCGCCACATTGTTGTC
>CAZJKZ010000096.1:0-9330 GCA_964546885.1 uncultured Bacteroides sp.
TTCGGTTGATGATTACCGAAATGATACCGTTGTAAAAGAATTCCTTGAAAGCTATCATGCGTATTAGGTCGGGGTGCAAACCGTGTATGCCGAGGTCGATGGCCGTGCGCTTTCCGGTCTCTATTATTTCATCTTCCACCTGTTTGCGCACCTTAGCCACGACTTCCTCGATGCGTGCGGGGTGGATACGCCCGTCGGCCACAAGCTGATGTAGGGCGAGACGCGCGATTTCGCGGCGCACGGGGTCAAATCCTGATAGCACGATAGCCTCGGGGGTGTCGTCTACGATAATCTCTATGCCGGTTGCGGCCTCGAGAGCGCGTATGTTGCGGCCCTCTCTGCCTATTATTCGGCCTTTGATTTCGTCGGAATCTATGTGGAACACGGTCACAGAGTTCTCGATGGCGGTCTCGGTGGCCACGCGTTGTATGCTTTGCACCACGATGCGCTTTGCCTCCTTGTTGGCAGTCATCTTGGCGTCGTCCATTATATCGTTGATGTAGGATGCGGCAGCGGTTTTTGCCTCGTCTTTCAGTGAATTGATAAGGCGCTCCTTAGCTTCTTCGGCGGAGAGTCCGCTGACATGTTCCAGCTCTTCGCGTGCTTGCTGGTACATTTTGTCCACTTCGGCAGCGCGTGAGTCGAGTTTCGACTGCAGATCTCTCAGTTTGTTGCGCTGCTGATCTATTTCGTTTTTATTGCGCTGGTTCTCACCCTGTTGTTGGTTGAGTTGCAGCTCGCGCTGTTTGAGTTTCGCTTCGGTTGACTGCACTTTCTGCAGGCGTTGGTTGGCAGTTTTTTCGGCATCAGAGGTGATTTTGAGGGCTTCTTCGCGTCCTTCGAGTATTTTGCCTTTCTTAAGGTCTTCGGCTTCGCGCTCGGCGTCGGCAATGATTAGTTTGGCGCGGCTTTTAGCCATAGAGCGTTGCACAGCCACAGTGACAGCCACAGCTATGGCGGCTGCTATAAGTGCTACTGCTATGATAATGAATGCGTTCATGAAATTAAATTGGTATATATATTTTTTTGTTAAGTACTATTGTTTCTGTGTTGATGTTTAGGATTACTGTCTTTATTTTGGCATAATTGGCTTGTTACGTATAGAAAGGGTTTTTATGGGTTAATACTCGGTGTAAACAATCACAGCGGCGGAAGCCGACAATTTTGCCGGATCCAGCCGCTGCTATATCATCATTAAATATTTGATTTACACCACTATTTCATGCCGAGAATTATCTTGTCAAGATGCTTCTCAAATTGCTCAATGGCAGCTTGGTTGGCTTCTATTGAGTCGGCAAGGTTATAATAGTACCTTGCGTACTGAAAAGCCACCATGGCCAGTACAGTCTGGGGCTGCTGGTCGTGGAAGTCTCCGCACCATTTAGCCCACAATTTGTTGAGATTGCGCTCGGCCAGCCTTACGCTCTCTTCTTGCCCGCGAGGTATGTCAAGGTCGAAACTATGATGCGCCACGCGTATTGTTATGTGTTGTAAATCTTTCATATATAGCTATGTATCAGTCCGATAAATCGGTGATACAGCGGTCGATATCCCGCACTAAACCTGCTATAGTAGCTCTTGTCTTCTCCACTTGCTCTCTTGTGGGCGCAATAGTGGATGCTATCTGCAAGTAGTCCACTTGCATTCGCAGAGTCTCCAGTTCTTTGTCTTTTGCTGTGATCTCGTCCTGCAGCGTTTCCACTTTCGCTAAGGCCTCGTCGCACGTTTGCTGTAGGAGTTGGTATTTCGCTTCCAGCATGTGCGTTTTGGCGATTATCCTTTTGAATGCGGTGTTAAAGTCAAAAGCCATCAGATGCAAATTTTTGCAAAATTAATCGTTTTTTTTCATATTCACAATTATTTTTGCAGAAAACTTCCGCTTTATCTT
Organism: uncultured Bacteroides sp.; assembly: GCA_964546885.1. Lineage (GTDB taxonomy): Bacteria > Bacteroidota > Bacteroidia > Bacteroidales > Muribaculaceae > CAG-873. The sequence goes on from CAZJKZ010000096.1 coordinate 1,889, forward strand.
CCACAAAGTAGTTTCCAGCTGACTGGGAAGAGGCCCCCTCGGCCTTCAGCACCCGGATAGAGAAACCGCAAGTCTGTTAACCCTCGTTGCAGCGGTAGGCCGAGGGCGACCTACCTCCCAATCAAAAACCCGATTGCCCCGCAAAGATAAGCATCTTTCGCCGCTTTTGCAAATTTCTCTTTGTAGCTAAAAAGCTAAGGTCGATCCCTCTTCTTATGTAGCATATGGGACCAGTCGTAGTGTACACTGAGCATTACATAAGAAGGAGTGTATCTGGTATTAACCGTCTCTGTGCTGCCTTCGCCGTTTATGGTATATGACACTGGGGTTCTCTGGCAAAGCAGGTCGTTGGCAGAAAGGGTTACATCCAATTTTCCATTCAAAAAGGATTTGCTAATCTTGGCGTTTAACAGCGCCACCGTTTTGTTAAGCGACGGCATTGCATAGCCAAAGCGAGATACAATGTCGCAATTTGCTCTCGCCGATATGCCGGCCGGAAGTTTTAGGTCTATACTGATACGGTTGCCCAGGTTATGCAGACTGCTGCCGGGCGATGATGTCCGTGATACGGCACTCCCGCGTAAGCTTAGCGAGTAGCTTCCACCAATTTTGCGATTTTTTGTGTTGCATCTTATCGACAGACTTGCGCTGTAATCGCTTATACTCATGTAAGGATACTCGGTCATATCCTGCGAGTCCGACACAAGGTCGGCGCAGTGGGTAATTCTGCCCGACGCGCTGGCGTTTAGCCAAAGTGTCTGGTTGTAAAGCAATGGTCGCCCGTACCCCATTTCAAGAGAGGTCTCGCGCCATGAGTCTGTGTTCACTGGTTTTGTAATTCGCACTCCATTACTTCCGTTATATACCGAACGGAGGCCTATTGCATCCCAAAGCTCACGGTGTGAGAGTGTGGCGTGAATAGTGGTCTCCCATTTTTTGAAATAGCGTATAAGTGCAAGTGACACATTCATAGCAGTCTGCTTCCTCAAGTCAGGATTCCCCGAAATTATGTTCATGGGATCGGAACTGTCAGTAAAATCGGCAAGATCCGCACCGTCAGGTGAGGTCTGATTCAGTTGACATTTCAGTTCGACAGATGCGGTGCTCCCTTTTCGATCATCGGCAACCGGACACCACTTTATACCAAATTCCGGAATCAAAAGCAAGAAATCCCTCTGTATATTAGAGTGGTTGTCTGCGGTGACGCATGAAACGTCGGTATGTGTCAACGCTGCAGCTGTCTTCGCTGACAGTGTAATCCATCTGCCGGAGGCAATCCGGAATTCATGTTTTAACTCCGCACCTACAGAATGCCTACCTGTAGAGCTGACTATGCGGCGACTGTTTAGACTGGCAAACATGCTCTCAGTCTCATCAATTGGACTAATATCAAGGATTGAACGCCCGTCACGATTGCGCATCCACTCGAAGTTGTAGAAGGGGGTTAATATGCCCCGTATGTCTGTATTGTCGGCATAGTTTATGCTATAGTCGACCTCTGCATCTGTCTTAAGCCCGGAGATACGCGTGTTGAATAAATTGTCGAGGAGTGTATTCTGAATATTCTCTTCGAAAACCCTTGAGCTGAAATCACGACGGCGTGCAATTTGTGAATGGTCGGAGTTGAGTGCCCCTTTTATCCGCAGAAGATTGTCTCCGCAAGCTATATGGGTCTCCGCTGAGGCGGAGTGCGACCACTTTCTATCTCTTGACAAGGATATATCTTTGTAAGCGTTAGTCACACCAGGTACGGAAGGCGGAGTTGGTGAAAGCAAAGCGAGGAACAGCGAGTCGGAGGCATTAACCTCAGAGTCGGATGTGATGACAGCAGCGTACTCCTCGCCTCTGGCTGTGTCGTAGTTGATATTGTACGCCAGCTTGCCGTATATTCCGCTGCGCGGGCGAACAGCCAAAGAAATACCACCGGAATATATGATGTCAGTCAAATCGCTGCTGCTCATTGACCGCCTGAAAATATTGTTAGGAGTGGCAAGATTGGCCGAATAAGACTGCTTGCGTCCCTGATCTGTATCACGGCGCTTCACTGCCGACCGTACACCCAGCTTAAACCTCTCTGTCGGATGATAGGCATAGCTTATCTCGGCGTGCATGTCGCGCAGCTCCCTGTCGCCGTATGTCTCGGTGGATGTAGCTATCTTTGAGAGCTCGCGTATCTCGCCCACGTTGTTGGCGTCGGCACTTACCGTCAGAGCCTGACGGTCGTCATAAAGCATAGTCAAGTCAGTCAGGCTCCAGCGCTTCTTTGTGCCTCCACCCGTACCGGCATAGCCGAACCATGCGCCATGATAGTCACGCTTCATGCTCACGTCCATCACATAGCTTTTGTCATCCATGTCCCTGCCCATCGTCTTGGATCTCTCTCCTGATTTGTCGTAAAATTTTAGCTTGTCCACCACATATGCCGGGAGCATTTTCATTATCTGCTCAGGCGAGCTCTGCATGAAGTCCTTTCCACCTATCACTATGTTGTCAACATACCGACCGTTGGCGAAGATTCTGCCGTCACGAAGCTCAACGCCGGGAAGTATCTTCACAAGGTCCTCAAGCATGCTGCGGTTGTCAACAACGAACGCCCCCGCGTCGTAGACCAGAGTGTCGCCGTTGTGATACACCTTGAGTTTGGTGCCGGTAACAGTCACGTCATTCAGCTCCCTTGCTTTTGGCAAAAGCAATATATCCTCAATTTTTATTGGTTTGTTGCGGTTCTTTGGTGCTATCTCCACATCCGCAGCTTCATGTTCGTATCCCTGCATGCTCACATATATAGTGTAGGGGCCGTTGGCGGCTACAGCAAGCTCGAAGGCCGCACCACTGTTTTTGTCTTTGTAGCCGATTCTGCTTCCGTCTTCATTGTCAACGTAGGTGAACGGGATTTTGGCAGTGGCCTGCGCTACTACGGCACTATCCTTGTCCATAATCATGACCGATGCCCCATCCACGCCCTGTCCTGTGATGATATCACGCACAACACCGCGCACTACAATCTCTCGGGACTGTGCAAAAGATGACGATATAAGAAGTACAAGAACAATAATTACACGCAAAAAGCTTGGATGGAACATATGGATTTACTTAGAACTAAAATCTGTAGTATCGTTGTTTAATATGAGAGTCTGTAGACCTCTTATCCTTACAAATCCTTGATAAATCCTGCCGGGATCATCTATGATAATAAACAAAGTGTCTTTATTTATATACATTGACGTAGGTTCAAGATTCAGGTGTATTTGATTTTCGCTGCCTCTTATCGGTAATACCGGCGATACTGAAAGCATTCCTTTTGTCGTACACGCACCATTGATATTTAGTATTTTGATGTTATCCTCTATGCTTTGTACTACTGATCTACAGCTATCATTATTTGTCTTAACCACCTTTTCCGTTGTTAGTTCTCGTACTATCTGTGACAAATCATTTTTTGTTGCAGTAATTTTTCTGTTCATCAGCGCATACGAAACGCATGGCATCACTATCAATACAATTGCCATGACCGTGGCAAACTTATTGCTCGTTTTCATTTCTTATAAGTTTTATGATTTCGTCCTTATCTATTTTCAATACATTTACCTGATGCAGAAAAGCAGGAAGCACTTCATGATAAAATTCTTTTTGGCGTTGTTCAAGAATCTTCGCTCTTGAATCTTTGCTTACGAAATATCCAACGCCTCTTATACTATAAATTGAGCCCTCGGCTTCAAGACGTTCATATGTACGTACTATTGTGTTGGTGTTTACTCTGAATTTGCCACTCATCTCGCGTATTGAGGGTATCTGATAATCCTGCATCCATTCTTCTTGCAGTATATGGTCCTCAATCCACTGCTTGATTTGCAGAAATACAGGTTTTGAATCGTTTATTATCATTGCTCTGCTTCTAATTCCTTAAATCTAAAATATGAAAGACAATAAAATGATATTGGCAAAAGTAACAGATAGATATAGGTGACCACACGCTGCATCCTTGCAGTGAGCATTGTCCATGATATATTTTCTGAAATAGTGCTTTTAAATGGAATATTTGTAATCATATTTTGACAACTTTCCGACACACATCCGGAAATAAAAGGATAGTTGTACTCTTTGAAATCGTAATGAGGTCCAAAAAGTGTTATAGCGATAAAAAGGATCAATGCCAATGGAATAAATACCGGCGTGTACTTCTTCTTTACAGTTTTAATCGCCATGGCAACAGTGGAGAACATTACGAGATAAAAAGGCATGATCGGAAGTTTGTGCATTACATATCCGGAATAGGTCAGGACATGCAATATTGAAGATGCCTGCAGCAGGGTATTTGTCGACACTTTCATCAATTCACATAGTCCGCCATCAAGAACTATCATGAGACAAGCGGAAATAATCGGCATTATAATGAAGACCCTGATTGAGGTGAAAACAAATTTTTTATTTATCGAGAGAGGCAGCAGCATGGTCTCGTAACTTGTCTCTATATTTCTATAGCCATTAAATGCTGTCAAAAAGGTGTATATCGCATTCCATAAGACCCAGCATTGCACCATTTTATGGCGCACATCGCCTAATCCTTGGTAATAGCGATATTGCGAGTGTAAAACCACGCTTATAAATATTATGGACAAAGCAAATATACCCAAAAGAACAATATCTCGCTTTGAGTATCTATTATAGTAAAATACAATTATTTGTTTCATATTTTCAGTCACATTTATTGAGTAAAAAATTACGGAATTTTTCACTTGAACACACCGCATAAAATAGTGTGGTAAGATCTATATCGCTGTATTCGTGGTCTGTGTTGAGGCATATAGATTTGAGTCCGTCTTCAAATATGGCGTTGGGATAATCCCCATGTTGGTAGAAGACAAATTTCGAAGTCAGATCCTCAATGGATGAGTTTATCAAGAGTCTTCCGCAATAAAGAATCAGGATATCAGTATATATATTTTCAAACTCCTCAACTTGATTTGATGAAATTATCAGTATCCGGTCAGGCTTATGATTCATGACTATAGCTTCGAGCACCATTTTTCTTGAAATAATGTCAAGTTCGGCCATTGGCTCATCAAGCATGAGCAGTGTGGTATTCGCAGAGAGCGCGAAAGCTGTCATACATTTTTTCCTTTCTCCGGTTGACATTGATGGCAGTTTTTTTGTAGGATCAATCTGAAATTTCTCCATCAATTCGTTGAATTCTATTATCGAGAAATTTGGCCAAAATTTAGAGTAAATCTTTACAAACCGATTGACACTCATTTCGGGAAATTTTGTAGTGATGGGTACTAACATCTGCCTCTTTAGATAGGCCTCCTTTTTAGAGAACGGTTCATATCCAAATGCGTGGATATATCCTTTCTTTGGTTTTATAAGACCCGACAGAGCTTTGAATAGAGTGGTCTTACCTGCTCCGTTAAGTCCAAGAAGACCGTAGATTTTGCCAAAAGTGAGGTTTGAAGACAGATCAGAAATCACAGAACGTCCTGATTCATAGCTCAATTCCAGATTGTGTATTATTACACCTTCATCCATAGCATTAATGTTTTATACTGTTATATATAAGTGGTACAGCAAAATTACAAAAAAATCTTCCATCTCAAAGAAGAAATTTAACTAAATTAAATTTTATTTACATTAGTTAAGCATAGGGTGTGCGCATCACCCGTGTATTCAGGCAAGGCCTTCAAACAGCTCTTTTTTGCCTTTAAAGTAGGCCTCGAGTGTGGAGAGCAAAAGGCTCTTGCCGAAACGACGAGGGCGGCTCAGGAAATAATATTTATTCTTCAGCAGTTGGGGTATATACCCCGTTTTATCGACATACACATATCCTTCCTTGCGCAAATCCTCGAACGACTGCACTCCTATCGGGTATCTTATTCCACTAATCTCCATGGATCTCCTTCTTTTTATTGATTGCCCCGCAAAGATAAGCATCTTTCGCCGCTTTTGCAAATCCGCTCACCACCAAAGCCGAGCGATTTTTTAGACAGAAACACAAAAGGCACATAAATAATGCACACACCATGCGATGAGAATCCTGCCATAAGGAAAACAAGAAACTTTATATCGCTCGGTTTTAGAAATGCACATTGTGCTCTAAGTCTAAGCGACGCCCTCAACGCCACTATGACCCCCGGCTCTCCACTGAGCCAAGAGACCGTAACGTATGAAAACGGATGGTATCTGAAACCGAAGGTTATGGAATACCGTAGCGACGGATTCAACGCATCAAATCCAGCCAACTATAAGAATATCAAAGGTCAAGGCTATCTCAACGCCGATGGCCAGACAATGGAAGCGGTAACCGTAACCGCTGACATGCTCGGACTCTTCTACTACTTCTACGAGATTGACTTCGACAGCATGTCGGGCGCCTGTAAATTACAATTCCTATCACTGTTGACGGTGGTTACCATCAGTCCGTGACGGTAACCACGACGGATAGTCTCGCTATCGGCAGAGTCGAAATGGTCTATGCCGGCTGATTACCGTTATCTGACAAAGTGTTTTATAGTGCTTCGCTAAAATATTTGAGTTAACTTACATAGTGTAGGACAGGCCAAATGATATTGTCTGATTATACATTTTGGAGAAGCCACTCTTCTTGTACATAGGGTTAAACTGGCGAGTGTATTCAAGAGAGATGCCATAATGGCATTTAAATCGGAATACAGCCTTTCCTGACATGCCGACTTCGAATCTGTTCATTATACCCTCATACGCATTTTCTCCCTTACCGAACAAATCACATTCAAACTCATCCCCGGCATAGCCATCGTTACTATGGTGTAGTCTGGTCCATTTTGATTTGCCAAACATTCCGAGCCCGAAATATGGACCGGCTGAAATATTAAGTTTGAAACTGTCGTTCAGTATAAGCGCATATCCTGCTCTAATCGGGAGTTCGAGATACACAGGTGTGGTCTTGAGGCAGCTTACAAGAGTGTATGAGTCGCTTTCTGCACCTGAAAGAATACCTATGCGTCCGTCTGTCGGCTTTGATTTAAGTCTTAGAGCACTTTCTACAAGCCAACTGCCGTCTACCGCATATTCTCCTGTGACTCCTGCCTGCCATCCTACTGAGCTTCCTTTCATATGGTCTGCCGGGAATGACAGAACTGCGCCGGCCTCTATGCCACAATTGAAGGCATTTTGTGCCCTTACTACGCAGGTAGTCAAGACAACAGCAATAGTCGTCAAAATTAAGGATATTTTTCTCATAGTTCTCATTTTTGGTTCTTTTTTGCTAATTACAGTGTCAGTCCCTATATTATAACGGTTTCCTACCCAATAATTAATTTAATCAATAATTTGGAATGATATCAGGTCTTTATATATATTGCCATCCTCAGTGGTAATCTCCACAGTGTTGCTATCATAGAGGTCTGTTAGAGTGTTAGCTCTGTACTATTTTGTGATATCGCTATGGGTGATTATTGAGTAGTTAG
>CAZJKZ010000097.1:0-9008 GCA_964546885.1 uncultured Bacteroides sp.
AATGTCGTTCTGAATGGTACCTGCCATTTCGTCGAGCTTGGCGCCCTGTTCAAGGCCTGCGTTGATATAGAAGGCGAGCACGGGCAGCACGGCGCCGTTCACTGTCATCGACACAGACATCTTATTCAAAGGAATACCGTCGAAGAGCACCTTCATATCGTCGAGCGAGCAAATAGATACACCTGCTTTGCCCACATCGCCCACTACACGCTCGTTGTCGGGATTGTAGCCGCGGTGTGTGGGAAGGTCGAATGCTACAGAAAGACCCTTCTGGCCGGAAGCCAAGTTACGGCGATAGAATGCGTTTGACTCAGCGGCGGTAGAGAATCCGGCATACTGACGGATTGTCCAGGGGCGCAGAGGATACATAGCGCTGTACGGGCCGCGGAGGAATGGAGGAAGACCTGAAACATAGTTGAGGTGCTCCAGTCCCTCAAGGTCCTTCTTGGTGTAAAGGGGCTTTACGTGGATAAGCTCAGGGGTGAGCCAATCCTCTCCGGCAGCTGCAGGAGCCTGATGGGGCGCTCCGAAAGCGTCGGAAGTGATATTTATATTTTTAAAGTCTGGCTTCATAAATATTTTATTATTATTTTGGCAGTTTGTCAGATTGTCAACTCGACAAAATGCCAATTTATCTTTTTACAAATTATTTTAGAAGACGGGCGTTGAAATCCTTGAGAGTGTCAAGCACATTGCAGCGCACGTGCACGAAATCCTTTATGCCGATAGCCTTGAGGTCGTCCATGCAAGCCGGTGCGCCTGCCACAACAAATTCGGCGCGTCCGTCAAGATATTTGTAGGCTTCAGGAGCCAGAGTAGCGTATTCATCATCAGATGAGCAAAGCACAATCACATCGGCGTTCTGGGCGAGAGCGGCGTCCACACCGGCCTGCACAGTGTCAAATCCGAGATTGTCGATAATCTCGTAACCAGCGCATCCGAAGAAGTTGGTAGAGAACTGAGCGCGAGCCAGACGCATAGCCAAGTTGCCGATGGTGAGCATAAACACCTTAGGAGTGTTGGCAGCCTTCTCGGTGGCGAGACGCAGAGCCTCAAAATCGGTAGCCGCACGCTTTTTGAGCAGAGGAGTGCCGTCGGTTTCGCCTTCAGCAGCACATCCGCAATGGCATGCACATTCACCCTTCTGAATCTTATCAGCAGCCTTCTCGTGGATGTTGGGGTACTGGTTGGTGCCGAGGAGAATCTCTTTGCGACGAGCCACGTCGTTGTGGCGTTTCTCGCATGATTCGTTAACAGCCTTCTGTATCTTTCCTTCATTTACGCATGCGAAGAATCCGCCGTCCTCCTCAACGCTGAGGAAGAGTTTCCAAGCCTCCTGAGCAATGGATACGGTGAGAGTCTCTACATAGTAGCTACCGCCGGCAGGGTCAACCACCTTGTCGAGATGGCTCTCTTCTTTGAGCAGGAACTGCTGATTGCGAGCGATACGCTCTGAGAAATCATCGGGAGTTTTGTAGGGAAGGTCGAAGGGAAGAGTGGTGATGGAGTCAACACCGGCGATGGCTGCCGACATAGTCTCTGTCTGGCTGCGGAGCAGGTTGACGTAAGCATCGTATATAGTCTGGTTGAATTTCGATGTCGAAGCATGAACATGCATCTTTCCGGCAGCGAGATCGGCGGGCTGATATTGCTCCACGATCTGAGCCCAAAGCATGCGGGCAGCGCGGAATTTTGCGATCTCCATGAAATAGTTGGTAGAGATGCCGAGGTTGAATTTTATGCGTGAAGCCACCTCGTCGGCGCTGTAGCCGGCGTCGGTCAGAGCTGTCATCCAGGCTGCGCCCCAAGCGAGAGCGTATCCGAGCTCCTGATAGATATATGCTCCACTGTTGCAGAATGTCTTGCCGTTAACAGCAAGGAAACGGAGAGCGCCCACAGGCTTCACGATATCCATTATCTGCTTTGCATTGTCAAGCCACCATGCCGGTATCTGCTTGCCGTGCTTGAATGCCGGGCGGCACACATTGTAGTCGATTGATCCGCGGAAGTCATTAGCGGCACCCTGGGCCTCGATATAAGCCACAAGATTTTTTGCGAGCTCCACGCATTTGCCTACGCAGCATTTGATGTTGATTTCGATTTTCTTAATGTCGATACCGTCGAGCAGTGTGGCGATAGCCTCAGCGCTCACATCTTCGAGCTTGAAGCCGAGAGAGTTTACGCCGCGCTCCAGCACCTGCTTTGCCACAGTGTTGGCCTCAGCGGGGTCGGTTGAGAGAATCTGCTGGCGGGTAAGCCATTCGTTGTTGTCGCGTGTGCCGCGCACGTAAGGAAATTCTCCCGGAAGGGAGTCGGTGGTTTTAAGATCAGCGATGTCTTCAGCGCGATACATCGGCTGTACGTTAAATCCTTCGTTGGTTCGCCATACGAGCTTCTTGTTGAAGTCAGCGCCTTTAAGGTCCGCCTCCACTTTGGCTCTCCATTCCTCGTAAGAAATGCCGGGGAACATGTCGAACAATTTTTCTTTATTTTCTGCCATAAAAATGAATTTAACTGATATGATGTTAAATGAATTGTCTCATGGTTTAAGGTTAAAGCGCATTGATGGCGCAAAAACACTGCAAAGATAGCTCAAATGCCTAAAATTTACAAATAAAACTTTACTTCGCACACGAAATTTGGACATTTTTTATTTGCGATAGCAGATTTTTATTATCCTTATAATGCTTAATATCGACTTTTTTTGTAAATTTGCGGATGTCGCTTTAGTGACACACCACATCTAATACCATCAACTATTTAATTTCAGACATTGTGAAGGAGGATCAAATAATGAACCGTCTCCATAAAAAATTTCATCTTATAGCTACCGTATTAGTGGCAGCTACAATATTTTTGATAAGCTGTTCGGCTCTTGAAAATCCGGTTATAGATCCTATCCCCGTTGACTACTATAATCATTTGGTGGCGCATAGAGGCGTATGGGGCAAAAATGGCAATAACGAAAATTCTTATAAGGCAGTTTTAGCGGCCGCCGAACTTGGTTTTTGGGGAGCGGAAATCGATATACACGAAACTTCCGACGGACAATACATATTAAACCACGATTCCTCGATATTTGGGTTGGATATTGCTGCTTCAACTTTAGAAGATTTCAAAAAGTATCAATTTCCTAACGGAGATACTATCACGACATTGAATCAAATAATGGAGATCTTAAGACTTTACCCTGATTTCCATCTTCAAATAGAGGTCAAAGCGGGCGACGCTAAAAAAATCTCTAAAATAATCTCAGATTCAGATGCTGAACAACAGGTGGTGATAATATCATTTGATATCAATATCTGTTTTGACTTTTTAGAAAATACTAATCTTCCGGTAATGCTTTTATGCTCCAATAAGCAAGAATTTGATGCTAAGAAGTTAAAGCAGGCCGGCTTCTGGGGAGTGGACATGTATTATCACGTATGTCTTCAAAGTGATAGCGTGTTAAATGATTGTCACGAACAAGGTCTTAAATTATGTGTTTGGGCTTCTCACAATATCAACGAGATAGCATGGTTTTTGAGTAAAGGCATAGACTTTATCACCACCGATTCAATAGAGGGCATCACCTATGATGAGTTGACAAATTGTATCGGGAAATGAAAACGGCATTACTCTCTCCAGCATATTAATAAATTGGTATGAGGTGAATGACGCTTATCTTCCGGAGGGGGTGTCATATAGTCTCCATATAAACGCGTTAAATAGGTATGGGTGTCGGCAAACGACATAAACTCGCGGCCCTCGAAACGTATTGGAGCAAGATTATCATAAAGCTCAGCAGGCATAATCTCGCGACGCCCGTATCCCCATACGGTAATAGCCCTGAAGTTTGCTCCGGGTTTGCCACGGCGGCATTTCCTCTCATACCAACGCGTCACTGTGGTTAGGGGTAAAGGTGCAGTAAGTATATTAAGCAACTTTATAGCAATCTTCTTTGCCGTAGAATTTAGCGGAGTAGGTCGGAGCAATTTCCCTTGTAATATTAAGCGGGCACGTAGAAGCTGATCCATGAATGCCTCGCTTTCACTAAGAGTATCCTTTAACGGATCAATGGGAAACACATCAACAGCGATTCCCATAGGTTTTACGGCGGTCTGCTCAACAAGTAACGTACGATTATCCTCAACTTTTGCATAAGGCAAGGCATAGTCAGGGTCGTCGAGGAGCGAATGTAGCCGCAGATGATCATTATGACCGTCATTGTACGCACGCACAAAGCGTTCGTAATCTTCACGTAGCATCAAAATATCAATATCGTCATCCCATGGTATGAATCCTCCGTGACGCACGGCGCCAAGCAAAGTACCGCTGCAGATGGCATAACGAATCGCATGTGCAGTGCAAAAGTCGTGTATATCCTGCAATATCTCAAGCTGGATTTGCTTTGACTCTTCTATACTAATTTCTCTCATTTCTGTCTCTTGAATATGCGATAATTTTTTAGCAGCAGGTCTATTCCTCTTTCTATAGTTATTTATAACAATAGCCTCCATTAATCTCGATAAGACTCCCGTTTACGAAAGGGTTGTCAATGCAGAATCGATATGCGTCCACAATTTCGTCAATGGAGGCGAAACGGTGGATAGCGGTCTTTCGGTATATATTCTGTTTTATTTCTTCCGGTTTTTCTTTTTGCCAAGGTGTTTCGACAAATCCCGGTACTATGGCATTGACCGTAGTACCTGTGCCTTCAAATTCTTTTACAAGATTCTTTGCCAATGCGTGTATTGCAGATTTAGTAACTCCGTACGCCAATACCGTAGCATGAGGATTTAGTCCCATCTGCGATCCGGTAAAGAGAATACGGCTTCCGGCAGGTATAATGGGATAGAATTCCCTTATCATGATATAGTGCGAGTTTACAGCCACTTCCATCATTCTGTCCCAATCGGCATCGTCTGTCTCTGTGAAGGTTTTACGTATGGACATCCCTGCATTGCATACTATACAGTCGAGGTGGGAAGTCTTGGATTTCACATATTTAATAAAATTATAGACTTCTTCACGAGAAGCTTGGTCTGTAGGTATCGCTTCATAGTTATCCAATCTTTCATCAAAATCATGATGCACACACGTAGCAAACACATAGTATCCCTTGGAAATAAGCATTTTTGCCACGCCAAGACCAATTCCTGATGTACCTCCTGTCACTACAGCATATTTCATATCTCGTATAAATTTTTACGTTTTTTAAATTGTTCCATAACACGGGCCATCGCAATAGATTCGCAAGGGCGCAAGCGCACATTAGACGCTCGCTTGTTAATTATGCATGATATAAACTCCTGTATCTCGTATCTCAGGCCTGAGCCATCCCATTTATAGAAATACTTTTTATTTTGGTTCTGGTCCTCGTAACGTAATTCGAAATAGTCCGTCTTCCACCAAGGGGCAGGCACATAGGCGTACCCTTTTGTGCCGGAAATCACAAGATTGCCCTCTGTCTTCACTCCAAGACCTACTTTAAACGTGCATACAGCATGAGTATAGCAGAATACGCCTTTGGTGTACATATCTACATCGCCATGCATCCTTGAGTAAAGATTAAGATTCTTGTAATCTACACCCAACAATTTGAATATCGGCAATAACGGATAACTCCCCAGTTCAAACATTGAGCCTCCGGCCTGTTTAGGGTCAAATTCTCGAAGGGTCATATCATCATCCCATAGCTTTGACAGGGATGCCTCCACGTCGACGACTTCACCGATTACTCCACTTTTAATCATAACCATAAGATGGTTGAAGGCCGGACAATGCGCCGTCTTATTTGCCTCCATAAGCACAAGGCCTTTTGACTCCGCAAGAGCGAACAGCTCTTTGGCTTCATCCGCCTTCAGCACCATCGGGGTTTCACACAGCACATGTTTTCCTCGGTTCAGTGAATCTTTAATCAAGCTGTAATGCGACAAGTGAGGAGTGGCTATGTACACGGCGTCAACTCTGCTGAATAAGGACTCCAAGTCGCTGCAAGGATATTCTATATTATATTGTGCCGCAAACTCACAAGTCTTTGCAAAGTTCGTATCATAAGCGGCTGTGACAAATATACCGCTTACCACTGAAGCCTCTGACGGGAATCTGTTCGCTACGCGTCCACACCCTATTATTCCCAATTTTACGTCTACCGTTGTCTCTGCCCTCAACTGTGTCGAACTTATTCCTTCTGTGCGGGGAAGGTACACTACATCACAGTATTCGTTGAGATAGTCAAACTGTCCCTCCCAATCACTGCCGATAGCAAAGATATCAATATTATATTTTTGTATATCGTCTATCTTCTGACCCACATAATCCTCAATCAATACTTCATCAGCATAACCTGTAGCTTTTACTGCTTCTACTCTTTCAAGCACGTTATTACGCACGTTCAGTTTTCCTCTGCCGCGGTCGAAACTGTCACTTGTAACGCCAACGATTAAGTAGTCTCCAAGCTCCTTTGCTCTCTTCAGCAAATTAATATGACCTTGATGAAGCAGGTCGTATGTTCCGTATGTTATTACTTTTTTCAAAACTATCAAATTATATTTATAAGTTTTGTCATCTGTCTATTTTACCGCAACTTGTACAAAGTATAGTCGCAAGCATATCCGGTGCTATCGGTAAAACCAAACCGCAAGCTTTTTTCAGTGAGTTCGTACACGTCCATCACTGTCGCCGCTCGCTGAGGGATGCGCAATTCTGCGGGAGGATTGAATTTTATTCCGTTTTCCGGATGCTGGTCAGCAATGTGAGTGAAGTTTAAAGTAAGCTCATCTCCGTCAAGAGTCCAGGATCCATAGGTTTCAGTGAACATATTGTGTCCTAACTGGTGCACTATAAATATTATATTGTTTTGAAAACTGAAAGAATAGTCGCTGCATACTATTGTATCCGGCTCTCCGTCCACAGTCAGTTTATCCAGTATCCATTGGCCGTATAGCGGGCCGATTTCTCCGTTATTTGTCCGACATGCGGTCAGAATCGTTAGTATTGAAATAATAATCAGTAATTTGCGCATATCATAAAGAGTAAGTTATTGATAGCATACCGCCGGTATTGTCACCTCGCAGCTCACCGCGATCTATGCCAAATTGGCCCTTCATTCCAATATGGTCGGTAATATCAAATGCGGCTTCTATCATAAACGACGTGTTTTTGCGTACTTTTGGATAGGGGTTGACATACGTTCCCATTCCTCTCTGCCAGCCAAAAAGAGTTTTATAATACAGGCAGCCGGCTATGCATCCACTTAATCCAACATGCACACCGTTGGCACGATTGCACGCAAATGCAGGATAACCGTCAAGATTAAAAACCGGCGAAGGCAAAAAGGGTGTACCTATTGACATGCCATAGTGGGCATATGAATTGTAAAACGCATTATTATAGTAATTGTCATATCCCGTAGCTTCTGCAGCGAGCGACGGATTAGAGAGATCGCCGGGAGCATAATGGATAGGACCTGACTGATCGCGGAAGTCAATATATTCTATCACGACGCCTGACACCGGGGCATCAGGATCTCCGCGATATTCCACGCCCCAGATACCATCCGTCTTGTTGCGGCGGGCTATACTCGAGCCGTCCTCAAAAGGCCACTGGAAATATGCGCAAAGTTCGTCTCCGTTGTTCAGACAGTACTGAGCATAAAAATCCCACGAACCAAGGTTTGACCCCTCGGCATAGCCTTCCTTGCTATTGAACACAGGAAGGACCATATTAAAAAACGACTTGGCGTTCACTGTCAAATCATACGAGTTTGCAACTGTGCCTTTATGATATCTCGTAAACCTGCCACCAAAAAAGGCTGCTGCCTGCATACCGAAAGTCACCATTAGTCTCTCATCCGGATTTGTGCGGAAAAGCACGCTTTTATAGTTGTAAAACGAGTTCTTTGTTATATGATATGTATAGAAGTTGTAGCGATCTCTGATGAAATTGTAATCGGTGGGCAGCCCGAAAGCCAGCTGGCATTGTATCTGCAGCCAGCCGCCTGTGAAAGGTATATTCTCAAAATCATGCAGTCCGAATCGAAACTCGGGCATAGGACGCGCGTTGCCGCTCTCCACAAAGTCGCCGCTTGACAGTTCGGGATTCAGTAATGCCGGAGTATGCTCTTTCATACCAACCTGCACAAAGATACTCCTCCACATCAATTCGGCATAGAATTGTTGTAGCACAAATGAGGATGGGCGGCAGGGATTGGCTTCCCATGCTTCATTGTCTACATTCCACCTCTGATATATGCTTTCGTTGGAGTGTCCGGCAAGGACTTCAGCTCCGAATCCCCAGCTGAAGCGTCGGTCATAGTCCATATCCTTCTCCAACGCTATATCTGAGAATACCGTATTTTTTTGAAAAATCTTGCCATGGTTAAGCGAGGATATGAAATATGGTGCAAACCTGCCGGAGGACAAATTCGCACTCGCTCCCATTGAAAAGCCTATGTCGTCCTGAGCAGCGGCGTGACAAAAATACGATGCTATACAACAGAGCAGAAGAGTTGAAAATATGTACTTATAGTATTTCAATCAGTTTTCAAATATAACATATCACAATAATTAACGGAATTTAAACAAATATATTATATTATCACGCCAAAATTAGCTATAAAGATATAAAGCATTTCAAAAAGTCAAAGAAATATTTGGCAGTCTGTAGTTTTATTCGTACCTTTGCACTGCAAGTCCGCAATAAGCTTTTGCGGGCTATATTCTATCGTTAACAGACATAAAATTTAAAAAAATTTCTGTCAAATATTTGGTTATATCAAAAATATGTCCGATATTTGCCGAAAATTTCGTTTAATACACAACAAACTAAATTAGTAAAATCAAAAGTCAAAAATCTAAAAACCAAGCAAATAATCAACAAAATCCCCCACAAAAACGGGGTAAAACAAGCGATCTTAGAGATAAATCAATCGAATTATTCGCTTAATAATATATTATTAATTTAATCAACACATTTATGAACAAAACTTTCTTAAAAGTTGCTTTCTTCTCGATGCTCACTCT
>CAZJKZ010000098.1:0-8449 GCA_964546885.1 uncultured Bacteroides sp.
ATATCATTAAGAAAGCTAAAGAGAAGGGTGTAAACCTCGTGCTTGGCACTGACTGCATTGCAGCCGACAGCTTCTCTAACGATGCCAAGACCATCGTTTGCCCCGCTAACGACATCCCCGACGGTTGGGAAGGTCTTGATGCAGGTCCTGAGACACGCAAGGCTTTTGCTGACGCTATCAAAGATGCTAAGACAATCCTTTGGAATGGTCCTGCCGGCGTATTCGAGTTCGACAACTTCACAGGCGGCAGCCGCGCTATCGCTGAGGCTATCGTTGAGGCTACCGATAAAGGCGCTTTCTCTCTCGTAGGCGGCGGCGACTCTGTAGCTTGTGTCAACAAGTTCGGTCTTGCTGATCAGGTATCTTACGTTTCTACCGGTGGTGGTGCTCTTCTCGAGGCCATCGAGGGTAAGGTGCTTCCCGGCGTTGCTGCTGTCAAAGGTTAATCTTGCAGCATAAACCCATAACCATTAAATCAGCCCTGCCGCTATAGGTAGGGCTGTTATTTATATCACCCCCAATGCTTTTACCTTCCGACTTTTGGTCATTCATCGAAAAGAATATTGATGAGGACCCTTTGAAGCTCCGACTGAAATATCATGGCTCCGAAGACATAGCTTTTGCCATTACCCAGATTGAGTGCCGTAAAAAATACGCCAAAAAATTGCCGGACACGCTTCAGCGCTCCCAATGGCTTTTCCCGGATGCCATAGCCGGAGAGCAATGCACATCGGATGCTATTGCTGATTTGCATGCGACATTGGTTTCAAGCGGCGATAGGGTAGTGGATCTTACCGCAGGACTTGGCGTGGATTGCCTTCATATGTCCTCAAAGGGGGCTTCAGTGACAGCTGTGGAGATTAATCCGCTGAAAGCTAAAATTTTGGAGCATAATCTGTCCAAGGAAAATGTAAAGATAGAGTGCGCCGACTGTAGGGATTTTATATCCCGATATGACGGAGAGAAGTATGATGTTGCCTTCATAGATCCTGCTCGTAGGGCAGCCGACGGTAGCCGTGTCTTTTCGTTGGCCGATTGCGAGCCCGACATTGTGGAGATTATCCCGCGCATAAGGGAGGTTGCCCGTCGACTGATAATTAAGATGTCGCCTATGTTGGATATATCGCATACAGCTTCCCTGCTTCCGTGTCTTGAAAAAATGATAGTTATCGGTGTGTCTACTGAATGTAAGGAGCTCGTGGCTGTACTCGATTTTGATTCATGTCCTGAGCGGTACATTATCGAGGCTGTTACGGTTCTCTCTGATTCTGTTGTCAGTGATCTGTCGTTTACTCGCGATGAAAATGCTGCGGCGGTGCCTTCGTTCGCCATGCCAATTGCGGGCGCCTATCTCTATGTGCCTTATCCCGCAGTTATGAAGGCTGCTCCTTTCAATATTCTATCTTCAAGGTTCGGCATGCCGCTTCTTCATCCTAACACACATCTTTATGTGTCTCCTGCGGTTGATCCGAATTTTCCCGCTGCGGTGCTACGCATTGACGAGGTTCTTCCTTTTGCTTCGTCGGTATTGAAGCGTTTGAGCCGCGAATACAAATTTTTAAATATCACTACCCGAAACTTTAGCATGCCGGCCGAGGCTCTTCGCAAAAAGCTAAGGGTCAAGGATGGCGGATCTGTTCGTCTTTTTGCTGTGACATGCTGTGACGGCAAAGAATATCTTATTCTTGCTTCTCCGCTAAATAGTAGATGATTACGCTGAAGAGCGTGGCTTGCTGTCTTTTTTATGCAATAAAAATATAATTGGTAATAAAAATATATTGAGAAAAATTTCGTAAATTTGCACTCATAAATCATATATAAACTCACTGCAATGGGAGGTTTTTTTGGTACAGCTCTTAAAAAAGATTGTGTCACTGATCTTTATTACGGCACAGACTATAATTCACACTTAGGTACAAAGCGTGGCGGTATGGCCACCTACGATCCTACCAAAGGTTTCGTAAGAAGTATTCACAGTCTTGAAAACACTTATTTCCGAACAAAATTCGAAAGCGTGTTGCCGCGTTTCAAAGGCAATCTGGGTATCGGCGTTATAAGCGACAATGATTCGCAGCCTATAGTGGTCAATTCTCACCTTGGAAAATTTGCTATCGTTACTGTTGCAAAATTACAGAATATTGACGAGCTTGAAAAAGAAATGCTTGACAAGCATATCCATTTTGCCGAGACAAGTTCGGGCAACACTAATCCCACTGAGCTGGTGGCGACCCTTATAAACGAGGGCGATGACTTTGCCGAAGGTATCCGCTTCGCTCAGGACAAAATCAAGGGGTCATGCTCAATGGTGCTTCTTACTCCCGATGGTCTTATAGCCGCTCGCGACAAGCTCGGCCGTACGCCTATCGTCATTGGCAAAAAGGAGGATGGTTATGCTGTGACAAGCGAAACCACAGCGTTCCCTAATCTTGATTACGAAGTGGTGCGCGATCTTGGTCCCGGAGAGATTGTGAAAATCACAGCCGACGGTATCACAGTTCTTAAGGAGCCTCTGCCTGAGATGCAGATATGCTCTTTCTTGTGGGTCTACTATGGTTTCCCGGTGTCTACATACGAGGACCGCAACGTTGACGAGGTGCGCTATGCCAGCGGCGAACTTATGGGTAAGCGCGATGACAGTGATGTAGATTGTGTTTGCGGTATACCTGATTCCGGTGTAGGTATGGCTTACGGTTACTCTAATGGCAAGGGTGTGCCTTATCGCCGTTGTGTGGCTAAATACACTCCCACATGGCCCCGTAGCTTCACACCGTCAGACCAGAGTATGCGCGACCTTGTTGCCCGCATGAAGTTGATTCCTAACCGTCATATGCTCAAGGATAAGCGCGTGGTATTCTGCGATGACTCAATCGTGCGCGGTACGCAGCTTAAGGACAATGTGAAGATGCTTTATGATTATGGTGCGAAAGAGGTGCATATCCGTATAGCATGTCCTCCGTTGATTTATGGATGTCCGTTTATCGGATTCACATCTTCAAAATCGGATATGGAGCTTATGACCCGACGCATAATAGCTGAACTTGAGGGCGACCCCAACAAGAATCTTGAGGCTTATGCCAAAACCGGTTCTCCCGAATATAATGCCCTTGTGCAAAAGATGGCTGAGAAATTCGGTCTCGATTCGCTAAAATTCAGTACCATAGAGGAGTTGATAAAGGCGATCGGTCTCCCGAAATGCCGCGTCTGCACTCATTGCTTCGATGGTACGTCTCACTTTTAATATCATTGTAAAAATATCATCAACAGAGCATTCCCGGAGGGACTGGACAACACAAGCGCTGATGCATGTCCGGTCCCTCCGGGAATGGTTATCACGGTAGGATTACCGCTATTGGGTTTTGTGGCCGAGGATTTATGTGAGAAAACGCAAGATCGTAGGGCTTTGGTGGTGAGCGAATTTGAAAAAGTGGCGAAAGATGCTTATCTTTGCGCCCTCGGCCTACCGGTGTAACGAGGGTTAATAGCCTTGTGGTTTCACCATCCGGGAGCTGAAGGCCGAGGGCGGCCTGGCGGCCTTCTTCCCAGTCAGCTGCGCACCATCGAGAGCTGGCAAGTTAACGAATCCTTTCACGACTAACATATTATGAAATCTCTTCTTTACATACTTTCTGCTGCCATTATGTTGCTGGTCGGTGCTTGCAGCCGCCACTCCGAGAGTTGGGCGACTCTCGACCGTGCAGACGCTGTAATGGAGGAGCACCCCGACTCCGCTCTTGCCCTTCTTCAAGGCATAGACAGCTCCACTTTGAAAGAAGGGGAGGAGAAGGCACGCTACGCACTGCTGCTTACCATGGCTATGGATAAGAATTACATAGATATTACTGACGACTCGCTTATCAATATAGCTAATATATATTTTGACAGTTGTCAGTTGTGTAATGAAAAAATGCTGACGGCTTTTTATAAAGCGCGCATCCATTATAATGCAGGAATTAATAACGAAGCAATTAAGAAAGCTCTGAGTTCCTTAGAGGAGGCAGAGATTCTTAATGACACTTTATGGATGGCTCGCTGTAATGAACTTGTAGCTGATATTTATACGGCATCCTATGCCTATAAGAGAGCGTCAGTTCATAGAGCAAAAGCTGCGGAGTTGTACGAGTTTATTGGGAAAAAGTTAAATGCAGTTTATGCTAAGGGAGAAATGACACTTGAATTAAGCTCTCTCAAACAATTCGATCAGTCTGTAGCCTTGGTTGATAGTCTGATTAGAATTTCATATTTAGAGTTTCCATATGATTTTGTGCTACAGGCTAATCTTTTATCCATCTCTTTAAGAGTTTATACATATGCTGGAAAATATAACAAAGCTCTTGAATCATTGAGACAAAGAAATTCGTATGAACATATAAAGACTCTTCATCCTTCTGATTATATAGATGCAGCCTATATAAAACTTCATTTCGGCGAATTAGACGAAGCCAAACGACTTGCAGCAATTGCAGATTCATTGTGTACCTCGGTCGCTGAACGCCTAAACATTGCAGCCCTTAACTATTCTATTTGTCGAAACAACAGTGACAGCGACATGGTATTTGAAAGCACTGACTCTTTCATAACCCTTATCGATGATGATTTGATTCAAATTGCCTCTAATTCGGTGTTGGGAGCACGTGGCGATTATCTGGGACATATTTCCGATATCAATCGAAGTGTTTCTCTTAAAAAGAGTGATACAATAGGAGTCTTATTTGAAATAATTATAGTAGGCATGATAATCTGTGTTGTGCTTGCATGTCTAATGGCACATTTCAGGGAAAATGGTATTAAACAAAGAGATGAAAACATTAATATTTTAAGTACCGTACACGAAGTTCGTAAAAAAACGAACAGTTTGATAAAAGAGATGGAAATTCTGACGGTAGAAAATAGTGATCTTAGAAACGAGAGGGAGAGTATAATTAATGAAAAAAACATAATCGAGGAACACCTGTCTCAATTGGTCAACGAAAACACCGTTATGAACTCTAAGATAAATGAGATTTCCGCACGCAGCGATGCCATTTTAAGAGAGAAAAAGCGATTATATAATAAACTAAAAAATAAAAATCTTGAAAATGAGCGTTTGAACGACGAGAAGTCTGATATTATTTTGAAAATTGAGGAAAAGACAAGATATATAATCCATCTGGAGGAGACTATTCGCAAATTAAAATCGGAGATATGTAATAATTATAAATCGGAAAAGGAAAATATACAGACAGCTAAAGATAATTTAAAGGATACTGATAGTTCCTTCTCTAAAAGGTTCAGTTGCTTTATCAATATTATCAACTCGATGAGTGTTCAGTATATAACCGATCTAAACTCTGCACAGTCAAAAGCAGTAATGAAGGAAAAACTGAATTTTGAGACTCAGATATTGCGGGATCCGGCTACAGCGACACTAAGAGGTTGTTTAAAAATTATTGTTAATAGAAGTCAGTTTTCTGAGGGAAATAACGACAGCCGCCACCATGAGCATCTCATTTGCCGAAGCCGTGGTCTCCTCATAATTCCTGCAGAGCCTCCTGAAATTATCAAGCCATGCGAAAGTGCGCTCGACAACCCATCGTTTCTTAGCCGGAACAAACTTTCCACTGTAGTTGGAATGTGTTATTTCTATATCAATGCCCAAATCATGTTTTGCTTCCTCGATGAATTTGCCACGGTATCCCCTGTCGGCGTAAATCCTCTTTATCCAGGGATAAGCCGTCACGAGGAGTGCAACCAATGTATAGGCAGACTTGGAATCGTGTATATTGGCAGGTGTGGTGGTCGCTTCGAGAATATCACCGTCCTTATCTGTTATTATATTGCGTTTCACACCCTTGACTTTCTTATTGCCGTCTATTCCCTTCTGGGAGCGGGGAAGTGCGGAGCGGGAACTCTCGCTGTCGATGGCACCGATGGTCGGGGTTGGAGACTCTCCTCTTTTGAGACGTACCTTCTGAACCAGTTCATCCTCAAGTTCGGAGAAGGCATCCATGGCTCCCCAGCGTCTGAAGTAATAATACACGGTCTGCCATTTGGGGTATTCAGCCGGAAGCATGCGCCATTGACAACCGCTGACATCTATGTAGATGATTGCGTCAAGTATGAGAAAAAAATCATATTTGCTGCGCCAATTTTCCATAAGGATTGTTCCTCTTATATAATCTTTTTGAGCATCGGTCAAATCTGTCAGATACATATTGTTTTGGTTTTGTTTACGTTTTTACTATCTTTTAAACAATTTCCAAAGGGTAACTGATTGATTGTTTGATCCGGTGCTCTTTTTCATTCACATTTGTTTTTAAACAACTTCTAATAGAAATGTCGGTGGATGATATTTTTGGAGGCATAATAAGTAGAATAAAACAGGCTCTCCCAAATATTACAGAAAAGAACTTAAAATTTATAGCATTTATTTTGGCTGGTATTAACTACAGAATAATTGCACATATCATGGAAATAAAGTATGACAGTGTCGCATCAAAGAGAATGAGACTGTTTAAAAAGATTGAAGAAGCAAATATTGCCGGGTGGAATGAGATTAAATTTAATAAAATATAAGCAAATAATATGGTATGTTAGTTCGAAAAACAAAGCTAATTCATTGATTAATAGCAATATTAAGAGGCAATTTTTGCAATTTGCGGGTAAATAGTTTATTATCAAGCACTTATAAGTGCACTGTAATTCAAATTTTGGTATATTCGTAAATATCTGATAATAAGCCGTTTAGTTGCATAGAAAAATTAAAATGCACTCTATTTAGTGACAAAAATTTGATAGTTTTTTCAAAAAGTATCTCTAATTTTGTGTCGAAATTATTAATCGAAAGAGTTATGAAGATAAAAATTCTACTAACATTGTTTTTGATGCTTTCTCTTGGCGCTTCATCTACAAGTGCAGAAGAGAAAAAAGTACCAATATTTCCGAATAAAGGTACAGGTAAGGATCGTCCTCGTATGCCCGCCGCGCATCCTCTGCCTGTGTGCATATATGCCGACGGCATACTGAGCATCAACTTCCCTTCTCCCGAGGGAGAAGCCGAGATTGTGATTATCCACAGTGATTTCACCGAAGAGTACACCGTGTCCACAGAGTATTCCGCTGTCATCAGCACAGACCTCTATTATGGCGACACCGTGGAGATCACCACAGAGGATGGCAATATCTATATAGCGGTGTACGAAGAATAAGGCTCGACTATGCGTATCAATAAAGGTAATAGCACATTCCGAATTAAGATTTAACTAATAGATTATGCGCTGCATCAGCATCATATTTCTGGTATTTCTTGTACTTACCACTTCTTGTTCAAGCGGAATCGAGAAGGAGCGCAGGATTCTTGTCTCCCTGCTGGGGCAGGAGATTACTCTTCCTGACAGCCTGGTGTACTATATAGGGGACACCCCTATTGACTATACGATGGATAATGCTGATTTCAAGATTGTAACGTATATCGACTCAAAGGGCTGCACCGCATGCCGGATGAGGCTTCAGGAATGGGATCGATATATCAATAGTGTGATGACGTCGGATGATGTTGATGTTGCTTTTCTGATGATTCTCAATACTAAAGAACCGGATGAGACACGCCGGGTGCTCGCAAAGTATCAGTTTAATCATCCGGTGGCTATTGATTATGATGATGCATTTTTTACGGCTAATACTTTGCCGTCAGAAAATGCATATCATACTCTGCTGCTTGATACGGATAATAAAGTGGTGGCTGTTGGAAATCCTGTGATAAACCCCAAAGTCAGAGAGGTCTACGACCGCATTATCAAAGGCGAAGACGCATGTGAAAAATCAAATTTCTGTTTAGTGCCTGTGGAAGCTATCGGTGCGCTAAATCCCGGTGACACAATAGTAAAGCGTTTTGCAGTACTTAACACATCCGAAGCGCCTCTAACAATTCAGGAGACTGTGCCTTCGTGCAGTTGCCTTACTGCAGTAGCCTCTTCATCTGCAATCGCGCCCGGCTCCACAGAATTCATGACAGTCACGTTAGTGGGTGACTCAGTTGACGGACCGTTTAAACGGCATATTGACATTTTTTATAATGAAAAAGAGGATCCCGAGCGCATCACGCTCCATGGATTCGTAATAAATACCTCAATCTATTAATCAAAACATCTTAATTATGAACAAGAAGTTCATGGTTACAGCCGCCATTGCGGCTCTGACTCTTGTTGGCGGCTATCTCGGCAGAGCTGCCATAAGCCACGCTGACGCTCTTTCCGACCTCGAACTTGCCAATGCCGAAGCTTTAGCACAAGTTGAGGCTTACTCTATACCTTGTCTTCTAGCAAAGGAGCATACTTGCGTGTTTGACGTACGCCTTCCTGATGGAACAATTGGTACAATGACGGTTGAGGGCATGATCCATATCTTCCATACCATCCATTAATTAATTCCCAGTTAATGGGATGGTTCAAGCCGTCTCATTAACTGATGTATT